>DATW01000004.1:0-1594 GCA_002504845.1 Euryarchaeota archaeon UBA250 | reverse complement strand
TCCACATCACAACTTTTGGCATGTTCTCTCAAGGCGTAGAGGTCTTCATCCGAACCCCTCCCGATAATGGCTAGTCCAACTTCTGAACCTTTCAACATGGAGATGCATTCCCAAATGCCCTTCACCCAATTGAAACCGCCTATGGTGACCACCCATGGTGGTTCGGGAAGGTCCTCCACTTCTTTCCATGCTCCTTCCTCTCTGTCCGTCTCCTTCCTGGAAAATTCTTTGGAAGAGACATTAGGTCGAATTACTCCTGCTTCAAATCCATAGGTAGAAAGAAACTTATCAGCACTATATGACGAGTTAGCAGAAATAACAACATTAGGCGATGAAGCCATCTTTTTCACCATTCTTTTGTCAGAGAATTTAGCAAAAGAAAGTGCGATACGAGTAAGGAAAAGAGGTCTTCTGGGCCGGCCTCTGACATCAAGATGGAGCACATCCTCGTATAAACCACGATCAGGCTCCAGATAGTGGACATGTACGGATTTAGATGAATCGATAAGACGTAGTATGCCCAGTGAGCCATCTCCGCTGACAAGGTGGACTCCATCCACATCGGATATTCTTTCCTTTATCCCTGGAATTGAAGCCCACTGCTGAAACGATCCTCTTTGCTTCCTATGTAAGATTTCATTCAATCCTCCCCGAGGTACTATCCACGGTTTCTCCGGCTGAAGGAGATCGATACTGAGATCGGAGCATATATTCACGAGCTCCTCCGAAGGTCTCAGCGTGGTGACTGTGACCATAAAACGTTCACACAAGGCTGGAATGACTCTGATGAGATCACGCTCGGCACCACCCATCGGTTCGAAACATCCCTTGGCCACTAGTAGGCTTGGTTTGCTTTCCGACCCGACCGCCAGTCGAGTTTGCATGCTGCTTCCTCTAGCAAGATACTTATTGTCGCTTCCGGAGCATATCTGCTCTCGATTCAGCAGAGAATCACTTGTTTACAGCATCATTGTAGGCTGCTTCGATCTTGTCAGCCACCTTGGGCCATAGGTACATTTCTGCTAGATTACGACCATTTTTGGACCATGAAATCTTCTGCTTATCATCAGCCATGGATAGGCGCAACATTGCAAGTTTACATTGCATCGAACTGTTTGATTGAAATGTGATTCCGAAACCACCCTTTTCGACAAAATCACCCAACCCGTTAACATCTGCCATGGCAACTGGGAGTCCAGCCCATGCCCCCTCTAGCAATATTGCAGGTAATCCTTCAAATCGTGAAGGAAGCACAAGACCCGATGCATTTTCCAATAGCCATGACTTCTCCTCCTCGTCAACGAGCCCCAGGTGATGAAGATCAGATTCAGAAGGTGAATTAGAGGCATCGATCACATCCTGCTCCATGGGTCCAGTTCCTGCAACTACCATTGCATGCCCATTACGCTCGTTATCGTCCATGGAACCCCATGCATCGAGCAGGATGTCAACGCCTTTCTGCTTAGTCAGGCGTGAAAGATAAAGCAAGAACGGCCCTTCAGGAGTCCTTTCAGGACGCCTACGAGAATCCTGAGGGGGCTCAAATCCAGTCGGGATTATCCTAATTTCTCCTCTTGCACCCTTCGATCTAAGC
>DATW01000040.1:3346-27719 GCA_002504845.1 Euryarchaeota archaeon UBA250 | reverse complement strand
TAATCCCGATCTTCCAAAATCCTTCGAGGCAGAATTGACCCCTTGGTGGGAACGTCCAAGCAGCGCAACATATGCGAACAACGTCTACGCAATGGGGATGGGGTACGATATCCTCAGAATACACGCTATGAAAGCCAACGTATCGATAGATGGAGAGGCTGTAGAAGGTTCAGCATACTTTCAGAAGGTAACCGTACAAGCTCCTAGCGTACCATGGTTCTGGGGATTTCTTCATTTTGATGATGGGACGTATCTGGACTGGTTCTTGCCGCACATCTCAGGGTCGATGGCGAAGAAAGATTCGGTACCTTGGTCCAAAAGGGATTCAATCAGGTGGCCAAGTAATGCCAGGGGTCTGATGCACGATCGGTCCAGGGGAACCACTGAGAAACTCGAACAAGGATCGATTGAACTCATTCGCCCAGATGAGCCAAACGCACTGAGGGATTCAGATGGTTCAGTACTCCCAAGATTCAGGATAAGACTCCACAACGACAGGGTAAACGTAGAACTCCAAGTAAGGGCCACTTCAAGGGCGCATTGGACTTTCGATCAACCCACAAGAGCAGGCCTCACAAGCCACCTCACGTACAACGAGTACCCTCTCGAAGTAGAGCATATCCTCCTATCCGATGAGGCTGGTGACAGGAATATCTCAGATTTCAAATGGATACGTGGCAATGCAGAGCATGCTTGGGGAATCCTAAATTGAAATGAAATATCTCGATAATCATGGCCAATGCCGGCGACCAACTCAACAGTGAGGCCACCAGGAACAGAATACCTACGTTGACAGATTCCGAGCAAATCCTCTGGATGGGCCACCCTACTGCACGTAGCATGTATGGGAGATACGTGCTAGGAGGCTTGATGGGGGGTTTGTACTTGTTTTTCTGGTGGGCGAATATATCTGAAAGACCACAGGGAGAAGGTCAGATGGCATTTGTAATCAAGACGCTTCATCTCGGTGCAGACCTTTCAGGTGTCTTCGGTCTCATGTTGGTCATGCTAATACTTGCAAAAATAATCCATTTTTCCAATGGGCCTACCTCTGGAAAGTGGACTATAACGTGGGTTGTTTTTGCAGCCTTGGTGCCAGCTCTTTGGGTTTCCTTGGAGATCGGTATGAACATTGTTGGCCTTTTCGGAGATGGAGATTTTCCCCTGCCTAGTTGGAGTAATGGCTACTATTTCCTGTTAAGTCCTATGTTTGCAGGGGTTCTGATTGCATTCACGGCGGTTTACCAAAGAGCATTCACATATGCAATAACAGATCGCCGGATACACCTCATCAAACGATTCATGTATTTCGATGCAAATAGCCAGAGCATCGGATATGATCGAATCGAGAATCTCATCGTTGAGACGTCCATCACCAGCAGATTGCTCAGATTCGGAACTATACAGATACTCACAGCCTCAGGCCTGAATATTGCATCCGACTCGACTTCTGTAGCAGCAGGAGTAACCAATGACACACCAAATGACGAGTCGTCCGGAGGGGCACGGAAATTATTCTCAGGGATTGGCCTATTCCTCTCGTTCAAAAGAACTAGGCCGAAAGCGGTGAATGAGCCAGAGTCGTGCATCTACGGAATTCACGCTCCTGAGAAAATCCACCTCCTAATTAATCAGACATCTGATGCATTTCGGATGTCGTAAATGGGCCTGATATTTCTCTGGGTACAAGCATATCGTTGATAACCGAAAGCATCTGGGTTGTAGTACGAGGGATTCACATGTCCGAAGAAGATATCATCACAATAGCCGCACAACACATCACTCGGGGCGATTACATGACGGCAATGTCGATCTTCGAGGAGCATGTAAGCAGTTTTCCGGATGACCCTGCTGGATATCACGGCTGGGCAGAAGCAGCAATGTTTGAGATACAAGAAAATGGAAATTTCGATGAAAAAGGGAATGATAGAATAAATGAGGGCAAAGTTCAATCTTATCTCAAAAGAGCGGCTGGTTTAGAACCAGAAAATGCTGAGTACCAGGCTGCGCTTGCAAATGCTCTTATCGAGTTCGATCGCGTCCCTATGGCGATTCGAGAATTCAAAAAACTGATTGAGCTTGGTAAGAAAACAGAAGATGTCGATGTTTCATTCCATCTTTATGAAGCTGCTAAACAATTAATCGATTGTATTGATGTTAAGGTTGGTTATGATCGAAGCGAGCAGTTTGCAAGGCAATTTATTCCCGTTGCAATAGAATTTGCCATCCTAGGATTAGGTTTCTCTTCTGTCGAAGAAGCAATGGAGCACTTGGTCGAGGAGTAAATGTGTGGCCCGGCCAAGAAGCCGAGAGTTTCATCCTCGCAGTAGGCTATCACGGTGCAGCGTATAGCGGGTCGCAAATACAACCCGATATGCCCACAGTACAAGGCGAAATAAAGGCCATCATCGAAGAATTGAACTGGTCTGAGAATGCAAAAATACGCCTATCGTCGAGAACCGACGCAGGCGTGAGTGCGAGAATGAATTTAATCGATCTGGAACTCGAACCGTCACTCATGAAGAACTTGGATGAGTCTAGAATCATTAGGGCTATTGGGGATAGACTATCATCGCAGCTATGCGTATGGGGCGTTTCTAGAAGAAAATCTTCCTTGCCAATCCGACTAGCATCTTCTCGAACCTATCTGTATCGCCTAGATATGATTCATGGTTGGAAAAATGACTCGAATCAAGACATTCTGGAAGAAATATGTTCTATTTTCTCCGGAAAACATGATTTTTCAGCCTTCTCGAGGCCAGATCCGGACAGGTCCCCCATCAGGACTGTGGATGAGTGCGCACTCTGGAGGCGCGAAGATGGCGGAATCGTCGGATTCACAGTTACAGCCGAGTCATTCCTTTGGAATCAGGTTAGGAGAATGGCTTCAGCCATCAATGCAGTAAATAACTCAAATTCAAGTATCGGTGAAATTGTTGATGCCCTTGGGAATCCTGGCCTTGCTAGAGATTTAGGCAGAGCCCCGGCTGACGCACTGTTACTCTGGAACATCCATCATAGGGACATCCCCTCCACGTGGGTCGCACCTCTCCCTGAATTGCCATTCCACGCGCCTCCGATCAATTCAGACCCCAGGGCCATAGCACGCTGGCGTGCTACGGCTTTATCTGAGATACACACGCTTCTTGAGTCCGATTGGACATCTAGGTTCACTTGACGAGCAAGGAAACAAAGTCTCCATCATTGACGGGGAGCAACTCTCTGAGAAATGAACTTGCAATTATTTCAGCAGTCTCAGTATGCCGTGTAAGGTCTGGGATGAGTATCGCGCACTCATGCCAAGAAGAACCATCTTTCGATATTGAGGCCAGGAATGCAGTGGCCCCTCCAAATGAGCGTCCCTCCCTCTCAAAACCATTTATCCGATGAGGTTCTACGCCCTCGATATTATCGCCATCACACAGCCCAGCCACGGCTCGTAGGCCAGTGTACGCTTCCAGATTTTCACCTATGACCTCGATATTCAAAGTTCCAGGCCATGCTGTTGCACCCAGCACATCTCTGAACTGATCTTGATAATGCGGTTGGGACATGAAAATCTGAGCTCTCCCGAGGCCACTCGCCACCTTGCCCTGTATTCTTGTTTGCTTCATGACCTCACACTCCCTACGTATGCCTCACAATATTCTTGCAATCACTGTGCATGGTCGTAATCTTTTCCGACTACTTCGAAATCAGCGTAGCACCAGTTTCAGTGCGAATAATTAACCCGTCTTTGAGAATATGGACGCTCATCACAGCTTCTGTGGTCCCATCCGGGAAGTCCATTATTGAGTGCTCGACTAGTATCTCATCGTTTTCATAGACACATCTGGCATCGCGGACAACGACCTTTTCGTTCGCCATCATCATTTCCATCATCTCGATCATCTGCTCCCTGTCCATCGATGTGCCAGTCTGATGTCTGACGAACTTGTAGTCGCCATGGAACAGGTCAGTGTACATACTTGCGTCTCTCTGATCTAGTGCTTTGGCCATTGTATCGTACAGGGTCATGATGTTCGACTCTAGAACCAACATTTCATTGTTCGTTATTCATAACTTGATTGGCAACAGCCATTTACTCCCTATTCCATGACAAAGCATGGCGGCAGACCTGTCATGGATGAAGCACCGCTATGAAGAGCTTGTAGAACAAGGTTTAGCGTGGGACCCGCCCACTCTTGAATCTGCGAATGCGCCCAGATGCAACGTTGATGGCTCTGAAATGATAATGCTGTCCGCGAACAATTACCTCAACCTCACAACCCATCCGAAAGTCGTCTCAGCCTCCATAGAGGCGACCAAGAAGTATGGTGCTGGATCAGGCTCAGTGAGGGCAATTGCCGGGACCTTGGATCTGCACTTAGAAGCCGAGAGGATTGCTGCCGAATTCAAGGGCGTCGAAGCTTCCTTGATTTATTCAGCAGGATACACCGCAAATGTTGGTCTGATTCCGACACTTGTCAGGGGGCAAAAAGACCTCATCATCTCAGACGAATTAAATCATGGCTCGATAATCGATGGCGTTCGTTTGACTAAGGCCCAGAGGTCGGTGTACCCCCATAATGACATGAGCGGTCTTGAGAACGCCCTGAGGGAAGGCAGGTCAGCTGATCGTAAATTGATTATTACAGACGGCGTATTCAGCATGGACGGCGATATCGCCCCACTGGATGAGATAGTGGATCTGGCTGAAGACTATGATGCTATGGTCATGGTTGATGATTGTCATGGCGAAGGAGTTCTGGGCGGAGGCAGAGGCATAGTGGCACATTTCGAACTCCAAGGCAGAGTAACTGTTGAAGGAGGCTCATACTCCAAGGCATTGGGAGTCCAAGGCGGCATAATCGCAGGATCAGAGGATTTGAGGAATTACGCATTGAACCATAGTAGATCATGGCTTCTCTCGGGAAGCCAGCCGCCCGGCGTTGCAGCGGCTCAGAAGGCCTCGATAGAGGTTCTAAGAGACGAGCCACAACACGTAGAGAGGCTATGGTCGAATACGAATTATTTCCGAGATGAGCTTTCTTCCCTTGGATTCGATACAGGGGTATCAACAACCCCCATCATACCAGTTATGTGTGGGGAAAGCAGGGTAGCCCAGCAATTATCGAGAAAATTGAGAGAAAGGGGAGTCATGGTCGGGGCGATTGTCTTTCCAATGGTCGCAAGAGACAAGGCCAGGGTAAGAACTCAAATGTCATCTGGCTTAACACGCGAAGATATCGACGAGGTCCTTTCAAAGTTTGAAGAGGTTGGAAGAGAAATTGGACTGATATGACTCGTGATAAAAGATGATATTCTATCGGAGAGATTATCACAGACCAATCCCAGCCCCCGTATTATGGGAGACGATGGAGAGCCAATTTTCCAAATTCGGAGTGAGAATATCGACTCTGGGCTAAGAGGCGTCCCCGTTGGAACGTGCCAGACCTCATTCGTGGATCCTTTGGATGGGGTACACTATGTCGGATATCCTGTCGAAGATTTAGTCGATTTAGAAGAAGAGGATGTAATCTACCTTCTGTTTAACAAGAGACTTCCCACTGAAGAGGAAAGTGAGGCATTCCGAGCGGAACTTGCCCATCGTGCAGAAAATATGCCAACTGGGGCTTTACGGGTACTTGAATCACTAACTCCTGGCTCTGGACACCCAATGGATTGGTTGTCAATTGGAATACTCGCCCTTGGCGCATCGGATACAACGGGCGATTTGCGTACTGATGCCATGAACCTCATTGCCAGGATGCCTGAATTGATGGCCAGAATATTTCTGCTGAGGGGCGGCAACATGCAGGAAACAAGAGATTCACGACCGCAACTCGGACTTGTAGAGAATTTCACGCACATGCTCGGAGTAGACGGCGATGAAGCAGAGAGGATGAATAGAGTTTTGAGATTCTTTTTCATACTTCACATGGACCACGGAGGCGGTAATCTTTCGACATTCTCCGGAAAGGCCGTCGCATCCGGAAGGGCTTCCATATATGCTTCCATATCGTCTGCAATGAGTGCTTTATCCGGCCCATTACACGGACGAGCAAATCAATCATGTCTTGAATTTGTAAAGCGAATTGGGACTAGTAATGAGGAAGAGATTGAAGCATTCGTGAGGGGTGAACTAGCTGCAAAGAGACCAATATACGGCTTCGGACACGGGGTACTCCGTGCGGAAGATCCCCGTGCAAGGCTACTCATTCAACTCGGCGAAGAGGTCTGTCCAAATGATGCTGATTTCAAAATTGTAAAATCTCTCCGCAAGGTGGTCCCGCCAATACTCTCAGAGATACCTAAGATATCCAACCCATATCCCAATGTGGACATTGCCAGTGGATCGCTGCTTCAGTCTGTAGGATTCAGGAAACCAGAGTACTATACGACATTCTTCGGATGGTCTAGGGTAGCGGGAATAACTGCACAAATACTCGATGAGCGAAGTGCACGGGGAGGTCGTGGAGTTCCAATCTACAGACCCAAGTATCTGGCTGAGAATCAACCACATAGGCGTCTTGAGTCATAGTGTTCCAGGATCTTTACCGACTCCTCTGTGACCTATCAAACGAGGTGCTTCCCAAGGGAGTGTACTGGCTGTTGATATCTCGTCCAACTCTTCTGGAGTTGCACTCCATGACCAACGCTTACGCCATTTTTGAACAACCCCTCTACGCTCTTCTTTGGAAATTTCATTCCAAGGCATTCGATCCCCTTCAATTTCAGGCATCGTTGCGGGCCTCATGCACCTCTCCAATCCTCCTGGATACTGTAAATTTGAATCCATGGTGTCCGATATGCATGATAGCCCCGCACCCAATAAACGAGGCTCTACGTCCAACGGCGCAGGCCAGACATAGACGGGATGTCCTTTTCTTATCTCATTGAAGCGTTGAAGCCCTCTTCCTTTCAACCCAACAGACGACCCGAGGGGGATATGGCGAGTCCATCCTTCAAGATACTCCAAGGCGAGCGGAAGCATAGGCGCACCCAATTTTCTCTGTCGAGATAACATCCGCGGCACAGAAGTAGAGATGAACGACGGGAATGCTGCAGCTCTCTGAACTTTCCATCCGCCCCATTGCCTTAATTTTGGCATGAGTCTAGCATGACGGTAATCTCCAGAATGACTCTCTGCTACTTTCGTTATGCATGGGTCGAAGGAGTAGAAGACCGTGGAAGAAACGGGAACACTCTCATATTCGATCATTTCTCTTACCTTTTGCATCAGTTCACTCATGTGACGTCTCATGGCAGCGCCTCTAAACCACCCGCCACCAGCCCCAGAAGATGGATGAGGTGCCTTCAATTCGAGACAGACGAATCGGCCCTCATCGACCCATCTTGATGTGAAATCTTCTTTTGACAAGAGATCTTCAAATCGATCGGAATGCTGTGCAATCTCGCTATAATCGCTAGATTCGGGATACAGGCCGCCAGAAGTTCTCGGATCATGATGGATAACTACCTCGCCGTCTGCCGTCAGTCTGAGGTCCATTTCAACCCCATCCGCGTGTTCAATACCGTACAACAGGGCTTCGATGGAATTTTCCCTCGGCTTCTTCCAAACCCCTCCAACCATATTCTCGCTGAGAGTAATGAAGGCCATCAATTAGCCTATCAAAAATTTATTCGCTTATCGAATAAATACTGATTCCGAGGGGTCAGTGAGTGCAACTTAGTGCATTCAATGTTCCCGGCGCAGTGACAACGCTCATACCCTCTCATACATATTGGATGCTGAGGCAGCAATATGCAAGGAGCCACTTTAGACCGTCAATCAAATCCTGAATCAGTACGCGGTTATGCATTCTATGACTGGGGTAAATCAGCATTCGAGACATCCGTGACGACCGCGGTCCTCCCTGCGTGGTTCGCTTACCTCTTCCTCAAGGCAAATGGCCTGGAGGCCGAAATTCTTGGCCGCGACATGACCTCAGACGCTGTATGGAGCGTCGCAGTCGCGATCGGAGCACTTCTGGTAGCGATTGCAAGTCCATCTCTAGGGGTTATCGCAGATAGGCGAGCGATCAAGATGTGGTGGCTCAGAATACTGACCTACCTCGGGGCAGGGTCAACCATTGCTCTCGCCTTCGCTCCATTGTTCGATATCTCGTTGCAGTGGGTCTGGATATTCGTCATGTTCTTGTTAGCCAACATCGGATTAAATGGTGCAGGAGTATTCTACAATGCATTGCTACCACATATGGGTACGGACGATGAGATGGATGCAATATCCAACAAGGCATTCGCATACGGATATTTTGGAGGAGGAGTATTACTGCTCATCCATCTTCTTATGATTACATTCATCGTGGATGGTGCTGGATCAAACCCTAGTTGGCTCATTCCCTTCGTGATGGCGTCCTCAGGAGCGTGGTGGCTCGGTTTTGCAATGTTTACATTCAAGTATGTGCCTGAACCGGAAATTGAGAATGAGATGGAGAGCCTCGGAATCAATCAATCAGCAAAACTTGCATTCAGCGAGTTGAAGAAGACCTTCTCCGAATGGCGGAAATTCAAGACATTGTTCATCTACATGTTCGCCTACTTCTTGTTCATCGATGGCATAAACTCAGTGACTGCATTAGCAGGAATCTACGGCATATCTGTGTTAGGCCTCACAACTACTGCGCTGATAGCTACAATATTGGTCATCCAGTTCGTTGCAGCCCCTTGTGCGATAGGATTCACAAAATTGGCCGAGGCTACTAGTACGAAATCAGCCTTGACAATTTCCTTGATTGGCTGGGTCGTCGTGGTGACGGCCGCGCTTTCATTCGCACCGTTGGAACTCTCTCAACATTCAGAGTACGATTTCCAGTATGATTGGAATGAAGACACATCCGAATACGACATCACAGTCGGAGAAACAGCATTCGCACTGAAGTTATCCGTCGATGAATCCGAGCAGGATTGGGCAACGAAGTGGCTCAATGTCATGCCCATACACGAAGACGATAATTACGACGATCGAACGATTTACGAATTCAATAATCCTGATATCGAATCTGACGAATACAGGGCAGCTTCTACTGCCGATACCCAATTAATTGAGATGTTCTTCGAGGACTTCTCGGAAACAAGATTCAGTGCCAGTGTAACCGGGGGCTCCTTAGATGGCCATATTGCCCTCGGAGATGAACACCCCACCAGTCTAGGGGATGGACCATTGGATTTCGTGCCTGAGACTGTCAGGGACAAACTCTGGGAACCTCTCGGATTCAGTGTCATGTACCAATTCCTTCTGCTAGGATGTATGGCTGGAGCCTTGCTGGGAGGCTCCCAGGGATTGGCGAGATCTTTATTCGGCCAGATGGTGCCTGAAACCAGAAGTGCGGAATTCTTCGGGTTCTTCGGGTTCTTCGGCAAAGTAGCCGCACTTCTCGGACCAGCGATTTATGCATTTATGACAACTATGTACGATAGCCGCGTGGGCGTTGCTAGCCTATGCCTGCTCATAATAGCAGGAACATTCCTGATGCGTATGGTTGATGTCGATTCGGGCAGAGAAGATGCTCGTGCAGAGGATTCAAGGAACCGTGGGATAGAAGACTCATCCTGAAGGATTCGTGACTCGTTCTAATATGATGGCAATCTCCAGCAAGACGACTACCGGGCCACCAACCAGGAACATGGAAAGGGGGTCAGGGGGAGACAGAAATGCACCAATAGCTAGTGCTGAGAACCATAGGACAGATCTATTCCTGATGATCGTTTCTGCCAATATTAGATTAGATCGTATGAGCATGAAAGCAACCAGGGGGACTTGAAACCCGATTGCTGATGCTGTAAGTAGGCCTACAATGAATCCTAGCCATGAACCTATACGCCAGGTTGCATCGAGCCCAGAAGAAATTGAATCGGCAGCAAGGTACTCTAGAAGAAATGGAATCAATATCGAATTCGCATAGAAAAGACCCATCATTGCCAACGCAACTGATGCCAAACAGACACCTGCAAGCCTCAGAACACTCCCTTCTTCCGGCGTAGTCCTTTTTCCTCTGGCAATAATCTCTCTCCCATTCCATGCAAGATCAAAAATCAATGCTAACATCGTAGCCCCGAGAGCAATATGGACTGATATTCTTAGCTTCAGAAGAATCAGCTCAAGCGGTTGTATGATTACTATGCCGACCCCGTCCGGACGCCATTCTGCATTATTGGCTGCCCAAGATATCATTCGCTCTGCAAGGGGGTATCCGATGATCAGAGCCACAATGAAAAGTATCGAGAAACTGCGGGCGCGACTTTTCAGATGCTCAATAAGAGAGCGCATCTCGGCGCGAGGGATGATGTCTGCATCCCTCGCCACGCCTCTGAAAAGACCCCCTTCCATCTAAAATCATCTTCTTGTGATGATGGATAGTAAATCTCCATCGGACAGCCTATGGTCAAGTCCAACTCTTTGCCAGTCAAATTTTGCACTCGGACCCTTGACTCGTGCATATCGAAACTTCCTGACGAAATCTCTGTGCAGTTTAACACAGATTTCCCTGACTGTTGAATCATCCTTTACGATTAATGGCTCCACCAGGTCTGCCTCCTGTCCCTGTGGCTTCAGATATATCGACATGAAGCCCAGATTCTCATAGATGAAATCCTTCATTTCTTCAATCCCTTCGCCCGTCTTTGCAGAAACTCTGAGAATCGACCAACCATCAGGCACCATCGACTCCGCCTTTTCCATGTCCGATTCAGTGGCTAGATCCACTTTATTGATCACCACAACAGCACGGGAATAGATTCTGTTACCTGCCAGAGTATCTACGATATGATCGTCAGTAGCATCCGATCTCAGCACAACGTTGGCAGATACTATCCCGAATGATCTGATTATGTCTTGAACCTCTCTTTCTGAGAGATTAGACTGCCCGAGAGTGGAACGAACCACAACTCCTCCTCTGTCCGTTCTCCTGATGAAAACCTGAGGTTTCGGTTGATTAAGACGCATCCCAGATTTCCAAAGCTCATGATCTAGGACATTGAAATGAGATTCTTGGAACGGATCAAGAACATAGAGCACCATATCGGATGAGCGAATAACATTCAGAATTTCACGACCTCTCCCTTTCCCTTCGCTCGCACCTTTAATCAGCCCAGGAAGATCAAGAATCTGTATCTTCGCCCCTCTGTGTTCCATTAGCCCGGGTATGCATGTCAGAGTAGTGAATGCAAATGCCCCTGCCTCGGATTCAACACCTGTGAGCTGCGATATCAGGCTGGATTTGCCGACAGAAGGGAATCCAACTAGAGCAACGCTTGCATCTCCTGATTTCTTTACCTCAAAACCCGGTGCACCACCTCCGGATTTGGCCTGAGCCTTCTCTTTTCGTTCTTTGAGAGCAGCGATTTTCGCCTTCAACTTCCCTATGTGTCCTTGGGTCGCCTTGTTGTATTTCGTCTTGGTAATCTCCTCTTCAAGAGCCTGAATCTGCTCATCGATAGTTGCCATGGCGACAACCCGTGGTCATGCCTCCGGTTCTTCAAGACAGCACATATGTGGCTCCATCATACAATCAAACGATTCCCTTACGCGCACATGCGTATCCAAGATATCTTCATGATTATTCTATGTGGATTAATTTGAACTATTTTCTCAATGAAGCCAGTCATCCTCTTCTTGAAATTGCTAACAGTCTTGGGAAAGTTGCTCTACGAAGAAATCTTTGCCCCTCTCAAGGGAATCAGCACGAGCAGAGGGATTGCCTTGCACATGGGCCCCTCTGTTTCGTAAGATTCGAATAACCCATTTTCGTTGCCAACGCTCATTCAGGGGCAATCGAATACCAGGAAATAATTCTCCCGACATGTATCCATTCTTGCTTATTCTTGCGGTTCTTTTCCTTAGGCGAACTGCCCTTGGAAGAAGTGTCAACTCCTTCTCACTGTCGAATCCATGATGCGCGTCTGGATATGCATGCAAGGTAGCATTTGGAAGCTGAGTGATCAACTCTTCAACCAGATGAATCGGAGTCCAGTCATCGGCTTCCCCGTGCATAATCAAAATAGGCGAATCAGACCAATTTTGAATCTCTGGCCGGATATGAGCCGCTGGATAAAACGGCAAATGGGCATCGAAATTGGCTCCCAGAATATCGATAATAGGAGACCACGCTGAATATAGGGCAACAGTGCCACCAAGACTCCAACCTGCAATGCCTATCTTTCCAATTCTAGGGTCTTGAGATAACAGTGAACGCGTTCTGAATGCATCAACAAGCATCATCGCATGAGTTACTGAAAGCTGGTCGTCAACAGTCGAATCAACTCCTCTTGAAGCGAATGAATTCACTTTGCAAACCGCGATACCAGCGTCAATCCAACTCTCCATGTGGTCGCTATGATGGGCTGCCCAACCTTTGCTTCCATGATGCGCAACTACGCAACCAAACGGCCCTTCGCCTTTCGGAAGATATAACTCAGCCTCAATTACAATTTGAGGCGTGTATTCCAAACCTGTGAGTATGTGGTGAATCTCAAATGGAGAGCGAGATTGAACTTGTATGCGCTCTACCATGGGTGCTCGGAAGGTCCAATCCATTTGAAATACAACCCACACCTGACTCCACCATACAACCAAACGACTTCACTTCCACGCACATGCATGCCCAAGATCGTCCTGAGGTTAATTGATGGGGAATGCTTTGATGCAATCCTCTCAATGAAGCCAATCGATCTCTTCTTGAAGATGGAAAGGCAAGAAATGCGCAGCGATAGGCCCAGCCCCTTGGATTCTATTCACAGACCGTTCTCAGTAGATGTCGAAGGAGATATCCTGGATGCATGGGATTCTTCTTCAGGCGACGCGGAGGCAACTTCGATTCTTGAAATCGAACCACTGGATGCCAGATTATCAGCACTTTACTGCATCGGCTCTTGGGCATCTGTGGCTGAATGGACTTGTTGGGATGCACGTGCATATTTGTACATCGAGCCATACGTTTCAAGAGAGATGTCAATTAACGACTTACTCGATTTTGAATTATGGTTGGACCTGGCATCAAGCCTATCCAATTTTAGCAGGGGGGAGTATGTCGACAAAGTGACTCGAGATTGGATGTCGCGTAGAGACGACCTCGGAGCACCTGTTGAAAGTCGAGATGACCCTCACCTGATGTCTACTATGTCCGCCCATAGGGCCGCTTCATCGGAACTACATCGTATTTCAACAGCCATCAGTAAAGGATCAGGGAGGTTGATGCTTGGAATGGAACAAACACCGCCCTCCGAATGGCTAATTGACGGCCTCACTTTGCGGGATATGGGGGGGATGGGATGACGCCTCACGAGACAATCCCCGAGGCATGTGTCGTTTTAGGCCGCTTTCAGCCGGTTCACAGGGGACACGCGTCATTATTGTCTTCCGCTGAAGAGTGGAGAGAGAAAAACGCACCAGACATGCCCTTGAGAATAGCCATAGGTTCAACCAATAAACCACAGAATCTGAGTAACCCATGGGATGCCGAGGAACGCGAGAAAATGTTGAAGGCAAGCCTCAGAGAACTCGATTTCGATGCAGAAATCGTTGGTATACCTGATATCGACGACCCTCCTAGATGGGTAACTCACGCTGAGGCTTACCATGGCCCACCAGGCGTTCTGATAACTAGCGACCAAGCAACTGCAGACCTCTATGCATCCGGTGGCTGGACTGTCGAAATGATCGATTTAGAGGACAGAATTTCGTTAGAGGGGTGGAGGATCCGGGAAACTGCTAGAATGATGTCCACCATAACCGACGAAATCGCCATACTCACAGTTTTGGGTCCAACTATGCAGGCGTCTGTGATTGAGACCATGATCGAAATGGATGCATTTCGAAGACTTGCATTCATGGGGGAAGGCGGAGAACCAGTCGGCTAATTCGCATCATAGATGCAAGATCCTTCGCACCGATCTTCCACAAACCCGTCGTAAAGGTAGCCGAACGCCATGCTGTGGGCCGCTTCAACACCTGCCACCCAGTTGTGCGCTGGATGCGGCTCCTGACCTAGTAGATTCTCCACGGGAGCATGGCTGAAACCGCCATCAAAATACACCCCAATATTTCCTGTTGCGCCCTCTCCACCGTCTATGACGGGCATGCCGTAAGGCAATATCGAGGAGCTGGAAAGAATAGAAGCATCTGCATTTCGAAGTGCACGACTCGTTGATATGTTGGAAATCTGGAGATCTCCTATAGATCCGATGTACAGCATCTCGAAAGGATCGATTCTACCTTCCAAACCGTTCGAAAGAGTTGACCACGTATTCGTATCTGTGGCATCCCATAGAGATTGGATTATGGAGATAACAACGGCTCTATCGAGCTGAGATGGATATCCGATCACGCTTTCCATCAAATCATCGAACTGATCGTATTGCGTGCATCTCTCAATTTGGTGAGAGAATGCAGCTCCGCCGACCCACAATGCTCCTCGACTGACGTCGGGGGAAAGTCCAAGCAAAGACGCTCCTCTATTCCCTCCAAGTGAATAGCCCGTATAGTAAACCTCTGAAGTATTGACAAGAAGACGCCCGTTATCGTCTTGCATCTCAGGCAAATCAGAACAGATTCCCTTGAATGTCCTAATCATTACTACATGATTGACCATTGCCTGCTGTAACCTGTCCGATTGATGGGTGAAGTAGTATCCATCCATTATACCCATCGAGATACCATCATGATCGTCCGAGCTCCACCCGTAGAAATCCGTAGCCAGGAGGGCCGTTTCGTATATCTCGCCCCACTCCCTGAGGCCGCTACTGACATGACCCTCTCCTGTTCCAAGGAAACCATGCCCAAATACGGTCAAAGCACCAGGCTCAGTTGAGTTGTATAGGGACATAGGGATAATCAAGGTGAATGGGACCTCCCTATTCTCCACGAAGACAGGGTTGTATGATGAGTCTCTTGATAGTAACGTCGGGGGCCGGTCTTCCAATAGGTACTGAGGCGCTGTGAACGTGCCTCTTACCCTTCTGTAAATCATGCCATCGCCTCCGAAGTTGTCTTCTACTCCATCGGAATTAATCGTACATCCAAGACCGTCTCCTATTCTTTGCAAAGCGTCATCTCTCATCGACAAGATAGGGCCTATGACCGATTCAATAGATGCTGTGTGAAACGACCATAGGGCCTGAATATCGTCCCTGTCGACTCCAATCTGACTCTCAGCAACATCGACGTAGTTATTGTACACAGATCTCCTCGATTCAATGTCCTCTGCATTAGTAACCTCTCCTCCGATTAGTGCTTTGAGTGCGGCAGAAGGTTGGATAGGTTCGCCATTCAAGTCATTCAGACCGCGTATGACCACCATGTATGCCGTATCATGTTCAAGAGCAGCAGCAGTTCGAAGGTGGACAATGGTCTGCTCACCTTCTTGTGCTCTCGCATCTAATTCGACCCAATGCGCGACTAAAACATCATCATCCAAATTCCATATGATTGTTGCATGATCGGATTCTATTGATCTTTCAATATCGTACTGGTAAGCGACACCTTGGAGATCTGGAACTTCATCGAAAGTCGTCATAATCTGACTCGCAGTACTCATGCCATCAAGTTGATTGATTCTGGGTATCTCTATGGCATCCATCGAACCTGAGGTTGGAATTGACCCAGCGGGGTAGTGGACTCTCAATCCGGTAACTGTCGTAGCGTCCTCAACAAGGAATGCATCGGACGGGAACGGGAGCACACAGTGGTGCGGATTCAGATTGTCACACCCAGCCTGATTCGGCACATCGGTGATCGTGGGCGAATTTCCATCTTGTGCAGGCCCTAAGTCGCCCTCTTTCTCATCGGAATAGTCTCCGCAGTCATCCACGCCGTCGTTGACTTTGCTCATTGAGACTTGATTCCCATTGTCACAGTCAAACACGTCATCGGAGTCTACGGAATCATCTTGACCCACACAACCCGCAATCGGGACCAATAGAAACAAAAGGGCAACAGAATAAGCATTCAAACGGGCATTCATCTTCCCTAAATAACTAGTGATAATATATGAATGGCTGTGAATGTAATCATTCTTTCAGCACCGGTCGCCACTGTTCCCATACCCGTCCAAGTGAGACATCAATGAATCCAGTCGCCCGGGATTAACCCCCAGATCACTAATTCCTATTCTTGACGAACTGTACCCGTGTATTATTGTCAATCCATCTGAGCATTCAATATGAACCACAAGATCGTCTTCGAACCTTAGGAGCAATGTCGTTTCAACCACATGGAACGTATCATTGTCTGAATAGACAATTGTGCTTCTATCTCGTTCAGATACCCAATCTCTGACCGAATCTCTGGCATCTCCCATGCTGCCTCCAAATACGATTGCCCCAGCCTCATCCGTTCTGTGGCTCCATTTCCCGAATCCTGCACAATTTAGTGACTGCTCCCCGCATTCTCCCGGAAGAGTCTGTGAATAATCTGGCTCAGGGGAGATTGCTTTGACCATTGCTATGAGGAATAGCCACGACAAAAATACGGTCAATGTTGCATATGACAAGCGCCGATGAATAGCGCCCATACTTTCACTCCGAGACTACTACCTTGGCTGGTTTTAGTACACGATCATGAATCATGTACCCTGTCTCGATAACTTGCAATACTCTGCCAGAATCGACATCCTCTGGTGCGGGGATCGCTGCAATTGCTTCCATTCGGCTGGGGTCGAATACTTCATCTTCAACATCAATCTCGACGATTCCCTCCGAAGATAGGGCCGATCGCATGCTTTCTGCAGTCAGCCTTAGACCCTCCAGAGTCGAATCCGAGGAATCTTTCGATGACTCAATGGCAAGCTCGAGACTCCTAAGGACGTCCAGCATCCTCAGTCCAAGTTGACTCGGCGAGTATCTGATTAGGTCGGCCCTTTCTCTCGAAGCCCTTGAACGTACATTTGCAATCTCTGCACGAGCATATTGGAGATCGCGTTCTAAAGATTCGATACTGATCTCAGCAGCGCCCTCATCCTCGGGAACATCCTCCTCTTGATTTGTAATGTCATCTTCATCAGCCATATTCAATGCCACCTCTCACTAAAACACCGTAATTAATCAACATAGAAATATTCGCCGTCGATTTTCTGCTCCCTATCCTTCCTGCTTCCTGGTTTGTTTATTCTCGGTCTGTGTGATTCATGGTCCCTTCGAAACGTCACATCAACCTGTTCCAAGAATCGATTCATGCCTTGTCTCAGTGCCATCGGTCCATGGGCATGCCCCTGAGACCCCCCTTCTCCCTCGAAGACAAGCAGCGAATCACTCACAATATCGATGAAATAGATGTCATGGTCGATGACCATGGCAGCCTTCTCTTTGGAAAGCATGGTCCTCCGAATTGCCTTGGCCGCTTCCATTCTGGCATTCACGTCTAGATGCGCACTTGGCTCATCAAGGAGATATAGGTCAGCCTCTCTGCCGAGACAAATGGCTATACTCACCGCTTGCAACTCCCCTCCAGATAGACGCCGAGCACTTAATTCGACCATCTGATCAATTTGGAGAGGTCGAATGACCTGCGTGTTGAACTCCCCGCTTCTCCATGTAAGGCCTATTTCAGAATCTAACCATTGGGCTACGCTTCCTTCGAAATCTGTACTGACGTGTTGCGGTTTGTATGATACTGTCGCATCCATTGTGCACCATCCTTGATCAGGCTCAATTTCCCCTGCGATCATTCTGACCATCGTCGTCTTGCCGGTTGCATTCGGGCCCACCACACCCACCACTTCGGCACTTCTGACGCTACCTTCTCCTGTTTTCAGAGAGAAATCTCCCATTTTCTTCTCCATGCCTCCCCATTCTAGGATGACTTCTCCAACTTCTTCGCCACGCACCCTGCCTCTTAGGAAAGAAATAGGCTTGTCTCTGATCCTGACATTTTCTTCCGTCAGGAAACCGTCTAGATAGGCATTTATTGCAGTCCTAGTGGTTCTTGGCGGAGTGAATATCCCGTATGCGGCACGCCCTCCGTATACGACATGAACAAGATCGCATAGAACATCAAGAATCGCCAAATCATGCTCAATTACGATAATCCTCTTACCCTTTTCCACAAGATTCTGAATTATTCTGACGACCCTCATACGTTCATGGATATCGAGATACGACGACGGCTCATCGAAGAAGTAGACATCAGCTTCTTTCAGTATGGTGGCGCATATGGCGACGCGTTGTAACTCGCCACCAGATAATCCTGAGAGCCGCCTATCCAGTATGTGGCTTATGGCGGTTTTTTCAGCATATTCCTCAAGCTCACCGCGATCATCGACTCTTGAAAGAAGACCTCGGACCTCCCCCTCCCAAAGTTTTGGGAGTTTGTCGACGTACTGTGGTTTGACGGCTATGTCAACTCCTGATTCCGATAGTAGACTCAGATAATCCCTTAATTCTCCACGAGGGAATGAGTTGAGAACCTCATCCCAATCCCTGTCTGCAATGGTCCAATCCCCAAGATTGGGCCTTAAGGCCCCAGATAACAGATTTATTGCAGTTGATTTTCCCATTCCATTCGGCCCAAGAATCCCGACGACTTGCCTTTCACGTGGAGCAGGTAGACGAAAAAGTCTGAATGAGTTCTCCCCGTAACTGTGTGTCATGTCATGATCGAGCTCTTCTGGGAGATTGATGATTTTGACCGCATTTCCAGGACAACGTTTCGCTCTATTCAAGCACACTGGACAGGCAGTTTCTAGAATTCTGCACTTATTCCCTTCGAATTGAATGCATTCCCTTCCGCAACTACCTGCGTATTTCTGCAGATAATCAAATGCAGGGGTGTTGGGCTTGCATCGTTCTTCAAGCAATACCGCGACTCGCACGCACTCTACCCCGGCACCCGCCCCGTGGATGGACGTTTGAGCCCTTCGTGGCTATCAGTCAGATAGGGAGGAACCGATAACGGAAGTACACCCATGCAGCGAGGCCAATCTTCTCGGGTTTCGATAGCTGTACTCTTTCGGAGAATACATCGCCGTCACTCTTGCCAATTTTCTTCAAAATCGAGTCATAGAATGCCATCATTGCTGCGGGAGAGTATCTTGATTGCCTGTCCAAATGCCCAAGAAGGCCCCTAGCAGTGCGCCCATATGACTTTGCGCGTTTGATGTAACTTCGGCAGAACCCCTCCCACCCTGGGTGGTGCAAAAGGCCTGCACCGTCTAGAACGTCTTGATCGGATATGCCGTACCTATGCAACTCGTCTAGAGGCAAGTATATCCTTCCTCTGGCCGAGTCCTCTAGGACATCTCTCAAGATATTAATCAGCTGCATGTATATGCCCCATGCTTCAGCCTCGTCCTTGGCTTCAGGAGCGTTGTAGCCATAGATTTCTATACAAACGAGACCAACAGTGGAGGCAACTTTGTAGCAATATTCGTAGAGATCCTCGAAAGTTTCGAATCGATCTCTGTGGAGGTCATCCTCCATTCCACTGATCATGTCGTCCAAGAGTGATCTTGGGATTCTGAACCTTTCAACAGTGTCCTTTAGTGCAATGAATATCGGATCCGTAGAAGTCACGGTCGTATATGCCGTCGAGAGCTTCTTCCGATAGTAAAAAAGCTGAGACATTTTGTCATCATACGCCTCTCTCTCGAGAACAGGTTCGCCCATTATTCGCTCTATCTCCGTTCTGTAGTCCTTAGATTCGCTACTGTTCTCAGAACCTCCAGGGAATAGATCAGTGTAGTCGCCATCAGCGATATCGTCAGCTCTCCTGCAGAAGGCGTAGTATGCGCATATTGATTGCCTAACCTCCTGAGGGAGATACTTGAACGAATGATAGAAGTTTGCAGCTTCTATCCTAGTCAATTCTTCACAGTACTCATATGAAGCAGCAATCATTCTTGCAGGCAATTCACCCTCTTTCCAAATCGAAGCGTCAATGTGCCCAAATGGATTCTTAAGATTCCCTCTCGAGCCAACGACTCCCATGAATTTGGCTCCTTCTCTGAGCGTTTCTAGGGCTGTTATGGAGATTGCACGCGTAGCATCCCTGGTAAGTGAGACTCTCGATCTAATTGTGTCAATGGGTTCGCCCGAATCCTTCTCAAAACCGAGGGAGATGTCTTCGATATCCAAGTCATCAATACCGATGGACTCAGCCTTTCCATTCTGTGACATCATGTTTCGGAACAAAGTTAGACGTTTGAAGGTCTGTGTCTTTAGTGCGCTCACACTTCATTCTCTTGTCGAAAATATTCTACCCGAGCTTATCAGCCTCTTTTCATACCACTTTGAGCGTACTGCTAATTTGCATTGGAAGAGAATTAGCGCTATCGTGCGTCTGCCTATCTTAATCGGCTTACCTGGATTTAGAACATTCTTGCCGCGTAGTAGCGCAATGGTTCTCCGGCCAATCACTACGGGCAATAGGCAGGATAGTCGAAGACTCCTATATTTTCTCGGAATGATTGAGATATACTCTTCTGCGTAGTCAAGATGCTCACAGGTCAAGTCTAGGTATGCAGAGTACAGGTCCCTGAATGGCCCCATCGAATCAGAATCGAGAAGATCAGTGGGGCTGAGCCCATATTCTGATAGGCGATCCTTCGGGATGTAGCACCTCCCTATCGAAAGATCAGAAGGTATGTCTCTGAGAATGTTGATCATTTGTAATGCTTTACCGAATCGAATTCCGAGAACGAGCATCCTTTCAATATCGATTGTCCCACCCTCAATAAGTCGATTGAAGGAAATTTCTGTCCAAAATTCACCAACAGATCCAGCTACTCTGTATGCGTAATCATCCAATTCTTTATCAGATTCCAAGACTCTGATTTCACTCGATTTTGTACCGAATCTCTCTATATCGAGTCTCTGACCACTTATGATCACAAGAAGGCATCGCAATATCATCTCTCTATCGCCCTCTTCAGCTTGGCCAAACGCGGATATTACTTCGGAGACAGATCTTAGAAGATCCCCCTCATCGTGATTTTCTTGAAGATCTGCAATCGAATTTAGGTCTATATCATCTGAATTACTTTGTACGGCCTCGGAGTACTTGTCAAGCATCCCAATCAAGAGATCCGGATTTTCTCCTGTGTCTGCGATAGTGTCTGCAACCCTAGCAAGTAGGTAGAGGAGGCCAACTTGGTTTCTTATTTGGTCTGGAAGCGTTCCGAGGGAGAGGTAGAATGATCGAGAAGTCCTCCTCAGGAGATCATCAATAGCATCATTCACAATCACGCTCATGGCAATACTTCGGTCTGTACGCGAGGCGCTTCGATGTTGAGGTCTTCGCACCGGCGCTCAGGAATCACGCAATCCTGCTTCGATAAGCGCGTCAGCGAGTACTTGGCCAATAACTGAGGGGTCATCGGCCACATGAATGCCTGCAGACCTGAATGCGGATATTTTCTCCGCTGCTGTTCCTTTCCCACCGCTTATGATTGCACCAGCGTGCCCCATTCGCTTACCTGGGGGCGCAGTTGAACCTGCAACGAAGCCGACGACCGGTTTGGTGCCATTAGCAGATATCCATTCGGCCGCCTCTTCTTCTGCAGAACCCCCAATCTCTCCTATCAGAACAATTGCTTCTGTTTGAGGATCCGATTCGAAAGCCTCGAGACAATCGATGAATCCTGTACCTTGTACAGGATCGCCCCCAATTCCGATGCACGTCGACTGTCCTTCCCCTATGCCCGTTGTTTGAGCGACTGCCTCGTAAGTTAGAGTTCCTGACTTGGAAACTATGCCAATCCTGCCTTTACGATGGATATGGCCAGGCATTATGCCGATTTTCGATCCGCCATTTGACCCCGGCGTAATTATGCCAGGACAATTGGGCCCTATGAGTCGCACATCAGGATATGACGCCATAGCATTTACCACATCTACCATGTCGAGGATTGGGATGCCCTCTGTGATGCACACTACTAGACCGCCTCCTCGAACGGATTGGAATGCAGATGCAGCCTCCTTAATCGCAGCGCCAGCGTATGGAGGCGGGACGTAAATCACGCTAACTTCAGCCATAGTTTCCCCGACTGCTTCCTCCATGCTATTGTAGACGGGCACCATCCTGTCGTGTAAAGAAACAGTCATGCCTCCTTTACCAGGGGTAACCCCTCCTACGATGTCAGTGCCATATTCGACCATTTTCGAACCATGAAATGTGCCCTGACGGCCAGTGACTCCTTGAATAAGCACCTTGGCATCTTCACCAACCCATATGGACATCAGACTCCCCCCTGAATCAAATTAACAATTTTTTCAGCACCCTCGGCAAGTGAGTCAGCAGGATGTATATTCAGCCCGCTATTTTTGAGAATCGCCTTCCCCTCATCCACATTTGTGCCTGCAAGCCTCACCACTAACGGGTCTGATAGCCCAAGTTTGCCGACTGCGGCTATTATGCCGTTTGCAATTATGTCGCACCGCATTATCCCTCCGAATATGTTCACAAGGATTCCTTTGACATTGGGATCTTCAAGAATTATGCTGAATGCAGTCGTGACTTGATCTTCATTGGCACCGCCCCCCACATCGAGGAAATTGGCTGGCTCCCCACCGTACAACTTGATTACATCCATGGTCGCCATAGCCAAACCCGCACCATTTACCATACAGCCGATATCACCATCGAGCTTCACATATGAGAGACCAGTCTCCTTCGCCCTGACTTCTATCTCCTCCTCTTCCGAAAGATCCCTGACATTTTCCCATTCAGGATGCCTGAATAATGCATTATCGTCGAATGAAACTTTGGCATCAAGAGCTATCATGCCACCACTTACCGTCCTCACAAGGGGGTTGATTTCTATCATGCTGCAGTCTGAATCTATGAACAAGCCTCCAAGATTTACCACTAAGTCTGAAAATGAGTTACAGGATTCACCAACTAGGCCAAGAGCGGATCCAAGTTCCGAGCACTGTAAATGCGTGAATCCATTTCTCCCTTCACTCCATATTCTATGGATTGCATCAGGATCATTCTCTGCAACATCCTCGATATCAACTCCACCTTGTTCTGACGCCATGACGAGTAACGAGTTCGCGCTTCGGTCTACAAGCATCGCCAGATAGTACTCGTGTGCTATCGAACACCCTGCTTCAACATACAAGTTTCTGACCATTTTCCCCTCGGGGCCCGTCTGCTTGGTTACGAGCACATTACCAAGAATATTCCTCGCATATTCCTCTACTTCATGCTCCGAGAATGCTATTTTCACGCCTCCCTCCATTTGGACGTCACCAGTATCCGGGCACAGAAGGGTGCCTTTTCCCCTACCTCCTGCGTGTATCTGGCTCTTTACCGCCACTGTCCCTCTTCCTAGTTTCTGATATGCTGATAGGGCTCCATTGACGTCTTTACAATGAACTCCGTCGAGCACTGGGACGCCCGAATCTCTGAACATATTCTTGGCCTGATACTCGTGTATGTTCATGCTGCTCGAACTGACCGCTACGCAGGACGTCTTTGAACGGTTCGCATGATAATCAATACGGGGACAACCCTAACTTCTCGAACTCTCGGCCATCATCATGGATGCAATCGTCTTGGCTGGGGGATTCGGGACACGTCTTAGACCGTGGACTCTTTCAGTACCCAAGCCACTTGTGCCCTTGTTAGATACGACTTTGATAGAACACTCGATACGCATTATACCCAGATCCCTAGTCAACAGAGTGATCATCGCCGCAGGATACGGGGCAGAACAAATGAGATCATACTTCGCTAATATCGATGTTGGGGCAGAGGTCGTAATCATCGAGGAAAAAGAACCTCTCGGAACAGGTGGAGCAATAGCGAATTGCATGGCTGCCGTCAGAGGCAACAGATTTCTGGTTTTGAATGGCGATTTGATAACAACTGTAGACATCCCCGGAATGATTGCTCAACATGAAAGAGACAATCGCCTCGCAACCATCTCTTTATGGCCGGTCGAAAATCCAAATCGCTTCGGCGTTGCAGATTTCGACTCCTCGAATAGAGCGATAAAACGATTTCAAGAGAAACCCAATCCTGGAGAGGAATATTCCAACCTCATAAACGCAGGTTGCTATTTGATGGAACGAGAAGTGATTGATGAAATGCCTGAAGGCCCACATTCTATCGAGCGAGAAGTATTCCCCTCGATAGCCAAATCAGGCAATATGGGCGGCTTTTGCTATACTGGTAGATTCATAGATGCAGGAACCCCTTCTAGCTATCTCGATGCAATGCGTGCCGCAATCGTGGATGGCTCATTTAATCGCGGCGAAGTCATCGGCACAACATGGTCCATGAGCGACATCGGCGATAGTTCCGCGGCCTCCTCCAGTGCAATAGGGCACGGATGCACGATAGGCCGAAACACGGTTGTGAGATCCAGCGCGATATTGGATGGGGTCACCATAGGATCCAACTGTCACATAGAGGGGTGTCTAATTGGTAAGGACG
>DATW01000040.1:0-2968 GCA_002504845.1 Euryarchaeota archaeon UBA250 | reverse complement strand
CACCCAAACATATGATTGAGGCGACACCAAGAAAAGGCGAACGTGTGAGAGATACATATGCCTGAGCCGCTTGTAGTAGTCAATTGCAAGACATATTCGACCGCATCTGGGACTGCTGCAGAGGCCCTTGCAATGCAGATGATGAGCCTGAAGACCTCCGCTCGAATGGTTTTGGCCGTTTCACCTCTCGATTTGGCCCCCGTTATTTCCGCTGCTCCTGATTTAGAGGTCTGGACTCAACATCTAGACCCCGTGGGCCATGGGTCTAATACTGGGCGAATTCAGCCAGAGACCGCCATTTCAAGAGGAGCATCTGGATCACTCATCAATCATGCCGAGAGAAAAGTTCCCTTGGGGCACGTAGACGAACTCCTTGCTATGATCCCTCCCGGATTCGAAGTATGTGCTTGTGCTGCCGATGCCTCGGAGGCAATGGCTTTGGCGCATCTAGCACCCCCCATGATTGCAGTGGAACCTCCGAGTTTGATAGGGGGCGATGTTTCAGTCACCAAAGCAGACCCATCTGCCGTTTCAGATTCAGTCGACGCCGTTCGCTCCGTAGACGATGGAATCAGAGTCCTTTGCGGTGCAGGGGTAAAGACGGGCGAGGATGTAGCTGCAGCTGTAGACCTTGGTGCATCCGGGGTCTTGCTCGCCTCAGGGGTAACTAAGGCGAGCGATGTAGAGGCTGTACTTTTGGATTTAGTCTCCCTGTTGTAAATTTCCAATAATATCGGGAATCGAATTAAGTGGTCATGACCCCCGGAAGAGGTCATGGCGCAACCAAGAACAATACAGAATTCGATGCTAATGGGCATATGCATAGGTGCTTTCGGCGGGGGATTGTACTCGTATATGATGCTCACAGGAGCCGGCGGCATTGTTGATCAGGAGACTGATTTGCAGATGATCAAATACAAGGCCACATCACTTGGAATAGCAGCCTCTGGAGGCTTCGTTTTGGGATTGTATCTTTTCCTAAGTATAACTGCTAGGATTGGGAGATTCATGCGCGGCGGCTCAGATGAGCCTTCATCGCCGTCCCAGACAATTGTGGTACAGACCGGCGTCGCACCTGCCTCCAATGAGTCGGAAGTCCCACCCAGTGTTTCGAGCGTTGACGAATTACTCAACTCTTGACTTCTTCCGAATGCGTCATATACACCGAGTAGGTCGGCGGGGCGCATGAAGCGTGGATCACGTGCTTGGAAGAAGGCCGGGAACCAGCGCTGGAAGTGGCGAAAGAAGAAGCTGCGCCGACGAAAGGCAGCCAGAAAAGCGGCCCGCCAGTGAAATTTCTACTACACTTCGCCCTCTGTGTGAATTGTTATGGTGGACGTGCCGAGATTTGAACTCGGGGCCTCTTCCATGCCAAGGAAGCGCGCTTCCAAGCTGCGCCACACGCCCAATATGTGCCGGGTCACCTACACCGATTTAAGGAACGTGGGTCCTGTCAAAGAACATGACCGAGACACCCAAGGGCGTCCCCGAGCACCTTTGGTCGTCAATCATCGAACTTCTCGATACAGACATTGCGCCTTTTCTGCCATATTTGCCGGGCCGACTTGAGGTGCTATACGAAGATCCGGGGGAAGGGCGAATGGGAATAACTCGATTCAAGATGGATCATAATGAACTTGAGCGCCGTAGAAGATTTCGAATGGGTCCTGGCGAGGTTGTGATCCTCCTTCACCCCGAACTCGTCGATGATCCTGCTCTGAGGGATCACACCTTGGTACACGAGTTGCTGCACGCCTCCGGACTCCTGACGCATGACTCCTTGCACGCGGATTTGGCCGCAAAAATCGCACCAGCACCAGCTCTCAAGGATTCAGTAGTACTTCAGCGGATGAGACAGCGAGTCCTCGAATCTCTGCCTGAGCGCACATGGTTGTGCGGCAATTGTGGACATGCATGGGAGAGAAGACGCGTCACACGCCCAACAAGATGCCCTAAGTGCGCGAGACCTTTCTCGCCGGTATCCAAATGAATGACGCCCCTGTTCCGGGGGTATGGGCTGGATTGACGAAGTGTACGCGATTACATCCAGCCAAGTGGATGAGATGGCCAAGACTGCAGTCATTATCGTCGCCATAGTGATGTACTCAGGATTAGTATTCCGTTTCTACCGACTTCTTGCTAGAAGAACCATGATCTCCATAGATACCACCACCGATAAAGAAGGATTCATTGGTTGGCTTTCCAGACAGAACAAGAGATTAATTTTCATAATCCTGTATGTTGTCCTAACGCCGACATTAATCGGTTTCTGGGCCCTAGTCCTTTCTGCTATCCTGGTCATACTCAATGGAGGCCAACAACTGAGTTCAGTTGCCGAGCTCGCAGTAGCCGTTGTTGGCGCCATACGAATCACATCGTATTTCTCGGAGAATCTAGCTCAAGACCTCTCGAAGATGCTCCCCTTCGCTGTATTAGGTGTATTTCTGGCAGACGGCTCATTAGACCTTTCAGGCCTCGATTTACTACGGGAAGAAGGCAATGATCTGGTAATCACCTTCCTCACTTTGGTCATTTCATTATCGATTTTGGAAACAATTCTGAGGATCGTATCGGGCCTCACGGAGAGATGGGCCCGCAGACACCTTCCCCCAGAGGTCGAGGAGGCCATCGCACGTGCACAGGAACTTGCGGAGAGTCTGGAATAACCAAGTCACCCCCCGTTTAGTGCGGAATAGATGTCAATTCATGGAGGTGGGTTCAAACCAAGCACCCCATCGTCAGCCGGGCGATTGGTGTAGTCTGGATATCATGCTGGCCTTCTAAGCCGGTGACACGGGTTCGAATCCTGTATCGCCCACCACCAACCAATGCGCATGATTCTTGACGAGCAGCAAGGTCGCGCACCCATGGGCGCCCGGAGCTTGAGAGCAGGGATTTTGGTAATCGTGCTCATGACTCCTATTGCTGGCAGTCTTGTGATGCCAGCTAGTCAAGGCAGCGAAGACGG
>DATW01000032.1:8187-13455 GCA_002504845.1 Euryarchaeota archaeon UBA250 | reverse complement strand
CGCACTCGGTTCAGCGCATAATTTTCCTGTATGCGGATTGATCCATCGACGAATTTTATTTTCTACTTCGGCAAGTGTCCAGATGACCCCTTCGCTTCCACTGGAGTCCGTACCAGAAAAAGGGCGATCAGGGATTGCTATTGAAGCCTGATCAAATGGCAGGGTAGAGGCAAGTAGAAGTTGATCACGATCACGCGATACCATACATACTGCGTTACTCGACGAGGGAATCGGCGTGCATGATTGAACTCTGTGGGCCTCATCCAAGATTATCGCCTCTCTACCCCTTTGTGTGAGATATATCGAGGAGCCGCGAGCTCCGGGGTCGCCAGTACTACTGACCATTTCCTCATTTCTGAGACGTTTCAGCTCAGCAGAAACATGCGGCATCCTAAGACTTGTCTGCCGAGATATCTGGGCTACTGTCAGATCAGAACGAGAAAGGGCGAAAAGAACCCTTCTGCGGTGGAGTCCCCGGATTCTCCGGGGTTTGACTTCAGAGTTGGGAGACATGGTCTCGGCCATCAATGACACCCACTGTCAATCATAACGTGTTTTACTAACCATTTATTCTATTAAAATGTTATTTTTATTATATTATATTACATATTTCCAGTAGAAAATAACATATTGTCATTGCAAGGGGCGTATTGGGTGGTCAATAGGGGGTCTATTCCTGCAACTTGATGTAACCAAAATACAGACTCGACCAAGAAGCGTTATATTGTGGTCGATTGTCCTGCACCATAACGCTGAGGCGGATGGTTACTGAGAAAGGCCCCAACAGTCTTTCAAATAGCCTTCTGGTAAAGCGTTTGAAGCGGAGGTGCAAATCAATGAGAACAACAAGACTCAGAGAAAAAATCAAGAAATTCCTGAACGAGAGAGGACAGGCTAATACTACTGAGATCCTTGAACATGTTAATTCGACAATGCGTCATGGAACTACCCCTCAGCAGCTCGGCAATGTACTCTCAAAGGACAAGGATATTCGCAAGATAGCGACGACGAAGCGTGGAGGCGCCCTCTCGGGCAGATACGAGATATGTGTCTGGACACTTCGAGAGGATGAGCGAAATCCTGGGCTTCAAGGATGATCTCATACTTCGAGATCTGATGACCAAGCGCCTACTGCTGCGAGGGCGTTCATCCTGGAGCGATGGCGAAGTTTCGCTTGGGCACCTTCAACGTCCGACTTCGACCATAGGGAGAGTGCGTCTGCGAGAAGCGCGCGGCCGAATGAAAATGTCAACGGCCAAGGAGCATTTCCAATAGCCAGATTGGTCTCATTGAGATGGGATGTTGCATCGATATCCGACTGTCCTCCTGACAAGAATGCGACTCCCGCGACTTCTTCTGGGACCATTTCTTTGAGCACCTCTGCAGTCGCCCTTGCAACAGATTCTGCATCGACCTTTTCAGCTTCTGATCCTGGTAATACCATATTTGGTTTGAGAATCGTACCTCTGAGATTGACACCTTGAATTTTACACTCCGAATATACCGCGTTCAATATTCTGGACGTAATTGAAGCGCACTGACCTAATCCGTGAGGTCCTGTCATCAAAACTTCAGGTTCTATAATCGGGACTATGCCCTGTTCTTGGCATATTGCAGCGTATCTTGCAAGGGCGTGTGCATTTACTGAGATTGCAGCGTCACTTGGAAGATCTCCTGATATCTTGATGACGGCTCTCCACTTGGCAAATCTTGCTCCCATGCGATAGTATTCTTCGCATCGGCCCCTCAATCCATCAAGACCCTCGGTGACAGTCTCCCCTTCATGCCATGAAAGTGGCTTTGCCCCCGTATCCACCTTTATCCCTGGAATAATTCCCTTAGAAATTAGATAATCAGGAATCGGAGTACCGTCGTCCATTTTCTGCCGTATTGTCTCATCGAAAAGTATCACTCCTGAAATGTACTCCTCGATTCCTTCTGATGAAAACATAGCTGATCTATATGCCCTGCGAGTGTGCTCGCTAGGTTCCACATTCACCGCCTCCAATCGTTTCGACATTGTACCATTGCTTTCATCGGCTGCTAGGATGCCTTTACCGGGTGCGACTAGGCTTTGTGCGATTTGTTCCAGTGACTGGGACGACATATTCTACAGAACGGCTACAAGAAGCATGGCAATGAAGGCATCGCCTTGAAGATCTACGTCACAGAATACTTTCTACGATTGATCTGGTTGATGATTTGACATCGATGATCTCTGAAGTTACAACCATATTGCCTTCTGGATTCTTACGCACTCCGGGGACCCTTCCAGCGCAAACTCCTGATCCGATGTATACTGCATCGCCAGAAGAGCAGAGTTCATCTCGATCCCAAATATCGTCGATTCGTTCTCCAACCATCTTCAATGCTCTCTCTTGATGGTCCTCTGTTGTGGTTACAAGTCGTCCTTCGAAAGGGGCATCCAGTCCGCGGAGTGCTGTAGCGGTGATTACCCCCTCAGGTGCTGCCCCTATACCCATCAGAAGGTCGGTATTGGAGTCAGGGTCTGCTGCATCGAGCGCCGCTGCTATATCTCCGTCACCAATCAACCGGACATTGGCCCCTATTCCTTCTATTCTTGATATCAAATCTGTATGTCGAGGGCGATCCATAACTACCACTGTCAAATCAGATATTGGACGGTCAAGTACGTGGCTTGTAGCTTCTAAATTGTATTGTGTAGATCCTTCCAGGCTTATCTCACCTTTCAGTATCGAAGGGCCTGCGATCTTGTCCATATAGCAGTCAGGGGCGTGGAGTAAAGCGCCTCTTGGGGCTGCGGCCAGAACAGCCATGGCATTGGGCAGGTCATTTGCAACATGATTTGTACATTCAAGAGGGTCTACTGCTATGTCTATCATCTGGGCATTCTCTAATCCTTGACTAGAACCTAGTGGCTCACCAATCCAAAGCATAGGTGCATCATCTCTCTCTCCCTCTCCAATAGCGACTCTACCATCGAATGGGATTGTATCGAAGACATCACGCATTGCCTCTACAGCCGCTCCATCAGCGGCTTTTCCGTCTCCTTTTCCTATCCAGCCATAGGCTGCAGCTGCAGCTGAAGATGTGGCGCGAAGGAAATCCTCTGTCAAATCGCGAACTGGCACAACCAGTTGTAGAGGGGGACAGCAATCAATCCTACGCAGGATGCTTGTGCTTCGATAGCACCCGTATTCCTTCGATTGAGGTCCCCGGATATTGGCCATCTGAGTCCTTGAGAATTGGTTTTAACATGTCGAGGGCGCAAAGTAATCCTGCTGATACACCGCACAAAGCCTCCATTTCGACCCCCGTCTTTGCCGTGGCGGATACAGTAACAGTACATCTCAAACCAAGATCATCGTCTTCCCAATCTACAGTACAGCTGTCTATCGGGATGGGGTGGCAATGCGGAAGAGATGTGGGTGTATTCTTCACCGCCATAATGGCAGCAATTGTCGAAGACGTTCTGAGGTCTCCTTTGGAGGTCATGCCCTCCAATGCTATTTCCAATACCTGTGGCGGGACCGCTAGAACTCCTGTTGCTATTGCTCGGCGGAACATCGGTTTTTTTGAACTGATATCGATGACTGACGGGTTATTGGGCATACCTGTCTCTCCGCATGGGGGTACTTAGGCGCTCGGACATATCTCAACCAAGCCCCTCTATCCAATATTCGCCACTTGAACGGATCTCCTTCTTCCATATTGGAGCCTGTCGCTTTAATTCATCGATAGTCCAACTACAGGCGGCGAAAGCCTGAGCTCGATGAATCGCTGATGCATGTATGCAGACGATTGTTTCGCCTGGTTCAACATAGCCGATTCTGTGTGCGATAACTATTGATTTTAGATTCTGTTCTTCAAGAGCCTTGTTTCCGATTTCCTCCAAGACTGAGGGAAGTCGGCTCCCCCATGCCTCAAACTCGAGCCCCATTACTTCTTCATCGCCATGGCTATCTCGAACAAGACCTATGAAAGAGGCAACTGCTCCAGCACCATCAGAATTAATCATGGTCATCAAATTAGAAGGATCGAGTGGACTCTCCGTGACGATAACCTCGACGACCATGACTGGCGGGCAAGAATCTGAGGGATAGGGCTATCTCCACCGGACGAGGTGGGATAACGTGGATGAAAGAGTGGACATACTCGGGGCCGGTCTTTCCGGCCTTGCAGCTGCGACTATTCTTGCCAAAGCAGGAAGAGAGGTTCATGTCCACGAGATACGAAAGGATAGCGGAGCTCGTTTTGATGGCGACTTCCAAGGGATTGAAAATTGGACTTCTCAAAACGACTTCTTTGATGAGATGCGCGATTGGGGACTTGATCCTGAGGCCTTCAAATCAGACCCATTCAGCATAGTTGACTTGGTCCACCCAGATGATGTGATAACAAATCCAATCACGGACGGTATTGCATTCAGAGTAGTGGAGCGGGGAACTGCTAAGCATTGTATAGATCAAGGATTCAAAGAAATGGCAAAATCGGCTGGTGCTGAAATTCACTATGGAGTCAAGAAAGATCCCTTGGAATGCAACATAATAGCCGCTGGGCCAAAGCAATCGAGTGCAGTGGCATTCGGAGAGATATTCAAGACCGGACACGAGAATCATGTAACATTTCAGCTCAATGACAAACTTGCTCCAGGAGCCTACAGCTACATGATAATCATAGATGGCATTGGGTTGATTTGCACATGCCTTTGGAGGAAACAGCGTAAGAGTGGGCGCTTCCTTGACGAGACCATAGCATGGTATGATCGTAATTACAAGTTAGATAGAATACCCATCAAGCGAGTCGGCGGGAAGGGGGATTTCTCAATTCCGGATCGTTACGTCGTTGATGGTCGCCATTACGTCGGCGAAGCAGGCGGACTTCAGGACTTCATGTGGGGCTTCGGAATGCGATATGCGATAACTAGCGGGGTACTGGCAGCGAAATCAATCATGGGGGAGGTGGATTATGAAGAGGAAGTTCGTAGACGTCTTCTCCCATTGGTTAAGGCAAGTGCGACTAATCGATTCTTGATGAACAGAATGGGCGATAGGGGATTCAAGGCGGTAGCAAGATACTGGATGAGGGATCAGAAGCGCTCAGGAGACGGGTTACGATTCATGAGGCGGATTTACGAACCAGGCCTGTTGAGAAGAATGGTCTGGCCCGTGGCTCGCTTGGCGATGTTGAGGAGGGGGGCATCTTCAGATGGGCGCCGGCATCTCCGTATGCCCTTTCGAAAGGCGCTTAAGAGAGACATATGGGAGCCGAGCACTGAGGCCATAG
>DATW01000032.1:0-7800 GCA_002504845.1 Euryarchaeota archaeon UBA250 | reverse complement strand
CAGTGACCTCTCGACGTTTAAATTCGTTAATCGCTTGGTTGATATGGGCGTTTGAGGTCGACGATGCATGGCTGAATGGCCCGAACTTACCCCGATGAAGAATAGACTCGTCAACTATGGCGTGACTGACAATGGTATTGCCATTATAGAGTTGATATCAGACTCTGATGGCGCGCCTCTTGAAGAGGGTAAAACCGCAGTCAATACATACACCAGGGAAATGTGGCACGACATAGATGATGCCATATTGAGCGCACGTTTCGATGATGAGGTAAGTGTGATTTTGATAACAGGTCACGGAGATAAATTCTTTTCAGCAGGTGCTAGCATAAAATATCTCAATCGGCTTACTCCCCGCTACAAGTACTTCTTCTGCCTCCATGCTAACGAGACATTGAGCCGGCTTGAACAAACACCTAAGCTCGTCGTCGCCGCACTGAATGGCCACACAGTAGGAGGGGGGCTCGAGATCGCAATGGCGGCAGACATCAGAATTGCTCGTAAAGGGAATTTCCAAGTTGGTCTTCCAGAGGTCTCGCTCGGAGTTTTGGCTGGCACTGGTGGTACTGCTAGGCTTTCTCGACTGGTAGGAAAGGCAAAATCAATGGAGATCATGGTCACTGGGAGGAAATTCCAATTCGAAGAGGCAAAAGACATGGCTCTTGTACACGACGTATATGACAGTATGAGTCTGGAGGAGTTCCGCCAAGATGTCCTTGACTATGCGGGTCAGTTCTCCTTGCCATTTGCTGCTGCAAAGGCGATTGGAAATATCAAGAGAAGCGTGCAGAGCGGTCTTGAAATACCATTGGAATATCATCTAGCACTAGAACGCGAGTTGCAATCTGACCTGTTTCAATCAGATGATGCGAAAGCGGGTATAGCGGCATATGTGGACAAGAAGACCCCCAAATTTACCGGACAATAGTTTCTTTCTATTTTGACGTCCGAAATTTGCTGGTAAAAGCCTGAACTTGAAATACGACCTAGCGGTCATCGAGGCCATGAGCAGGACTGAAATTGTCGAGGGCTACACACCAAACTTCGAAGGCTGGGTTCAAGAGTTCCATGAATGGCAAACTAGAATTGGATTCGATCCTGCTTGGCTTGGAGATTATCGATTTGAAATTAGATTCGATTGGATCTCCGCTGGAGACAGTATTGAATTTGGAGATTTTGAAGGGATGCCGAAGTGGAGTCGTAGGATGCAGATACCCCAGCAAAACATCAGAGATGCCATCATCACAATGATTAGCGTCCAGGGGGACACGGAGTTTGCCTCTGTAGAGCAGCAAAATCACCTTCTTGCGACTGCGCCAACTGAATATGATCGGAAATCTGCTCTGAGGATAATGTGCGAAGAGCAGCGTCATGGTTGGCAGATGGCCTATCTTCTCTGCACCTACTTCGGTGAGCAGGGGGTTCGTGAAGCTGCTAAGCTGCTGGAAAGAAATGCACAAGATGGAACGAGGCTTCTGGGTTCATTCAATGCTCCAATCGATCACTGGCTCGACTTCTTCTGTTTCACCCACTTTATCGATCGAGATGGAAAGTACCAACTGAAGATGCTATCCACTAGCTCTTTCCAACCCCTAGCAGCATCAATGGGTCCGATGCTCAAAGAAGAGTCATTTCATCTCGGAACAGGGGCAAACGGTCTCAGGAGAATAGTCAAGGCAGGCGTTATCCCAACTGCGTTCCTTCAGAAATATGTCAATAAGTGGGTTAGCACAGGCCTCGACCTCTTCGGTACGGATGAGTCTACTTCGGCACAATGGGCGTATGTATACGGAGTAAAGGGCAGATACGATGAGCGAGAATCTGATGGCGAAGCTGATAGAGACCATCTGAATGAAGCGAGCCGTGGCCTGTACTTCGACGAAATCAAAGCCGAAATGGCTCGCATAAGCAAAGGTCGACCAGAGGGGGATCCTGAGCTATACATTCCCTCGGATAAATTCAACCGCGGAATAGGGAAATATTCTGGAAAGTTATACACTGTAATGGGAGAGGATTTCGAAGGTAGTGAGGAAGAATACGCTGATTATCTTGCAGGAGTTCTGCCATCTGACGAGGATGAGCGGAAGCTGGTGGAAGAATACATGGCCCCGGGCGTAGAATGGATACAGTACCGCGAGTGGAAGGAGTAACTCTCCCTTCGAGAAGGTGGTTGATTATGCAAACTCATGCTCTCCTAAGTGTTGACAGAGATTTACTCTTGCCTTTCTTCGAAAGGGTTCCAGAACTCTTCGATAGATATCACAACGATCCTCAGTCTAATCCAGAAATGTATGAAGAGCTCCTGTATAGGATTCACAGGCCGCTCTCGAGCGATATGCTCGATATGATTGATGATTGGATGGGGCTTGAGCACAGAAGATTGAACCAAGATCAGGATTTGATGCTCAGACTCTTTCTTCTAGCCATCAGATATCCAGACACCCTACTGTTAGAAAGTCTAGATGACATAATCACAGAAGACGTTCGAAGGATATCGGCATATCTGCATTTCACCAGCCACACATATACGATATGGGATCAAGACACAAGAAAGGGGTTGAAGCTACTAGGCTTCGATATCCCAGATACCCAGAAAGCTGATCCATTCATCTATGGGGCATATGTTGGAACCATCGAGCTGATTAAGGATTTAGCACCCTTCACGTGCTTCCTTGAGCACGATGTACCTCGTCAACGTCTGTTTCAGGCGGCCATAGCACAGTATGGCCGAGAAGCCTGAAGTCCTAGCCACGGTGTTGCAAGCACATGGGTGACGGTCCGATACGCGTAGTTGGAGTGATTGGCGCGGGCACAATGGGTGCTGGAATTGCTCAAGTCTGTTCCCAGATAGGTTGGGAAGTACGGCTTCACGATACACTACCAGGAGGGGCTGAAGCGGGCATGCTTCGTATCGAAGAGTTCTGGGCAAAGGGCATTCAAAAAGGAAAAAACGATGCAAATATGGTTGAAGAGTGGAGGACGAATATTATTCCATCCAGCCTTGAAGAGGCTACCATGAGAAGTGATTTGGTTATTGAAGCGGTTCCGGAGAGAATGGATCTGAAAAGTGATATTTTCAGATCTCTTGATCGTTTGACGAGAGAGGATACCATTCTTGCGACTAACACTTCCAGCCTAAGTGTGGAAGAAATCTCAAAATCGACTCAGAAACCGGAAAGAGTTGTTGGGATGCACTTTTTCAATCCCGTGCCCCTAATGCCACTTGTAGAGATTATACGTCACGATGGAATCTCCGAGAGGACGCTGGATATTGCAAAATATGCAGCTGATAAGATGGGTAAATCTTCCATCGTAGTGAATGACGTCCCTGGTTTTGCGACTAGCCGTCTTGGAGTAGTGCTTGGAAATGAGGCGATTAGAATGCTTGCAGAAGGTGTTGCTTCAGCATCAGATATTGATACAGCCATGAAGCTCGGATATCGTCATCCGATGGGCCCGCTGGAGCTTTCAGATCTTGTTGGCCTTGATGTTCGAAGAGATATTCTAAACGGTTTAGCGGAATCTTTCGAAGACGACTCGTATCGTCCGCATCCTCTGCTGAATCGACTCGTTGAATTAGGGGACCTTGGGAGAAAGACTGGACGAGGAATCTACGAATGGGATACGGGCGAGAAGAGAGATAGAGACGATCTTGGTATGTGATTCTAATGACTTTGGAAGGGATGACCGTTCTAGTGACTGGTGGAGCGGGCGGCATAGGTCAAGCGATATGCCGGCATCTAGCAAGGCAGGGGAGCAAAGTAATCGTCCATTATCGCACCTCAAGATCCGAGGCTGAAAGTCTGGCTGGCGAAATAGATGGGATTGCTGTCTATGCAGACCTCAGAAAAAAGGATGAAGTAGACAAAATGTTCAGCCAAATAGAAGAGGAAATCGGATTGTTGCAATGCTGCGTCGCCAACGCGGGAATGTACCCTCCTGAACCTATGCCCGTATGGGAAATCTCTGAAGATCGATGGAATTCTACACTTGAGTCGAATCTTGGAGTTACCGTCTTGACGGCGCAGGGTTTTCTCAAGAGTGCCGTGACTAGTGGCAAAGGTAGTCTTGTGCTAATTGGGTCAACAGCAGGGGTTCATGGAGAGAGGGGGCACTCAGATTATGCAACTGCGAAGGGCGCGATCACGAGTGGCCTTCTCCGCACCCTCAAAAACGATGTTTCAGGGACTTCGATCAGAGTAAATGCAGTAGCTCCGGGTTGGACCCTCACAGATTCAAAAGTCGAATCAGGTATCGACCGGGAGATTGCCAGCAATGCAATGCGGACGATGTCGATGAAGAAGCTTGCATCTCCAGAAGATGTTGCTGGTGCAGTGGCATTCCTCCTTTCAGATGTGGCTAGCGGCCATATCTCTGGACAGGTGATTGAGGTTTCAGGAGGAATGGAAGGAAGAGTGATACCAGGGCCTGGTGAATGAAATGGCCGCCCTGTGGATTGAATTGATTGGTCTGTTCGCAGGTATCCTTGGAGTGATTGCATGGATACCACAGATCAAAGAAGTCTGGGTTTTGAAAAGACATGAAGGGATATCAATACCAACTTTCGGTCTAGTAGCAACAGCATTAGTTGCCTGGCTAATCTATGGTATTCTAGTTGAGTCTCCCTCGATTATCCTGGCTAATTTAGCAGCATTGTCATGCATTTCCTCGATAATCGTCGGCGTCTTGCGATTGAGGCGTCCACAAACATGATCATTGGTTGAAATCCGGGTCTCGTTTCTCGAGAAACGACCTTACTCCCTCTTTGAAATCTGGAGTCAGTGCGGAGGCGATCATCAACTGACGCTCAAATTCGAGTTGTGTTTCAAAGAAAGTTGTTGAAGAAGCATCTAGAAGTTGCTTGGTGCCCCTCCTGCTACTTTCAGACCATGCGCCCCATCTATCAGCAACTTGTATTGATCTTTGAATGAGTTTGTCCTCATTGACAACCTCGTCCACAGCACCTTTCTCTTGTGCTGTCGAACCGTCCCATACCGAGTTCTCGAAGAAGAATTTCCTTGCCGCTTGTTGCCCTACTAATCTTGGAAGGAGCCAGGTCGTGCCCCCGTCTGGAGATAGTCCGAGTCTGAAAAACGAGGCGGCAAGTTTCGCATTTGGTACGCATAGCCTGTAATCCATGCTGAGTGCTAATCCTAGGCCACCTCCTGCTGCAGCACCGTTAATCGCGCCTATGAAAACCGTAGAAGATCTCCTTATGCGAAGGAGTAGGGGATGTAGGTGGCCCGTCATAGCCTCAACCACGTCTCCAATCGAACCATCGTCAATCGCATCATCGAACTTGTCCACTGGCCCACCCGCACAGAAAAACCTCCCCGTTCCCGTGAGTATCACTGCATCAGTGTTTTCATCTTGGATTAGGCCGTCTATTGTATCGATCAGATGTTCTATTGTACCAGAAGAAAATGTATCCTTCGATGCAGACTCTGAAAGGGTAACTAGGGCAGTTCTTTGGCTCGGGCGGTCTACTGAGAGAACCATGGTGAGCCACAGAAGGCAACACGTATGAACTCCATGAATGTGATAAGTGACTGTCGGGCGTGGGTCCATTATGCACAGAGACATGTTGTACATCGGGGGCTCTTGGACTGAATCCAAAGGGGAAGGCCGGATATCCGTAGAGAATCCAGCAACGGGAGATATAATTGGAAGTGTTCCAGAGGGTACTTTAGAGGATGCAGATACAGCCGTATTGGCTGCTAGAGAGGCTTTTGAAGGGTGGTCTAATTCTCCGATAGAAGAAAGAATCAGAGTATTGAATTCCCTCTCAGAATCTTTCAAAACTCGTACCAATGAATTGGCTGAACTCATAACAAAAGAAGTTGGCACACCTATTGAATATTCGAAAATGGCCATGGTTGGCACTCCCCGTGTTGTTACACGGTCATATGCAAAATTGCTTGAATCGTACAATTGGGAGGAGGAAGTACGAAACTCAACAATAGTCAGAGAGCCTATTGGTGTCTGTGCATTCATCACTCCTTGGAATTTCCCACTACACCAGATAATTGGCAAGGTAGCTCCGGCTATTGCAGCAGGATGCACGATGGTCCTAAAACCATCAAAAGAAGCTCCTCTTAATGCGTTTATACTTGCTGAGATGCTCGATGAAATAGGTCTCCCGAAGGGTGTCTTCAACCTGGTAAGCGGGTATGGGTCCACGGTTGGGTCGCATCTGGCATCTCATCCAGAAGTAGACATGGTCTCATTTACAGGGTCCACAGCAGCTGGTGTGAGAGTTTCTCAAGCGGCGGCTGAGAGTGTAAAACGAGTTACGCTTGAACTTGGAGGGAAGAGTGCGAACGTCGTCCTAGAAGATGGAAACGGCATCAGAGCGGCGAAGAGCGCGATCGGTGCGTGCTTTGCAAACTCTGGACAGACATGCTCCGCACTAACTCGACTTATCGTTCCAGAATCGATCTTGAAAGATATCATTCCAATCATAGCTGAGCGAGTTGACGGGTATAAGCCGGGGGATCCCATGGATCCCAAAACGAGATGCGGGCCGATGGTATCGGCCAACCAACAAGAGAGTGTACTTGGCTACATACGAAGCGGTATTGAAGAGGGCGCTATTCTGGTAGCTGGTGGATCAGATCTAATCGAAGGACTCGAATCTGGGTATTTCGTCAAGCCCACGGCATTCATGAATGTTGAACCAGATATGAAAATCTGGAAAGAGGAAATTTTTGGACCAGTGCTTTGTATTGCATCCTATTCCTCAGAGGATGAGGCTCTTTCCCTTGCGAATGACTCAGAATATGGGCTATCGGGAGGGGTTTGGTCAGAGGATACCGATCGCGCCATCGCATTCGCCAAGAAGATGAGGACTGGTCAAGTCAGTGTGAATGGTGGTCCGTTCAATATCAGTGCGCCCTTTGGAGGGTACAAAAAATCGGGCAATGGTCGAGAGCTTGGAGTTCATGGTTTTGAAGAATTTTTGGAAATCAAATCAATCCAGAAGCCCATTGAATGATTGCTGGGGGTATGATGTTGCATCATTTTGTGATGCAGTAAGGACAATGCTCCCCAACGATGTAGTCGGCGGATTGCTGCTGATCTAGTGATAATGGTTCTCGACATTTGAAACACATTTCGACTTTGGACTCGCGGAGATTATGGTCCACGGCGACTCTCTGATCAAAGACGAAGCAATCACCATTCCAATGCGATTCGCCGTGTTCTTCCAGATATGCGAGTATCCCCCCATCCAACTGGCGCACGTCTTCAAAACCAGCATTCAACATAACGGCTGAAGCTTTCTCACATCGAATTCCGCCCGTGCAATACATCACGAATGTCTTCGATTTATACTCCTCAGGCAATGTTTCTATGGCTTCGGGGAAATTTCTGAAAGACTGGATATCCAGATCTATGGCGCCTTCGAATGAGCCTATTCGGGTCTCATAATCGTTTCTCGTGTCTAGGACTACAATATCTTCGTCATCATCCAACATGCGCTTGAACTCGGTTGGAGATATATGCGGACCCGTGAAATCAGAGGGTCTGATATCATCCAGGCCCAATGATATGATCTCCTTCTTTCGTTTGACTAGCATCCTCCTGAATGGTTGATAATCGGTATAGCTTATTTTCAGATCTATCCCTATGAATCGCTCATCCAATTCCAGATACTGAAGAAAGGCATCAACTGAGAGTTGTGTGCCTGCGAGAAAGAAGTTGATTCCATTTTGACTGAGAAGTATGGAGCCTTTGAGATTGAGTTTCAAGCACTTTTCGAGCATGGGGTCTCGGATGTTGTCCCTATCTGGGAGATCGACG
>DATW01000061.1 GCA_002504845.1 Euryarchaeota archaeon UBA250 | reverse complement strand
CTTGCGAGAGAGTTCGCGCAATGCACTGCTCTCCGTGGAGACAACTCCACACCAACACAGCCCACTCCAAACTTCTCGCCATATGCTGCTAGCTGCCCGCCTGAACCGGCAGCTGGATCTAGGATGAAACCATCTGGAATACGAGAAAAAGGCACTTCTTCGGCTCTGAAATTACAAATGATCTCTGGCGTCAAAAGTCGACGAAACGCCCCGTCATCATCATCGAATCGAACCTCGTCCATCTCAGGATTAACTATCCGAGGGCGGTCTAGATCACTCATTTCGAAACCTGCTCAAGTTAGAGGACCACGATTTATGCTGAGCTCGAATCTAAGCCATCGCCCTTGCAACTCATCACCCTCGTCATCATATGCCAGCTCAGGAGGAAGCAGGGTGGTATGCGATGTGCCGGTATTGATTCCTGGAAGCAGTCCCCTGTCACCGTCTATATCGAGTCCTATTGCAGACCATCCGAAACCCTCAATCCACGCAGGATCATTGCCCGCAGTGACAATCAAATCCCCTTGATCCAGCTCTTCCCCTGTATCGGCGTCCCACACCGTGTAGTGGACATCTACCCGGTCACCCTCGCCAACATGGATATCCTTTGTCTGACCCCCGGAAAATACAGTCATATCGAGCAGCACTTGGGCTTGCATGACTTGCAAATGCGAGACAATGATCTGCACTTGATGATCCGTAACGTCCTCTGTCAGAATCATCTCCAAGACCATGGAATCATTGCCTTCCAGGTCAATGATTGTTAGATCTGGTTCACCGCCCTCTGCGAATATGACCGAACCCCCAATTATCTCTAAGACTAGATCTAGAGATTGATTCCCCCGGTTATGCACCACCAAGGATGCCCTATCTCCTTGTCCTTGATGTTCCCAATCGCATCGCACTTCCCCGGGGAGTAGGAAAAGGTCATCTTGGTCTGCAAGAACATCCGGCCAGTCCCAATCGTCGAGTCTAGGGGCGCAAGAGTCGTACAGAAGAGTAACCTCCCAGTACCATCTATCGCTTTCAGGATCCTGTATCAAAGATCTGTCTGTCGCATCGAATGCATCTTGGTTGATGTCCGTGAATTTCCAAACGCTGTATCCAACAATGATAGTCGATAGAAGAATCATCGCAGCCATGGCCATCGACAACAAGATGGCCGCCCGTGGAATAGCCATCCTATTGATCCCCAGGGGCACCGTTGGGTGCTCAATCTCCTCGGCGATATCCGAGATCCAGGGTCCTGTCACAACACTGACTCAATAGTCGCTGCAATCAACATTCGCCCATAGTGGGCCATTGTCAGTCTATTTCTAGGACTTCCATGTCTCGCTGACTCAACCAAAGGATAATCGCCAATTCTATTGATACTGAAGTGGTGAGAATAAGAAGCCAAGTCGCAGACATATCTGAGAGCCAGAGCATAACGCCTCCGAATGAGGCGATTGCCAGGTCAACCAAGCCCAATACGCGCAACCCCCTTCTAAGCTTCAATATTCCATACGACCAGACCACCGAGGAAACCAAGATGAGTAAGATCACTCCAATTTCGAGCCTCAGAATAGTCAAGGATACGATAAGGAGAAGGATGTGTGCATTCTGAACGGAGGGTGCTACCCATCGTTCGATGTTAACGAACATACCCGCAAAGAGAATCAACATGAAAACCAATAATTCTCCAATTATCAGTGAATCGACTATTGAGGAGATGAAACTCAAACTTGGCTCCAAGGAAACGATGGAAACAGGCAGTAAAAGAGCAATCGCACCCGCCTCTCTCGTACGCCTGTCCTTCATTGAACTGTAAAGGCCCCTCATGACGGCAAGAATCCCAGCAGGACCCCACGAAAGGAGGATAATCGAGAATACAAAAACAACCTCTCTAAATCCATTTCTAACACCAACATTCGAGTTTCCTTTCCTGCTTTGTGCATCAACCAAGACATCGAGAATTATTGCAAGAATCAGCACGAATTCCAGAAGCATGAATGGATAGATCCATTCCAGAAGGCCGCCTTCAAGGGGATCAACACTGAGAGGGGCTGGAAGCGATCCGATAATTACGAAGCCCGCAACTCTGATGGCCGTTAGAGGATATACTATCCAGTCTACCACTGACCTTCGTTCTAAGAGACCCTTTTTTCCATTGGCAAAAGTTGCAATTCCTAGCAATAGAATCACAGGTATAGCCACGCCCAGGTCTGTCAGATCATTAACTGAAGAACTTGGATTGGTATGCCCGAAAACAATGGCACAACCCATCCCTATGACCGCTACAGCATGCGTTGCGTCCGAACCCAGTGTGTTTGACATCCCCACCCCTATACGGCGTACCCTTGCACCCTCAAGAGCAACAATGATGACCAGGAAGGAACCTGCTGACAGGACTAATATCGGCTGTGGTCCAAGTATGAATGAAGCAAGCACCAACGATGCGCATACGATACCAATTACACCAATAGCGATCATTGGAAAATGACGTACTTCATCGACATAGGACTGACCTGAGGCTCCTGCAGACTTGTGAACTTCGACAACAGGCCTGTGAACGTCTTGTTCCGAAGTCGAAGATCCCATGGAGAGGACCTCTTCCCTTCGTCGATCTCTTTCAGCAATGGCCTTCAACTCTCTCAAGATCTCTCCTCGCGTCACGAACCAAATAGAGGATATGCCGAACACACCAAAGGCGGTGGCGATACCTTCCACCCTCCCATCCAGGACAGTTAGTACGCATAGCATACTGGAGTGGACCATAATCACTGTAGCAACAGGGAGTATACTGTTCTGGATACTGGTCCTGAACATCCCCACCGCGGATGTTGCAATACCCACCAATACCGCGCAAATAATCGGATCAGGAATCCACCCCACAGACGCTTCGTAAGAACCAAGGGAAGCCCCTGGCATCAGCAGGAGTACTGGACCGCTCTGGACGCATAGCCCAACCCAGTCTTTGCTAGATTCCCATGAAGATAGAGCAAGCGGAACGAGGATGCCCAATGCGATCACCAGTATCAACATCGATGCATCCGCGCCAATCCACTGGAGTAATACTCCACCTAGCCCTACAAAAATAGGAATTGACATGGATGAATCAGGACGTATGCCAATCGAAGAAAACCATGCGTGACCAATTGAAATGACCATGAGAATAAGTGGAGCTTCTAGGCTGGTAAGATATCCAGATAAGAACAGAAGTGCTGTGCTGGAAACAGGTATCCAGAGAGCCAGATTCCATAGATTAAGTGTACCTGATTGCTTTATCGATGCAGAAATCTCAGAAGTCCCAATGATTCCCGAAGATATATTCAGCGAAGAATCTCCGAATCTAGAGCATACGAAAACACTCAGAATCAGAGACATGGCAAGATACGCCACAAAAAGATCACCCCCGATTTCTAAAGCACCATTCGTAGCTCCGCCTGAACTTCTCGCTGATGAGAATGTGACGCCCACTTCATCTATCACAATTAGAACAGTCGGCCAGATCCATGGGGTAAGGGCCGCAACTCCTGCCAGAGATGCAGAACCTCTTTTGATCGCGAGCCATCCTCCTGCTGCATGCATCATTCCGAAGATTACCAGCACCCACGCAAGACCATATTCAATCGAACCATCGAGAGGAATAAGCACGAGAAGCAGTACGGAAATCCCAATACTACCAGCCCAAAGTACAGTGTTGCTAACCTTTCCTTGGTGCACTACAAGCATCCCTGCCAGTGCAATAGCCCCCCCGGCTGAAAACGCCCAGTAAGGATCGAGCGACAAACTGAATAGGCCATTCTCCAATCCCAAAAGAGTGGTTATAAGGCACGAAAGAGAAATCGAAGACAACATCCACACGGAACGTTTCGAAGAACCCCTCACAACAAGATATGACGAAAAGTAAGAGATCGCCAGAAGGAGAATTATCGCAGAAGCAAAAGCCAGATTCTCACGTACAGATCCGACAACCATCAGGGCACCAATCATGCTCAGCATAACTGAGATACCCCAAAGTCCCGGTTTCGCAATTCCACTATGTTCCAATGCGCTTGAGAACCAATTTGGAGATGATGAGAATCTTGTCGCGACCATTGCATTGGTACCGTTTACCACAACCAATGCCATGAAGAGCTTCAGAGGATGATCAAGCGAAACCACTGTGAGTGAACCAATTTCAAATCCATCAGTTAAGGCATGCATGCCGACCCATAGATTCGATGCTGCGATGCCGAGTGAAGCCAGATTTCCGGATGAGCGATGTATCGCCAAGCCATGGAGAAGAAGAACAGCCACCAAAATCATGGCTATTACCCCGTCTTCCCCTGCTACTGACCCTGCAGTAGACCCTATGGCGAGTAGAACTAGAGTGGCTTGGGCTGCAATTGCATCGCTATTGTGCCGGTATGCAAGTAAGACATTGAATATCACAAGCATGCACAATGCAATGCCTACTTCGGAGAGTCCTATGGGCAGAAGACCCCCCACCTCCCATCTATTGAGTTCGAGTGCTGTCCCATAGAGTATCTTCATCGATATGATCACCCATGTGACGCCTAAGAGGTTCAACTCACCTTTGCCAATCCACCTCTCGCCGAGGAAAAGTCCGAAGGACGCCAGTAACAACAGCAGTGGAATAGCAGCCAGGGGATCGAGTACCAACCCAATTAGAAGGCTCAGTGCACTGTAAACAATCACCATTATGGACATCATGGCCCAACTAATCTTGCGTTCTGACTGTCTTAGAAAAGCAGCCTCAGCACCACTGTCCCCGTCGCCGATATTTTCACTTTGAACAAAGGCGTCTGGAATGGCCCCAAACGCTTCATCGATATCTTCTTCTTTTTCTGAAGAAACGACGTCCTGAGAACCAGAATCGACCTCTGCAGTAAGCTCCAACATGCCTTCAAGCATGAAACTCCTGTTGCGGAGAATGGAGTCCTCATCCCTCCTCATCGGTCCCTGCTGTTGAACGGTGGGCATGAAAGATTCGCATCCTCAACCCCAAAGAGCCCCATCACAATCGTTCATATCCCGGATTCAACTCGTTGGTGCATGGGTGAGCAGAAGCCGTCCAAATCTGCGACCGTCTATTCGACGCCTCTTGGAACTCATGGCCTCGATCCTATGGGATCGGTCCATTGGAATCTTTCCGGGAATGAATTGAGAGATTTGGCTGTAAGCAGGGGTGAGGCCGTAAGGACGGCGCATGGTGCCTTGCTAGCTACCACTGGTGACCGAACAGGACGATCCCCCAACGACCGTTTCATAGTCAATGAAGCCGGACTAGCGTCACAGGTTCACTGGAGCAAAGTCAACAGGCCCATATCCCCCGCTGCCTTTGATCATCTTCTCAGCATCACCAGAAACCATCTGAATTCGGCCGAGACGCTCTTTGTGAAAGATATGCATTGTGGTGCAGACCCTCAATACGCTATGCCTGTACGACTAGTAAGTGAGAGTGCATGGCATTCGGCATTCATGCACAACATGTTCATTCGATCCGATCGAGCAGACCTTTCGGAACACACTCCTGAATTCACCATTCTGCATGCCCCCACCATGCTTGCAGATGCAAAGAAAGACGGTGTAAACTCTGAAGTGTTTGTAGCGATATCATTCTCCAAGGGCATCGTTCTAATCGCAGGAACCAGATATGCAGGTGAGATTAAGAAATCAATATTTACGATTATGAATCATATCCTCCCCGCTCGCGGCCTCTTGCCCATGCACTGCTCTTCGAACACTTCCGAATCAGGGACAGCTCTCTTCTTCGGCCTCTCAGGGACTGGAAAGACGACTCTATCTGCTGACCCAGAAAGAGCCCTTGTTGGCGATGATGAGCATGGTTGGTCTGACCACGGAGTTTTCAATTTCGAAGGAGGATGTTATGCTAAGATGATCAACCTATCCAAAAAGGATGAACCCGCCATCTATGCAACTACAAGAATGGAGTCCACCATCTTGGAGAATGTGATACTTGATGCGGATGGAATACCCAATTTCCATGATTCGACATTGACCCAGAACACAAGAGCATCGTATCCCATCGAATCGATTGAGAATCGTACTGATGATTCAACAGCCGGCCACCCAGACAACATCGTTTTCCTGACGTGTGATGCATTCGGGGTACTTCCTCCGATTGCAAGACTTTCTCCTGCCCAGGCAGCATATCATTTCATTTCCGGGTATACTGCCAAGGTAGCCGGGACTGAAATAGGCATCACTGAACCGATGGCAACGTTTTCCACCTGCTTCGGAGCACCATTCATGCCACGCCATCCTAGCGAGTATGCCGATTTGCTAATCAAGAAGATAGCAGAACACAATGCTTCGTGCTGGCTGATCAACACTGGTTGGATCGCCGGAGGATATGGCGAAAGCAGCAGAATCAGGATTAAGTGGACCAGAGCACTACTCAATGCCGCGCTCTCAGGTGCTCTGGACGACGTCGTTTACGTCACTGATGAGAGGTTTGGGTTCAAGATCCCCGCTACTTGTGATGGAGTCCCATCAGAGATCCTACAGCCTCGTTCCACATGGCCAAGTACTGAACGCTACGATAACGTGGCTAATGTGCTAGTTCAGATGTTCAATGAGAATTTTGAGAGCTTTGCAGAAGGATGCAATGAAGAGGTCAAATCCGCTGCTCCGCGAGTTTATGAGAATCAAAGTCTCTGAGAGGACATTCTCTGGGCATCGACAGCGCAGATAGCAGCCATATGGACCACTTCCCTGACGCTATCCCCTCGCTGAAGCACATGTGCAGGTCTGGAAAGACCATCCAATATGGGCCCAGTCATCTCAGCTCCAGCGAGCCTCTGTAGAAGTTTGTAGGCTATGTTCGCAGACGCTAGACTGGGGCATATCAGGACATTAGCAGGACCCTTGAATGACATAAAAGGAAAATCGGATTGCTGCTCAGGAACTAGTGCCGTGTCTGCTTGCATAGGACCATCGATAATGAGGTCAGGATCAATTTCTCTAGCCATTTTGATCGACTCCTCTATGCGCGTGCTTCGCAACTCACCGCTAGAACCGAAATTGGAGAACGATAGCATAGCTACTTTTGGCTTCACACCGAACCGCTTCGCGACACTCGCCGTTCTAACAGCAATCTCAGCCAGAGTCCGGGCGTCAGGGTTGATGTTTATTGTTGCGTCTCCAATGAACATGACCTGCCCCCCAACAGTCATCATGTAGGAGCCTACGACTCTATGAGCGTCTCCAGATGTGCCTATAATTTTCAAGCAAGGTTTGACTATGTCGGGATAATTGTGACTCACACCCCCCAGGTATCCGTCAGCATCGCCTTTCCTTACCATCATCGGCGCAAACCAGGTGGGTTGTTTGAGGAGTTCAATTGCATCTAATCGGCTAATCCCCCTCCTGCCTCGTAGATCATGAAGCTCATCAGCATAATCGCCACGACGCCTCTCGTCGTATCTGGGATCAATAATCTCACATTCAAAATCAAGGCCCATATCAGTAATAGCCGAGTGAATCCTTTCTACCTGGCCAAGCAATATTGGAATGCAAATTTTCTCACGTATGCAATGCGAGGCTGCTTTGATTATGGTGGGGTCTTCACCTTCTGAGAACACAATCCTCTGAAGATCACGCTTGGCTCTGTTAATGACGGACCGCATGACTGAACGGGTAAGGCCAAGACGACTTTCAAGTTGCTCTCTGTACGTCTGCAAATCGAATGAATCTGGATCAATCCTTGAAACCCCCTCGTCTACTGCAGCCTGGGCTACTGCCGAGGCTTCCCAGATTAAGACACGAGCATCGAATGGTTTGGGGATGAGATAGTCAGGGCCATATTGTATGCTAACTCCCTCATAAGCTTCCAGAACATCATCCGGAACAGCCTCTTTTGCTAATCGCGAGAGAGCCATCGTGGCAGCCATCTTCATTTTCTCTGTGATGCTAGTTGCTCTAACATCGAGCGCACCTCTGAATATGTAGGGAAACCCGAGAACATTGTTGATTTGGTTGGGGTAATCGCTTCTCCCTGTCGCTATTATCGCATCATCACGAACAGCACGCACATCTTCTGGAAGAATCTCCGGGTCTGGATTGGCCAGAGCGAATATTAGGGGCTTATCAGCCATAGAAGCAACCATTTCGCCATTCACGACACCTCCCTTGGACAATCCAAGAAATACATCCGCTCCAACCATGACATCTCCAAGAGAGCAATCTTCTCTGTCATTTACGAATTCCATTTTGTATTCGTTCAATTCTCCTTTCGCCGCTCTTGATTTGGTTAGTAGACCCTTTGAATCACACATCAGAATATTGTTTCGATTGACACCAAGGCGGAGATAGTGCCTTGCACAGGATATGGCAGAGGCACCAGCGCCAGAGATAACAACAGTCACATCATCGATATTTTTCCCTACAACATCAAGCCCATTGATCAAAGCAGCCCCGCTTATTATAGCGGTCCCATGCTGATCATCATGCATCACGGGTATATCCAATTCATCTTTTAGACGACGCTCGATTTCAAAGCATTCCGGGGCCTTGATGTCTTCCAGATTTATGCCGCCGAACGTAGGTGCTATGGCCTTCACAGCTTCTACGAATTCATCAACAGAGGTCCGATCAACTTCTATGTCAAACACATCTATGTCTGCGAACGACTTGAACAAGAGCCCCTTCCCTTCCATCACAGGCTTCCCGGCTATGGCTCCGATATCGCCCAGCCCGAGTACGGCAGTCCCATTGCTGATAACGCCCACAAGATTCCCCTTCGAGGTGTATGAAAACGCAAGCTCCTCATCCTCGCTGATTTCAAGGCATGGATACGCAACACCCGGGGAGTATGCGAGAGACAATTCATGAGCGGTTGAATGTGGCTTGCTAGGCTTCGTGCTGAGTTTACCGGGCGTTGGGAGCCTATGATAATCCAGAGCTTCTTCGCGCAGACGGTCGTCCTGCATACTTGCACCCCAACGAATACCGGAAGCCCTCATCGCTATGATGGTATCCTTTACTTAATTCACCTGTTTACGCCAATATTAGGTACAGAGCTCTTTCCGAACATCAACGAGTCCTCTTAATTATGGGATGATGAAGGCAACTGAATCTATGAGGCGGCGATCGAGCATGATGCGCGCGCCGAAAAGGCACACTTACACGGCCTTTTCAATTGTTATTCTAATGATTTCCATGCCGTGGTCAGCGTCTTTGGACATGACTGACGAATCCGTATCAATGAATATCTCGGATGGAACTTGGGGTTCTTCCGGAACCGTCGATACGGATTGGATAGAGGTTGGCTCAGAATCGACCAGTCTTTCCACTACAATAATCGATCATCCCCCGGGGGCCTCCATCGAGAACCTCACTTTCGAGATAAGAGTAAACGGATCAGCAGGAGTATGTGCGACAAACCCCATACTCACACTCGTCGATGCCAATCAGGAGATATTTGATGGCAGTGGAATAGGGGGCTTCGGATGTAATCAACAATATTCCCCTCAAACCGTTATCGACGACACTCTTGACCCGTATGCGTATGCAGGGAGTGGGTTTTTACTTCCTTCTGGAGCAGTCTTAACAGATTTAGTAATCGAAGCATTACGACCCGCATCACCACGACTATCTCCCTCAAACCCCGAGATAACGATACACGATACGACTGTAGATTCTAATTCAGGACGACTGATTATTTTGGTGGATGACGATCTGCTAGTTATCGATGAGACCGTCACATCGCCAATAGTGCACATCGAATCCATCAATGCACGTTCTGTCAAAGTCATACATTCTGAAGATCGAATCATGGCAATCACCGAATCAGGAATGTTGTTGGTGTACCAATTGAGCAATTTTGACCTTATCGGAGAGTACAACTTGTCAGCACAAGGAACGGGCGCAATGTCCCCAGGGGTATGGGATCATGCGCTTCCATCATATGTTTCTGTCATCGAAGATGATTCAACTTGGATAGCACATGGGTGTGATCTTTTTTGGAGAGCAGTCAATACGTCATTCAACAATTGGTCATTCTACGATCTCTGCAATTCAAATCCATCACAAGCTCCATTTTCTTCTGTATACGCTACTTCTGATACAGTGTATCTTGGAACAGATGGCGATGGTCTGATCATTCTAGAACGCTCAGAAGATGAAAGTATGGTGGACATACTATGGTCAAATACCACATACCATTCAACAGAACCGGGCGTTACAACCACTATTCGCTCCGACTCGATTTCATCAATCGAGATGATGGATGAACAGATCCTAGTAGCGGGCGAAGGCGGCGTAGATCGACATCATCTCCCATCCAACTCATGGCTCTCGCCGTGGACCACCTCCAACTGGCTCAACTCCAATGATGTCGATAACCTGATTACTATCGACAACACGACTTACATATCCACGCCATCAATGATTCATAGCTTCGACACAGAGACAATGACATTCGTGGACGATATAACACCTGATCAGGCCGATCTAGACCAATTCGACATCGTGTTTCCATGGCCTGAAGTCAGTCAAAGAATCGTTGCTTCAGATGGGTCAGGGTCTCTTGCAATAATTATCGATATGATTACCTCAGCCCCTCTTGAAATCGCCAGCGGACCATCGATTTTGCAGCCTGAAGTAGTTTCAATCGTTTCCACAACTTCAGGTGAGCAGGCATGGTTTGCCGGAGGCAGTGGAATCGATCGCTTCGACTCGGAATCTAAGAGATGGCTGGGTCTAATCGATTACTCATCAGAAGGCATAGACTCTCAGATAACCGACATAATACAAATCGATTCAGGACAGGTGCTGGCATCGACATCAGGCCACGGGATCATCCTTCTAGATCCAACCTCGGGCCAAATGACGGGTACGGTAGCCGGATCAGACGCATCGGAGATATCATCGATGTTATTCAATGAAAATACGGGGGATGTAATAGTCTCAATGCCTGGCTATGGCATAGCAATCGGGAACACTTCGAACATTGATGATTATGCATTCTTCGACGAGGATTCAGGACTCGACTCCCTTGAATTCACCTCGATGGCTGTAAGGTCGGACATAGTTTACATTGGGACCAATGACGCCGGTGTAATCCGAATCGAAATCCCAACCGAAACAGTACTGTCGTCTTGGAGGTCACTCGGAGTTGACGATGTCGAGAATGCTCCAATAGCATACTACCCCCCTGATGACACAATTTTCCTAGGGCTCAAGGGATTCGGCATCATAATCTTGGACCGATTCACAGGCGAAGTCTTGCACATATGGGACGAGGCTAGTGGCACACTTCCCGATGACGATGTGAATGACATACACGCCGATGCAAATGGCGGTATCACGATCGCAACAGAGGGACCTTCTTTCTGGGATCCAGGAATCGCTGCCTCATGGGACGGCTCCGATTATTATTCTCCTTCATGGTCAATATTCCCAACATCCATACCTGGCAGAAATAACGATCCATACCAATTCTTCGAGGCATCTAGTGACGCCGATGGAGTGTACATGGGCACAAACCGGGGCGCTTGCATGTGGGATTGGACATTCAATTTAGTCGGTTGTTGGAGCGAGGACGACGGCCTCCCCTCCCGTTTCGTCGGGAGCGTCTCCATGCTGGAAGCGAACCGTCTCTACGCGGGAACTTCCGAGGGGGTAGGGATCATTGATACTTTGAATGGCATAGTGGTCGATGTCTGGACTGCGGCTGCAGACTCGGAGCAGACAGACGTTGTTCAAATCGACACGACTCTCTATCTCGGCGTCGAAGAAACCGGAATTGCCCGATACGATCTGATAAATGAGGAATGGCTCAGCACTTGGGATGGCACATCTGGCGTGATTGAGAATGAGTACATCACCATGCTTGTTGAGGGGCAAGATCCAGGCACCATCTGGGCAGGGGGATATTTTGGTCTGGTGTTAATCGATGCAGCCAACGGGTCCACTCTAATTGACTGGGATCTAGGAACAAATTCCAACGGCCCAACACTCCCCAATCAACCACCAGCCGCAATCGCTGTCCATCAGGATATTTTGCATTATCAGCAAATCACTCAAGGGAATCAGTGGTGGCAGAGCAGAGATAGCATAGCACGAATCAATCTCACCAGTAACGCGTCTCTGAGTGAGATAGATACTACAGACAGCCTCGGATATAATGGTCAGATACGAGGCATGGAATTGATACAAGATCAACTCTGGCTGAGTGTTACAGAAACTCAGGGCTGGGGTGGATCCGCAGGCTCAGGGGACATCGCAAGATGGAACATAACATCTTCATCGTGGGTAGATCCTTTAGGAACTACTGGGAATATCGAGAGGGTCAATGCCCAATTCCTGGGAGATTGCTTCCCAAATGCATCCAATGGATGTGAATTCTGGGTTTCTTATGGCGAGTCTGTGCTGCGACGCTACAATGCTTCCAACATGCTCTTGCTCGACGAGTGGGATGACATACCCGGACCAATAAGGGGTATGGAATCCATGGGCGACGTGCATCTCTTCGCTTCCATGGACGGAATACTGAGGTGGGATACCAACAACTCCACATTCCTCACTCCATGGACTCCTGGATCTGGGATGCCGGCAAATGTTGATGATGAGGTCTATTCGATGCTGACTGTTGGAGACGATCTTTGGATTGGGACATACCAAGGTGGTTCAGCAGACGTCTCAATGTGGAATAGTACACAAGATCAGTGGTCTGTTTATTCTGCCAACAGCCTCGGTTCTTTCGCATATCCGGCTGATCTCAATCTTTGTGACGGAATTGTACATGTGGCATTCGGTCAAGTGGCATGGTGGTCCCCGGGCTTCGTCGCGAGATATGATTACGAAGATCATGATGGAAATAGTGTAACGGATGAATGGATCGACTCATGGGATAATTCAGATCTTTCAGATTCAGATCCAAGAGCGGTCGCTTGTGACGAGGCTCATCCAATGGTGTATGTTGCATTCGATACCGACAATGTCGGGATCGATAGGTACTCGTATTCCACCACTTCATTTGAATCAACCATACTCCCATCAGATGGAATAGCAATTGAACCGGTCTTCCCTGGGGGTTTGCTGCACGACGATGACCTTCTGATAGCAAGTCATGTGGATCAAGGAGGCATATCCAGGGTCGAGACTTCTGGCAGCGCATTCCAAACGGGCACAGTCCTTGGCGCCGGAATGGATGGGAGCTCGATCGCCCGAGCACCTCCCCTATCTGATTCTGCATATGCAATAGGGCGTTCTGGTGAAAACTCCGGAATCAACAGGGTCGATCGACTAGATCCAACTGGCTTGATTCAAGGAGGGTACGACGAGCTGTATCTCCTTCCTTCTGGCAATGTAGTCGAATTCGTCTCCAATGGTACGAAAGTATGGGCTGCGATAGGCCCATCTGCCCAATGGCAAGGAAATTCGGGTTATGGCGAGACAATCCTTGAAGGCGATTTGGATACGGCTGGAAACGTTTCATGGGTCAGGGCATTCAATTTCAATGACGATATCATCGTTGACATGCTTCTAGATGGCAATATGTTGTGGGTAACCACTACCTATCAAGGATTGATAAAAATTGATTTGACCACAAGCCAGAGAAGAACGCATCCGGGCTCAGTTCACGGCTCTATGGATGGGATGCACATCGACGGAAATAACCTCTATGTGGGACTCACCAGTATTTTCGATGCAGCCTCAGGCTTCCAACCGATAGACATTGCAACCAGAATATGGGATGAGCCCGCCTTGCTGGCGGCATTGCCATCTAACAATATTGGAGATTTCGAACGCATAGGTAATGTGACGCACATAGCCACTTCTGTTGGCATTGGAAGATACGACGAGTCAACTTCACAATGGCTCGATCCCATCACATCCTATGACGGCCTACCTTCTAACGCACAGAAATTGGAATGGGTGACTGCTACTCCCTACGGAGATGTACTCGTAGTAAGCGGCCCAGGCGGCATCTCTTTTGTTTCAGACCCCAGCGGCAACGCCTCAGTCGCAGCGAGAGTGACTCAGGTCGAGGGGCTGATGTCCACTGCAGTCGCTGATTTCACCATAGCTCCCGCATCTAGTGGGAACTTCACACTTCCCGATGGGAGCACAGTCCAGTTAAGTCAGCCACGGGTGCTTCTAGCATCTCATTCAGGGTTTGGCAACTCGAGGCCGTGGATTTCTTCGTGGTCGATAGACAATGAGACTATGTTGAGGGACTATCCTCTTGATATGCTTCCGGACAATGAGGTGTTAGCATTAGCTTCAGACAATTGGGGCATCCATATCGCTACTGACACCGGTCCAATATACCATTACAATGCATCGTCATATTCGATGGAGGTAGGCGCCGCCGCCGGCTCTATGCAGTCATGGCCCGTAACTTCCATGCTTTCAGATGGCACAAGAATAGTCGCAGCAGGAAACGGCTTCAATATAATCGGAGTCGTCGATCACGATGTAAGAGCATACGATTCCGCCATGGACTCATACGTGAACGACATAGCACTTTACGGCACAACACTGGCCCTTGCTACCGATCAAGGAGTCCTGGCTTATCGGCCTTATTGGACACTTGAGCAGGTATACGTCGATGAATACGCCCGAGCAGAGAATCTCGATCTGACTATTTTGGGTGCGACTACTGACATCACAGACCAGACGCGTCCGGGGAATGATATCGAGATCCAATCAGGGCTCATCGTTCCTGACCATTCCAGCTCAACAGGTCAGATTCAGTATTATGGCGCAATTCCATTCTCTTGGCATCCCGCCGTTTTCACGAGCCTTTCTTCTTCCCAGCCGATTTGGTCCACGACTAAAGAACTCAATTACACCGGGTCATGGAATCTGTCTACTCAGACAGGACTCCAGCAACTTCTCCAACTCGCAGTCGATAACGCCGGCACCCCTTCAGATGCGAATTGGGAATTTGCCCTCTCGCCTCCCGATTCAGGCAAGATCGAGATCCGGATGACATATGATTGGATAAGACAGGAGATACCGACATCAATTACACTTCTCACCGACCGTCCTAACGACGCAGGCGACGGTCTGACCGTGAATTGGGCGATTTCCGAAGATCCCAGCTTTGTGTCATACGATATATTCCTCTGGGATATGGCTTCGAATGGATGGGATTCCGATAACCTGGAGGCGAATGGAATACCCCAAACCGCATCCACTCCCATACTTTCGATATCAGATCTCCAAACTCTCGGAGCCACTTTCGAAACCGCCTATCTTGACGACACCGTCCAGCCGATACAGCCAGGCCACGAATATGGGGCTGCCATATCGATTAGGTATCCAGACGGTTCCATGGGGCCAATATCGGTCTACAACGGTTCGGCATTAGCGGTAGATAACATTCCAGACCCCCCGTCTTCACTGTATGCAAGCCCATTCGGTTTCTCAGGAGGGAGCCTGCTTGTTGAATGGCAGTTGTGCACCGATCTTGACAGCCACTCCACCAGAATATGGCATTCCACAGTTGAGATTGAAGATGTGAATGCGATTCCAACATCGGTTGACGTGTCAATGGCTTTGGGTAACCAGACGATCATAGACGTACCACCCGCGACACCAATTTGGCTGGCTGCATCATGTGTTGATCTAGCAGGTCAGTACGAACAAGACAATCCGACACTCTTCGGACCGATTGTAGCGGCCGGGGGGCTTGATGACTCCATCCCTCCTGCGCGTGTCAGTGGCGTTGAAGCCTCGGATCTGCCATTCGATGATGGAGGATATTTGCAAGTATCATGGGATGAGAACGAGGAAGAAGATTGTGTGTTCTATTCGATTCATGTATTGCCAGCTTCCGGTTTTTCTCCTCCGACGAGTGCGGAAGGATGGCCCATGGCAGCCATTGTCCCGGGATGCGGAAATACATCAGCCATAATCGGCGGACCAGACGGAACCCCACTTCAGAACAGTATACGTTATTGGGTTGCAGTTATTGCTTTCGATGACTGGGGTAACGGAGATCTGAACAACATCCTGCCAGACGACGCCACCCCATATGATAATCTGGGGGCAGAAGGGCCCGAACCTCCAAGATTGACCGATGTGGATGCATTTGACCATCCTTCAGACGACGGCACAGCAATAGATGTAGTTTGGACCAGAAGCGATGTACCTGACTTCGCTTTCTACACCATATGGGTCAGCGAACATCCGCTGGATGATGTCACATCTCTCTGGTTCTTTTGCTCTGATGATCCGTCATCATGCGGCCTGTCGGTTATTGAGCAACGTCAGATAGGCGGATCCTCAAGAATCGAGATTAAGATTGATGAAGCACTCTATGGTAGCACATTGACAGACTCGACAAGCTCAGAAATCATTCCGGAGATCCCACTCTATGTTGCTGTGACTGTGCATGATCTTTCAGGAAATGTATTTGTCGACCAATTAGAGACCGCAATAGCACTCCCCCTCTCAAACATGGGGGATTCAGAGCCGCCTCTCAGGATTCCCGCACCGACACTCATCGACCGCGATCCAGATCACGGAGACGGCATGTTCGTGGTATTCGAGCCAAGTACCTCGCCAGACATCATGTCATATGAGATATACGCGGTCACAGACTCGCCGTTCCTGCTAGACAACATCGCGACTCTGGAGCCGTCATTGACTCTATCCAGGGACTCATCAGGTCCGGTCTTGGTCGAATTTTCATCCAATCCGGATGGATATTCGGAGATGGTCCCCGATCGAAGATATTTCGTTGCAGTTGTTGCGAGGGACTCAAGTGGGAATGCATGGGAAACTGGATTGGAATCGAGTGACATAGTTCTGCGAGATGAACTAGGCCTAGACCCATGTCCGGCCTGTCCGGACGTCGCAGGCCTCACTGCCGCCTGGAACCCCGCGGGGTCGAGAATAATGCTCAGTTGGTCGGAAAGTGCCGATGACGATATCGTGGGATATCATGTGTACGTATCGACTTCCGCATTCTCCGATGTTCGTGATGCAGCAGTTGTGGCGCTTGATCGAGCATCCACTGAACTCAGTTTCGATAATATCGACTCCGAATCTCTAAATCGAAGCTTAACTCACTATATTGAGGTCGTAGCATTCGATGGCGAGAAATTCACATATCGGGCCAGTCCAGTAATGGTCCCGCCATGGGTAGATCAAACTGGAATTCAAGACGATGATGAAGCTGGAGGTAGTACGTTCGTCGATAGACTGGTTGATGGTGAGTTGAATATACTGCTCGCCACCATGGCAATCAGCATGGCTGCGATTGGAGCCGCTTTCGCTCTAAGATCCCGGAGATCTTCAGGATCTGAAATTTGGGAAATATCCACACGAGAAGTTGAAATTGATAGCCTATTCGACGAAGAAATCGAACAAGAAATACAATCCATAGAACAATCATCTGAGTTGGAGGCTACCCCCTTATCCGAATCACTGGAGCCACAACGAGGCCCAATTGAGACTGATGTCATCGACGAGCTCGAAGATCTAGCGCGCGATATCGATGACTTGTTCTGATAAGGGCCACTTTGAAATCAACCTCCTGCCGAAGCATAACGTGGGCGACCCAAAATCAGTATTCACCACCATCAGGATCGGATTAGATGGGCCCATACACATCGACGGACATCTGAAGAGATTGATAGAGTCCCATGCTTCTCTTTTTGGAAGCAATTTAGAGATTGAAGAGAACGAAATACTCGATATCATATCCCATGCATCAGATCAACAAGAACTACCTCACCTTGTTAGAGTGGATATCGATAGAAGCGAACGAATTACAGCATCTCCGAGACCCCTGACGAGAATGCCGAAAGAAATCAGCCTCTCCACCCAACCCCTCCCCCCGGGCCCGAACTCTCCTAGAATCAAGCAAGGAGACTGGGCAGCCTATCTTGAAGCTAGAAGAATGGCCAATTACGATGGAGCGGATGCGGCGTTACTCATCAACCAAGGCCTCGTAGTCGATGGAGACACATTCACGCCTATTTTCATTCTTGAGAATGGAGACATAGCATTACCAGCATTAGATCTTGGAGCAGTTAAATCAGTCACTCTTCATCAGATTCTGAATCAAGATAGGAATAGCCGCGTAACCCCCCTACAGATGCGAATCACTCTTTCTGATGCTTACTCTTGTTTGAGTGCCGCAGCAGTAGGGAGTGGTATGGGGATCAGACGGATATTATCCATCAATGGCAAGGAAATCGGTGCAAATTCAGATGTAGACCTGGCGAATATTCTGCATCAACAGCATAATCTGGACAGGGGGGAGGATCATGATTGAAACCATCTCTGACATCCGTGTGTTAGAAGGATATCATGATGATCAAACCCTATTCAATATCCTCTGTCAGTTGCGATTGAGAAACCCGCAACAAGACGAACTTATGCTGATTTCTGGAGGACCGATTAACGACCGGTCAAAAACTAGTATGATACCCATGCTTGGAGATTTGAGGGTCATTTTCAAACAGCCTAAAGATGAACCACAAGCAACTCATCAAGACCCTCTTAATGGCAATATTGACCTATCCAAAAATCCCCCACTAACATTAGAGGTACAGCAGCGTATATCCGATCAATGGTCAATCAAGAGCATTGAATCCCATCAAAGTCTTGAACAGGCTCTCCGTTCAATGAGAAAAATGGAAACTCTGGCATCCAGCGAGCCACGTACGGGCCTTTCTCCGGGAGGATTCGCGGGAATACTCGGCTACGACCTCGGCCAGTGGACTACGGGACCCAGACTTTCCAACCCTCCTCCCGCGGGCGAAATACTCGGCGTAATGTGGAAGACAAACGGTTGGATAATCCACCACCGTGATACCCATTCTATATCTCTTGTAGGAGTTAAAAACATCTCATCAACTGATATTCAAAAATGGGCGCATATCGATCACTCCTCCACCGAATTAACTGAGCCATCATCACCAGTTTCCATTGAATCTAGATCGGAGCATGAATTCAAGACGCGAGAAATCATTCAAGCGATCAAGCATGGACATGTATACCAGGTAAATTATGGTAGAAGATGGGAAGCGCCTTTAGAAAACGATTCATGGTCGGTGTTCTCCAAACTTAGCAGAGCCAATCCTGCCCCATACAGTTCATGGATGAGGTCACCGAGCCTCAAATGGTCAGTTGTTTCAGCAAGTCCCGAACAACTTCTCAGAATAAAAGATGGAATAATCAGTACATCCCCAATCAAAGGAACAACGCCAAGAGGCAAAGATCCTGTAGAAGATGCCGCAAAGATCGACTCACTAGTCAGATCGAAGAAAGATCTTGCAGAACACATGATGCTCGTGGACTTAGAACGACACGATCTTTCAAGCGTATGTGAGCCTGGATCCGTCGTCTGGAGCGATTTTCGTATAGAGTCTCATCCCAATGTCCATCACCTCGTCTCAACTGTAGAGGGGCTAGTTGCACAGGGATCCGAACTTTCGAGTGCAATTTCCTCCCTGTTTCCCGGGGGCTCAATCACCGGCTGTCCAAAAACAATGAGTATGTCAATAATTGATCATCTAGAAGGCATTTCTAGAGGAGCTTGGACAGGTTCCATAGGACATATAAATTCCACAACAGGGATCGCCGATCTCAACATCCTCATCAGAACTCTGGATGTTAGAATCAAAGATAGCAAGAACATCGGGTCCGTAATGGCGGGCGGAGGCATAGTTCACGATTCCATACCGTCTGTAGAAGTCGAAGAAGCTGAATGGAAGGCTGATGCCATAACTCGAGCCACGTGGGGTGCACCTGCCTTCAAAGATGACCTGAGCCCTCCTACTGCAGAGATGGGGGTGATGGCTCTCCCAATGCCGCTAGGTAACGACAAAAACGCCAATTTCACACTCTTTCAGAAGACACCTAAAATTATCCTGGTAGACAATCTGGATTCATTCACATTCAACATTCGAGATGCAATGGTGGCTCTTGGCAGCCAAGTTGAGGTCGTCGAAGGAAGGCCTGCATCATCCATTGAAGACCCGCACACATGGCTGAAAAGAATACTTTCTGAATACACCCCTGATGGTATTGTGATAGGCCCAGGCCCTTCAAGACCTGAAGCATCAGAGCGAACGATGCTCATAGCATCAAATGCATTATCTGATATGCTAAGCATAGGGAATAGACGCATTCCTGTATTGGGAATATGCTTGGGGCATCAGGCCCTCTGTCTGGCCGATGGCTCGAGATTGGAACCCTCGCCCGAAGGGCCCGTACATGGATCACCGTCTAGAATAGAACACAGGGGAACAGGCCTTTTCGAACATTCAGACAAAACATGCTTCATGATGAGATACAACAGTTTGGCCGTAGTGTCCGAGGGAAGGACGATGATACCCAATGCATGGGAGTCAGGCACGAGACTCGTCATGGGCGTAGAGCACCCCAGCCTTCCCATCCACGGGGTACAATTTCATCCTGAATCGGCAGGAAGCGGGGGCGGTTCAAGGATCTTCTACAAGTTTCTTGAAACATGCATCCGACCGCAGTGTTGAAGACGAGCCTCCTGATGGTCGGGCTGAGCATTATGCCAACCTGCCGCATGTGCACTCAAAACTACCCTGTCAATCAGTTTGTCAAAGGTAACGGGCCAAGGTACCTAGTTTGCGCCCGTTGTGCCGTTGAACATGACATGATGGCTCCGGGCGAGACCCCCTTACTCTATTCTGACGAGGTAGCAAGAGCACGACTATCGTTATTTTCGCGCAGATACCGTCCTTGGGTGTTGATGATCCTCGGATGGACTCTTTTCCTCTCTATGGGGCGGAGCATTCCCCCGTGGTCGACACTTTTTCTCATCGTTTTGATCGTTCTGACATTAACTACGCCGGTGCGACATTTCATGACGCGCACTAAATTCAACTCTGAACTTTCTAGGCTGTCTCCTTAGAATACTCAATTCTCCGCGGCATTGATATAGTTTCTAATCCCCTCCAAGAGGTAGAGGAGACGGAGGGTTTCCTGAGACTGCCAGCCACAATGGGTTAAACCACAATAGGAGGAGAAGATAAAAAACAAATAGAAAACGATGTATACCGAGCAATATTGGTATCATATGATTGTGTTAATCTTCTCCATCCTTAGTGCAAATAACCCCCTCCCAGATTTCTGTTCCGACTCAGTCGGGCTGATGCTGGAAAGAGGGAACGGCGGGTTCCCTAGATCAACCAAGAAAACGTAACAAAAAGGAACGTGATGATACAATGGATATAACAAAAAATGCAAGTATATTGACAGCTTTACTGCTAGTGACAATGGCTGGCGCCGCAGGCGTTACCGCTGATGGTTCGGATCCCCTCGATCCGAATGATGGTGGTGCAGACTGGGATGGCGACGGATTAACCAATGCTCAAGAGCAGTCCGCTGGAACGGACATGAACAATCCTGATTCTGATGGCGATGGTTTGCCTGATGGATGGGAAGTTGGCTATGGGCTAAATCCAAATTCAGCTACAGATGCAAATGCCGATCCTGACGGAGACGGACTTACAAATTCACAAGAATATGCCACGGGAACCAATCCCAATGCAGCAGATACTGACGGTGACGGCCAGGATGATGGCAGCGACCCTTATCCAAATGATCCAGCAAACGGCGAGATGAGCGATTCAGACGGCGACGGGATTCCCGATGCTTACGATCCTGATTTCCAGGGCGATGGCTCAGGTGACGGCGGTACCCAAGGCGGCGGCGGCTCAGAAGAAGACGGTCAGGGCCAAGGACAGGGCCAAGG
>DATW01000001.1:32336-37723 GCA_002504845.1 Euryarchaeota archaeon UBA250 | reverse complement strand
CGAAGAAGTGGCTAACAGCGAGATCCTGCTAACTGAAGGCCTTGGGCACAGAAGGATTCTCCGAGCCGGATTGGTGTCGGAAAGGATAGTTAATTTTCTTCGAGGGCGGATATCTGTCTGACGATATGCAATCTGGTTTCAGGCCTCTACCAACCGAAAGCCATGACCAGTAATCCGAACAGCAACATCACGCCGACCGCGGCAAGCGCGCAGAACGACATAAGGCCATACGCAAATGGCTTCCTGCCAGTGGCATAACCCCAAACCACACCTGCGATAATGGCGACTGGCCACAGAAGACACATCACCATCGCAATGACGTCCTGGTTCTCGGGGTAGTCGTCTGAATAGTATGAGAAGTATTCCGGCTGGCCGCACTCTGAGCATTCATTCAGATTAAACGCCACATGCACAAAATTCGATTCTACGCGAATGTAAATCTCAGGGGTATTCGAGAATTCGGAGGACCATGTGTATGTCCACATGGATTGCCATTGGGACCCCTGGCTGTCGAGGGCTTGAAGGGCGGGATCGCCGAACTCATAGGAATCTATCTGAGAGTTCCAGTTCCATCCATCGATGCCGATGCTCCAAAAACTGGGGTCGTCGAAATCATAGTGAAAATCGGGCGATACACCGAATCTATAAGTTTCGAATGTGCGATCATCGATGGTGACGCTGCCGGTTACAACGGGACTCGAGGAATACTCCTCGTCATATTCGCCAGTCTCTGTCATACTGCCGAGAAATGTGGATATTCCCCCAAGCAGAACAGGAACTACGATCAGCCCGGTAAGGAACCAGATCACGGATCTGCTGCGCGTGGAGTTCTTTTGGTCGACTTGTCCCCAAACGCCGTTTTGGCCGTCCTCTGATATCTGATTGATGCCTCCTGTGAGCGTGTTCCCGGAACCTCCCGGGCCGCTGATTACAATCTCCTTGGGGGCATTGGAAGCAGGGTCCTGGGATTCGTCTCCCCCCCACCAATCCTCCTCCATGTTAGGGGGAGCCCATTCCCGTGAATGAGGTTTGGGCCTACCCGTACATCAGGAAGGCGACGGCTAGAACGGCGTATGTTGCGAGCAGCATGGCCCCCTCCAGCCAGTTCGACTTGCCATCTACAGCAACCGTATTCGCGATGAGCACCGCAAGGAAAGCGGATGTTGTCTCCAGCAGACCGAATTCGAAAGTCAGGGGGACACCGATGGCCCAGGATACCAAGACGATCAGTGGAGCGATGAACACTGCAATCTGAGTGCTCGAGCCAACCGAGATTGCGAAAGAGAGGTCCATCTTGTTCTTTCCAGCCACCGTGACTGCGGTGAAATGCTCTGCAGCGTTACCAAACAGCGGAAGGAGGATGATGCCGATGAAGAGATGTGGTATGTGCAGCTCTTCAGCCGCATCTTCGAGAGAGTGGACCAAGATCTCGGCCATGAAGGACACTAGGATGGTTGCGACAACCAACAATATGACTGCATCTCGTTTTTCCATGGAGGGGCTTTCATGGTGTGCGCCATCAGTCGCGAATAATGAAGCATGAGTTTTGAGTTGGAACAATAGGAACAATCCGTATATCGCAAGAAGTATCAACGACACGATTCTAGATAATTGAAGGACGCTATCGTCTGAGGAATTGGTAGCAGATGCATGGAATACAGTGGGAATGATGAGTGCGATTACTGCGAGTAACAATAGAGATGAGTTCGATCCGACCTGTGTCCTGTTGAACTCTTGCTCTTGGAATCTGAGACCCCCCCAAAGGAAGGCTAAGCCCATTACTAGAAGCAGATTGCCGAGAATACTGCCTATCAGGCTTGCCTGCACGACCTTGATCATCGTCGCTTCGGTCTCTGTTCCAGAACCGGCTTGCATCGCAGCAATTATCGCGAGCAGCGCGATTATCATCTCAGCAGCGTTGCCGAAGGTAGCATTCAGAAGGCCTCCGATTGATTCGGAAGTCCTCAACGCTATCTCTTCGGTTGCCTTGCCCATCAAGAATGCGAGCGGCATTATTGCGATCATCGAAGCAATGAACGAGAGAGTTGCATCGTGCGCAATAAATGCGGCGTATATGGCGACTGGTGCTGCGAATAGAAGAATATTGAGTCGGCTTGACGATATGGTGAATGAATGATACCATGGAACTAGTTCTGAGTTGCTGGTGTCGTGCTCCATGTAGCTGGGCAGGCCTTTCGCGGCATAATCGTGTGCCTCACGATAGCGTTGATGGGGGGGTATCCGCAGGGTCGACTGTGACTAGGGCGCTTAGGGTGGGCCTGACTGGTACGCCCGGAACCGGGAAGACAAGTATAACGAGGGTCCTATCTGAGCTTGCATTGACTCGAAGTGTATCTGATTTAGCAGATGAAAGAGGATTTCTTGGATTGCCTGAGCCCGAAGAAGGAATCAAGGAGATAGACATCGACAATCTCGTATCTTCATTGGAGGAGGAATGGGTCACAGAGCCGGATGGGCTTACCATAATCGAGGGGCATCTTGCCCATCACCTCCCCTGTGATGTCGTGGTGGTTCTCAGATGTGATCCTGACATCCTCAGAACTCGTCTGGAGAAGCGCGGGTACTCTGAAAGGAAAATCAATGACAATGTCGAATGGGAACTAATGGGGAGCATGTGGAATGAGCGCGAAGAGAATGATATCCCCTGGACCGAGTTTGACTGTTCAGGCTCAGAGGCTTCGGATATTGCGAAATCGATTGTCGAATGGCTGGGCTCGGAGATGCCGACGACCCAATCTTCAATGGTGGTAGACTGGGTCAGTCGCCAAGAGGGGTTCTGATGTTCGAGCAATTTCGAGAAAAATGGTCCAAGGCGATGCACCCGTTGATTGTAAGGCTGGGAGATACTAATCCCAATACGCTGACTTGGACGAGTCTCATCATATCGCTTGGGGCGTTCTGGCTGGTTGCCAATGCCGGAATCGACAATGAAGGCGCGTTGATGATTGTGGGTGCGGTCATCCTGATCGGTATTGCAGGGGTGCTGGATGCTCTGGATGGTGACCTGGCACGCCATCAGGGCACTTCGGGGCCGTATGGGGATTTTTTGGACCACACGATTGACAGGGTCGTGGATATCGGTCTGATTGTAGCTATTGGAGTCAACTCCGAGTTCGGTGTCGATCTTTCACTTGCTCTCGGGGCTGCTCTCCTGACCCTCATGGGGTCTTACATGGGCACTCAGGCGCAGTCAGTTGGCCTTGGGAGAATCTATGGGGGGTTCTCGAGGGCTGACAGGATGGTGATCACAGTTGTCGGCATGCTATTGGCTAGTCTGCAGGCTGCGGACATTGTTTCACTAACACTAACAATCAATGAAGGAGATGGTTGGGCAGGTATTCTAGGATTTGACGAGATGAATGGATTTGGTATGGCGGTTGTTTTCTCCGCATTGGGGGGCATGTACACATTCGTTACTCGGTTCATTTCAGCTCGGAGAATGCTCTTGGATTCAGTTCCAGAAAGCTGAGTCTTCCCATGGAAGGCCCACGGCTATTCCAAGAATCTCGAGGACGATAAAGTTCCAGATAAGATAGGTTACGATAGCTATAGTGAATGTCAGCAGAGTCGTATTGATGACTTTTCGTCGGTTTCTGATCGCATCGTCAAGCGTGCATATGCCCTTTGAGCGATGATATATCACCATGCCAATGGTTAGCATCGTTGCCGACGCAGCGTAAAGCAACCACCTAACCCACGAATAGTAGAGGTCGTTCGAGAGTTGGTCTGCCGCTACGATTGCAGAGCTTCCTGCGAATAGAACCCAGATAACGGAAGGCAAACAACACATGGATGCGAGGATCGCCGATCCTCCAATCCATGCTCCGAGACCCTTCTCCATGTATGTCTAAGAAACCGAATTCGTATATGAACGGCTGTTGGACAATCAGGGTTCTCGGTAAGAGATCAAGTATGGAGAAACCCGTTTCTGCTTGGGAGGGTGAAGGGGAACGGTTATGATTCTCAAAAATCGCAATGGGGTTCGTGAAGCACCTCATAGACAGGATAACCGAGCAGGAGCCGAGTGTTCCAATTGAGTCTAAAGGGGATTCTACCAATGACGAGGCACTCGAAAGACTGCTAGAAACTCTTCAACCGAATATTCGAGTATTCGGCTGTGGTGGCTGTGGATCCAATACAATCGAGAGGTTGACTTCCGAGGGATTATTTGATCGTGATAGAGTCGGGGGCCTTGCTGTCAATACAGATGCTCAACATCTTCTCAGAGTGAATGTGGACGAAAAAATGCTGATCGGGAGGACGGCCAGGGGAAGAGGTGCTGGAGGCAACCCAGAGAAAGGCGAACAGGCAGCGTTTGAGTCTGAATCCATGCTAACAAAGGAGGTTGCAGATTGCGATCTTGCTTTCATAACGGCTGGCCTGGGTGGAGGGACCGGAACTGGATCCGCGCATGTTCTCGCACGGCTGTGCAAAGACGCTGGGGCTTTGACGATTGCAATTGTTACCTACCCATTCTCGTCAGAGGGTTCGCTGAGAAAGCAAAATGCGGATTGGGGGCTTGAGCGGCTGACCGAAGTCTGTGACACCGTCATAGTTCTACCAAACGAGCGTCTTCTTTCTGTTGAAGGCGTTCGAGATCTTCCTCTCGATGCAGCATTCAGGGTAGCCGATGAGTTGCTCTTGCAGAGCATTAGAGGGGTTTCGGATATGATCGCAAAAGAAGGGATAGTGAATCTGGACTTCGAAGATCTACGCTCTGTCATGGAGAATGGCGGGGGGGTTGCAATGATAGGCCATGGAGAAGGGACTGGGGATGGAAGGATACTCAAAGCGACCGAAGAAGCGCTCTCGTCGCCTCTGCTTGAAATCGATGTCTCAGATGCACGTGGGGCATTAATCAACGTAGTCGGCGGAAGTGATTTGACACTTGGCGAGGCCGAACAATGTGCTAAGATCATCCGAGAAAGAATCGATCCTCATGCGAGAATCATATGGGGGGCTACGAGTGAAGTGGATGGGCATGACGGTTATGTGCGCGTCCTTGTAGTTCTGACAGGCGTCCAAAGTGAGCAAATTCATGGAGCCAGGATGAGGTCGAGCGTGGCGGATGCTAAAGCCCGTGCCATACAGTTCATCGGATAGTCGATTTGTATATCCAAAGTCGGCGTGCTTAAATGGGCTCCATCGGTGGCCCGGGCACCAAAGGTGTTAGCTATGGCCGTCGAAACCAGCCAAAAGGGACCCATAGAAGCTCGGGTTCAGTCATGGCAAGATGAGATCGAAGGGCGCGTACGTAGACTGCAAACAGGGTCCACGGCTAGAATTTTGAAGATGGCCAAGAAGCCATCTAAGATGGAATTCCGTCAAACGGTGATTGTTTGTGGGATAGGGATGTTTGTACTCGG
>DATW01000001.1:31628-31930 GCA_002504845.1 Euryarchaeota archaeon UBA250 | reverse complement strand
AGTATGTCAGAAGCTTTCATTGCCTTCGTAAGATCAGAAGATCAAGTGCTCCTGATGCAGCGCTCAGACGAGATAGGGGATTTGCCAGGCGCGTGGGACGGGATATACGGTGCTGGTGATCCCTCGGATCTTGACTCGATGGCCGGTCGTATCGAGGAATGCACGGGTCTCGAGGCAGGTTCACTCACATATGTGAGATCTGGTGCCGCACGAGGACTCGCATTTGGAAAGACGAGTGACACTGCAGCTCGCTTAGTTGAAGTTACTCCTGTTCTCTTTCTTTGTGAGAAGGGCGACATTTC
>DATW01000001.1:0-31250 GCA_002504845.1 Euryarchaeota archaeon UBA250 | reverse complement strand
GAATACTCAGTGCCTCAACTCGGAGAGTTGTATGGGGATGTTGCTTCATACCTCTACATTCTGAAGACGTCGATAGGGCAGGAGCAGAATGTTGCAAAAGAAATTCGTGCCAGATTATCCGGAACTGGATCACTGGAAGATGTGCAGAATGAGATTTTCAGCGTTTTACAGCCGCACCACATGAAAGGCTACGTATTTGTGGAAGCCTCGGCTAAGCATCATGTTGAGAAGCTGATTGGTAGAACTGGGATGAGTACGACTCCCATGAAGAACTGCAGAAAGGTTCTGGATGGAGAGTCTCCCCTTGAAACCGTCTTACCCTATCTGGAGCCCAAGGCAGCTACTGCTGGAATCGAAGAAGGCTGCATCGTGGAAATTACCGGAGGGGCATTCAGAGGTCAATCAGCTCGTGTTGCCAGAGTCACCGAATCGAAAGAAGAAGTCACTGTTGAGTTGTACGACGCATTGGTTCCAGTGGCACTTACGGTGCGTGCCGATCAAGTACGAGTCACACAGCGGGTGGAGTGAGGTCTACGATACGCTCTGCATCACGCTCATAAAGGGAAAGCAGGTCGGGCGAAACCGCGAAAGGGGGATGTATGTATGTCAGACCGTAATGAGACCCCACATCTAATCCTCCAGCAACTCGGGCAGAAAAAGTGCAATGGAAGTGCGGAGAGCGCTACTGAGAACATTACAATCGAGCAGATCAAAGCTGTTGTATCCAAGCAAGAGTCAAAATTGACTGGCGCTGACTTATCAGCCATGTGTAGGGAAATCATGGGAACTTGCGTGGCGATGAGGATTAAGGTCGAAGGCATGGATGCCAGAGAAGCTATTCAAGCAACCAAGGAAGGGAGATTTAACGAATATTTTGCATGAGGGACACGAGTTGCGGGAGAGGTTTTTCCTCGTAGACCGCAGGGGTGTGATTAGATATGGAGAACGAACTTAGAAACGCAATAGAGGCTGCAATAGCCGCAGCGCCAGAACGAAAGTTCACAGAAAGTCTAGAGATTGCATTCACTATCAGAGATGTCGATCTCAAGAATCCATCTAATCGAATACAAGAGGAAATCCGTCTCCCTTCTGGAAGAGGGCGTAGCGTGCGTATAGCAATGTTCGCAGGCGGAGAAATGGCTACTAAAGCAAAGGCTGCCGGTTTAGAAATAATTGACCCTACAACTATCGAAGATCTCGGTGGTAACAGACAAAGAGCTAGGAAATTGGCTAATAGCGTGGACTTCTTCCTTTCTGAAATACCTCACATGGGGACAGTTGGTCGTTTCCTCGGTATCGTTCTCGGGCCTCGTGGGAAAATGCCTCGGCCAGTACCTCCAAATCTTGATCCGGGCATGATGGCCGCTGGACTGAAGGATACGGCAATTGTTCGATCCAGAGACAGAATGACATTTCACGCAGCATTCGGAACGAGAGAACAGAGTCTGGATGAGTTAAATGGAAACGTAATGGCTGTTTGGAATCGGGTTGTTGGCAGACTAGAGCGCGGTTCTATGAATATTCGATCTTGCTACATCAAAACCTCGATGGGGCCAGCTGTAAAGGTGGAGGTTGCTACATCATGATACCTAAGATTGCACCTTGGAAGAAGACCAGGGTAGACGAGCTAGAAGAGTTGCTAAACTCCGATGGCGTCATCGGTATCGTGGATGTTTCCGGTGTACCAGCAAAAAATATGCTCGACATGAGAGCATCGCTCAGAGCCAAGTTATCGATAACCATGGCCAAGAAATCTCTAATCAGGAGAGCATGGGAGGCTTCGGGTAAGGATCCGGAAACTCTGGAGTCGCTCTTTGAGACTTCAACTCAACCAGCTATAGTCCATACCGACTCGATGAATGCGTTCGAACTGTCTGACGAACTCTCCAAGACCAGGCAGGGAAGGGCCGCTAAGGATGGTGAGTTAGCACCTATGGATATCGTAGTAGAGAAGGGACCTACCCAATTTGGCCCGGGGCCCATTGTCGGTGAGTTCAATGCTGTTGGGATACCTGCTAAGATCGACAAGGGAAAGGTGGCGATTCAGAAGACCGTTACAGCTGTCGAAAAGGGCGAGCCCATCTCAGCTGATTTGGGAATCATGCTTGCAAAGTTGGATATCAATCCGATTGAGATAGGGATTATACTGGCAGGAGCGCTAGAAGATGGATACGTCCTCATGGCAGATGATCTGGAAATAGATACAGACGCTGTTAGAGATGATATCATCAGAGCTGTTTCAGGTAGTTTCAATCTTGCTTGCAACATCACATATCTCACAACGCAAACATTGCCATCGCTCATTGCGAAGGGCAAGGGCGATGCGCTTGCAGTGGCAGTCGGTGCCGGAGTGATCAATGATGAAACAGCCGGCATTATTCTGTCAAAGGTTCGGACCCAGGCATTAGGCCTGGCCGGAAAACTCGATTCCGATGCACTCGACGAGGAGGTCATTGCTGCGCTTAATGCGTCTGCAAGCGCTCCTGTAGAGAGCGTTACCTCGGCTGATGCCTCATCAGCTGATGAAGAAGCTGGAGGCGAAACCGCCCCGGATGAGGAAGAAGAGGAAGAGGAGGAAGCAGGGTTCGGAGGACTCGGCGATCTCTTCGGTTAATGGAAAAAAGGTGAATGAAATGGAGTATGTATACGCTGCAATGTTACTGCACTCAGCAGGAAAGACGATCGACGATAAGAGCATCACTGGGGTTCTCGAAGCCGCAGGAGTAGATGTAGACGCGGCACGCGTGAAGGGGCTTGTTGCCTCACTCGCGTCCGTTGACATCGAAGAAGCGATGTCTACCGCGATCGCGGCTCCAGTCGCTGCGGCTCCTGCCGCAGGCGGATCTGGAGGCGGCTCTGAAGCCGCTGCCCCCGTAGAGGAGGCAGCTGCTGAAGAGGAAGAAGAGGATGACTCGGGCTTCGAAGGCCTGGGTTCACTCTTCGGCTGAAGCATAAGCAGACCAGGTAGATGGATTCGAACGTTTGTCCAGCGAGAGCAAGGGATGACGGAGCCGCTTAGGTTCTGGAGTGGATCCTAATTACATCTGACATCAGAAGTTCGGTGTCCCCCCCTACGGTTCGACCTGTTACACAATTGGTTGCTCGGATGAATCCGTCTCCAAGGTCGGTATGGACGGCATATGCAAGATCTCGTGCAGTGGAGCCTGATTGTAGTATAATCGCATCTGGCAGCTTACGATCCTCCGCATCCGTCCACTTGCCTTCATCTGCAACGGGGTATGCAACAATCATAGAGAGATCTTCGAATACGACTTTTGATAGAAGATCGATTAAGCCGTTGCCTTCGAGTGTGCTTGTCTTCTCTCTTATTCTCTCCAGCGCCTCTTCTTGTGGTTTTGATAATGTTGATCCTGGATTCACTGAAAATCCAGAAGGGCCATCTCCCGGCTGATATGTGATTAAGCCCGCATTGCTTGCTCTGCTCAGAGTTAGCTCGGCTTCAGCGGATGTTGGCATGCACCTCAGGTTCAATTTCTCCAATTCGTCGAGTGTCGTCCTAAGAAAATCGGGCTCGACACGATCTGACTTATTGGCAGCTATAGCGATTGGGAACATAGATTTTCGAATTTCTGATGCGATGATTCGTAGTGTGTTTTCATCCCAGTTCCATGGTTGGTTATCTGCTCCATTGGATCTGGCAGCCTGTATTCCACAAATGGCATCCCTTTCTCCCCCGCCAAGGCCGCTAATCATTTGGACGATGAAATCGATGAGGGCCCGGTCGCCTCCTGATTGGACTCTTCTAGCGCCTCTTGACCAGCCTTCATTTAAAATTCCAGACAGCCAGAGATCTATCTCATCAATTAGAAAATTATGCTCTGCTGTGGGAGATGCGGGGGATTCATCCGTATGATTCCCCTCCAAATCGGTGGCACCGGACACATCTACGACTTGGATTAATGCATCACACCTAGAAAGGTCTGAGAGGAACTGATTTCCTCTTCCTCTTCCTTCATGTGCGCCAGGCACAAGCCCAGCGACATCGACAAGGGTAACTGGAACCAATCTACGATGATTGCAGCACGACCCTGTTCTAGGTTGGCAGATACTCCCCTCTCGAGATTCTTCCTTTACTTCGATCCTTTCGCCAAGACGATGTGCTAGTTCTTTGCATCTGCATGGTTCTGGAGTCGGTATCCAGGCTATTCCTACATTCGGATCGATCGTCGTAAATGGATAGTCGGCTATATCAACAGGCGTGGCGGTCAGAGCAGAGAATGCAGTCGATTTACCGACATTGGGTTTGCCCACCAATCCAATCCTCATGATTGATGGTAGAGTGGGAGCGACAACAATGTGCCGATGCTCAGAGCTCAGTTGGGGCCCCGGGGACTTCAGTGTCAGACGCTGGGACCAGGACTGTTTCGACATCTGCTCCTGCGGCTAACACAGAGCGAATTGAGGTTGAAGAGGTGATTGTGTAAGACTCTATACGACGAGAGGATTGGGACGCATTTTGCAATATCTTTCCATGAAATAGGCCTCTGACGATATTCAGTGTGTGGAGTGTGACTGCAACCACTGCCCCGTAGAAAAGAACCGAGCCGATTACTGCAAATCGCTCGGCAAGGGAAGAGGTTGCTTCGATATCGATTTCTGTGACTGATAGCAATATGGATTCAGATATCAAGGTGCAAAGAAGACCGGCTGAGACTGCGGTTACGAACATCCAGTATCCCTGCCTTGTTCTCTCAGGTGCAGGTAAAGTTCGTTTGGTTATTGTGGGATAAAGATGGAGCACTATTCCCATGCTCATTGGTATCATGAACAGCCACATGGTCATGAGTTCTACAGTCTCTAATAGAGGCTCATATGTTTGGAAGCCCACGAATGATGGGCTTCTGAATGAGTAATTTAGGAACCAAAGTATGACCAGCGAGAAAGAGGATGCTACAAGTATCGCCATTCCGTTCGTGATTTCTGGAGATTTGCCACTTGTTCTTATTGTGGCTATGATATTAGCAGATAATGCTAGCATGGGTGCGAGTGACAGGGCTACAAGGAACGTGCCGAACATCCTAGATGAGTCAGATACATCCGGTATACTCGCGTTTTGGGTGATCAGGCTAGAAAATAAACCTCCATCTAGGCTTTGGTATGCTGAAGTGGTAATCACCAATCCCATGAGTACTGTTCCGCTTAGAGTACGTGACCAAAGAGGAGATCTGGAGCCCAATGCAGCGGAGTACAAGGCTAATGCCGATACAGACCAGAGAAAGAATGGAGCTCCATACAGCTTCAGAACTAGCCATGGTTCTGCTATTGGATTTGTATCGCCCATTAAGACCTCGACTAGTACGCTGACTGGACCGGCTACGATTGCTAGAATCAGAAGCCATCCGGGCTCTCTCGGGCTCTGGGTTCTATTTGCAAAAGCAATTAGTAAATTGACAGCCATGGCTGCATAGGCGAGTCCCATTACCGTGATCGCTGCGAGCGTGATATCAATTCCGAACGGATCTGGATTGTGAGCTGCAATGAAGAGGATGATGACTCCGAGCGTCCATGGGGCGGCTACGAGGGTTCCATTTCTTTCGCTTGGAAGACCTCCTGGGGTACCGCAAAGGGATGGTAAAACATGGAAAGATGCTCCAATCACGGCCATTGCAACCGAACCGTACAAACCAACAGCAGTTCCAGCTGCAATGAGTGTGGATGATGATGGGTTATAGCCCCAACCAGACAGGGAGATGAGTGCGTATTGGTCATGACCGACCCAAATTCCGAGGAATGTGAAGCAGACGGCAACGAAGAGCCATAACGAGCTTAGAACGATCCATGTCCTAGCTGCTGATCCTGGTTTCCCTTCTGCGAAATCTATCGCTGGGCCAAGTGCCTTCTCTAGAAGAAACATTCCTGTTGACCTGAGGACTTCCCCGAGTGTCCCCAAACCTCTGCTTGTAAGTGCGAAGAAGATGAACAGAATGAGCCATGTAGCCAAATGGTTGGGTATGTCGACAAACATTTACTCACTCCCGGGTGACTTCCGTAAGAAGTGTGGATAAAATCATCAAAGCACCCACAAGCATTCCGAGTATGAATAACCAAACTTGTCCTTTTAGCGAGGCGAATGTTTCTAAATCGGATATTACTGGTAGATTCTGACCTGGGAATATAATTGAATAAATTGTAAGAGAGAGCAGTGCTACGATTATTCCAAGGGCCAAGAATACCCATGAAGACTTGGGCTCAGCATTTGCCTGAAGAAAAACATCGATGTCAGCGACCGAATCTGCCAAGAAGACCACACCTTTGCCCAGACGGGCGTTCTGACCACCTTCATCGCATCCTTAAGCATTAGGCGAAAGAAAGCCCATTTCATGGAGCACGTAGTAATCTCTGGAGTTTTCCACGCCTTGAGAGGCCTGTTCCAAATTGAACGGGCAATGCTCGATCGCTTCGTATTTCATCGTGCCATATTGATTTACAAGAGCAGTCGATATTGGAAAATTCATCCAAATCTGAAGATACAGAATATCGTTCAATGGCTGCGACTATGTCTTTATCGCAGGACCCACAATTATGTGCGCCTCTGATCTTGCCTCCTGCAGTTGGATGGACTATTACTCTTGAGTGACCTGAGGAAATAGTCTCGTGTGATTCTCGTATCATTTCAACCAAAGACCAAAGCCACGGCGGTCTGTACTCCCTACTTCGGTGTAATCGATCTACAATCGTTCTTTTTTGTATGTTCATTGGATTTATCGAGACTTCGTCGCTTAGAGGTGAGACTTCCTTTATCCAGCGTATTGAATGATCCAATGCATCGCCCTCTGACATAAATGGTGGTTTGAAAAGAAGATATGTCTTGATTCTGAATCCGTGGAATCGTAGTCTTTCGACTGCAGAATTCCAAGTCTTCAGATTGAATCCCTTGTTAACATGAAATCTTAGTACTGCGTCATCATAAGCTTCGAGTCCGATGGCCACGGTCAACCCTGGGTGAATGGATGCCATCCATGCTAATTTCTCGTCTTTACACAGGTGAGCCTGTGCTTCAACAACAAGATGCAATCCTCTTTCATGAGTCTCGCGGAGAATAGCTTCCTGCCACTCCACTGGATTTTCTTTATCTTCAAAAAAAGTACCTGAAGTGTACACCTTCACCATGTCGCAGCCTTCGAAATTTTTTGTGCGGCGTTTCGCTTCTTCCCACTGGGCGAATAAATCGTCTGAAGTTACGTCGTCCCTTACATCATTGAAATAGCCGCAGAAAGTACACCCAGATTTCCACCACCAGGTACATCCTCTTGTCCTCAATATTACAGTGGCTGCAGTACAGGGGGTACCATCTGGAAGAATTTCGGGGGTGGTGTAAACAGTGGCAGGCCTTGAGGCGTCCCAAGATTCCCGTCGTTCTATAGAGGCAGGATGGTTCTCGGGCGCCTTCACCAGTTCATGTAGCCTGGATGGAGGCTTATGGCGCCTTAGAAGAGGTGATGCCATGGGCTTCGGTTCAGCCTTTATGTATTGAACATAAGCAAGGAATTGCCTATCTGAAATGATTTGAAGTCAATCGCATCTTTGAAACACTATCATTCTTATCAAACACTATGGGCATCCTATCGGCCTCTGTTAGCGTAGCCAAAAATGAACAAGAAAGAGATGCTCTGCAAGGATGGTATTGGTATGATTGGGCGAATCAAGCCTTTGCTCTGACTGTTCTGACTGTAGTCGTCCCTGCATTGACTGCCAGCATGTATAACACGGCTACTGGGACCCAGAGTGGGGATTCTTTCTACGCCCTGGTGTTGGGACTTTCAAGCCTATTTGTGGCTCTAGTGAGCCCGGTATTGGGAGCAATTGCAGATCGTATCGAAATAAAACGAAAGATTCTCTGGGCGTATACGATTGTTGGCGTTATCTTCACTGCTATGATGGGTCTTGCTCCATTTCTTGGAGAAGGTACGAACTACATGTTTCTCGCAGTCTGTCTTGTGATAGGAAATATTGGATTCGCAGGAGGGAATGTGATCTATTATGCATTCATGCCTTATCTCGCAGAGAAAGAAGACGTTGATCACGTCTCGAGTTGGGGCTATGCGTACGGTTTCATGGGTGGTTCGTCGATCCTAATAGTGCACCTCGGCCTTGGACTGACTCTTGGATTCACACCAACCATACTAGCATTCATCTTCGTTACGAGTGCGCTTTGGTGGTTAGGTTGGGGTTACCAATTGTTTCTCAAAACTCCTGAGCCTAAGCTTCCATCGCCCAAAGAATATGAGAGTTCGATGGAAGCGGTGAAAGATGGTTTTCGCGAAGTTGCTAATACATTTCGCGAGATTAAAAAATACAAGTCTCTATCGATTTTCTTAGTCTCATATCTGCTCTTCTTCGACGGGGTGAATACGATTGGCGGCATGGCAGCTGCATACGGAGAATCTGTACTGAGGCTCTCGACGACGATGAATTTTGTATTACTTCTCATGGTGAATATAGTTGCTATACCCATGACTATAATCGGAGGGAAGGCAGCTAGAAGATTCGGTACCAAGGAAGTTCTTACTGGGGCGTTGATTGTGTACTGTGTCGTAGCGATATTGGCAGTTGGTTTCGCACCGCTCGATCTCAACGACGATCATGAGCGCTATGATTTCCAGTACGACTGGGATGAGGCGGATGATGCCTATGAATTGACCACATTATACGATAGAGGAGTGGATGCTTGGGTCAGCGACAGCGGGGAAGGAGACGCTAAGTTCAGAGACGCTTTCATGGAATTCCTTCAAGATGATTCAGGCGATGAGCGGTCATCACTACCTATTGACGAGGCAACGGTTCTTGCAAGCAGGATGATGGGGGAGCTGGACCATAGATTCAGCTTTTCATTCAATGGGGGCGATCTGGATGGTGAGCGATCTGTGGGCATAATTCATCCGACGATGATAGGTGATGGTGAGTTGAGTTGGTGGCCCGAGACGCTTCGAGACAATCTTTGGGAGCCACTTGGCTTCGGAGTTAATCTTCAGTGGATAATGCTTGGAACGATGGTTGGCATTGTGATGGGTACTGTCGGAGCGCAGGCTAGGAGCATGATGGTCATGCTAACACCTCGGACGAAAGCCGCTGAATTCTTCGGTTTCTTCGGGTTTATTGGAAAGGCTGCTGCCTTTATCGGGCCAATAATCTACAGTATAAGCGCCAACCTCTACAACTCAAGAGTGGCAGTTTTCACAATAATGATCGTTATTCTTGCAGGCACCGCCTTGCTGACTCGGGTTGATCTTGAAGAAGGCGCTGCTACTGCAGCGGCCATAGATAGAGAGGCTTGGGAGTCTTCAGAATAGGGTGGTGCCATTTTGAATTTCTCCGCTGTTCAGCGTTTGCTTACCCTGCTCATACTGCCTTTCTTCGGAGTGCTAATCGGGATTGGTATACTACCAGGTTATCTGGTTTTCTTGGAGATTCAAGAGTGGGGTGCGATGACTGGGGGCAGTTATGTTATCACATCCCTCATTACTTGCATAGGACTTGGTATTGCTTACATTGTAGGCGGCTTGGGTATCGTGATTGTGACTGGTGCTTCCGGCTCTATTTTTGCTCTCAGAGGCAAGGAAGGTAGATTTCCTCTCAGATCTATGATCACAATAAGGTGGGCTTTTGCCCTTGTTTTTCATAGAGTGGCGCTAATATTCCTTTCAACAATAGTCCCCTCCATGTTCTCCACGCTATACTACAAAATGATGGGGCTTAACATGGGTTCAGGCGTCATAATCAACACGCCGAGAATAAATGACGCACCAATGATTACTTTGGGTGACGGAGTAGTGGTGGGGGGTGATGCCACAATAAATGGGCATCTGGTCGAACAAGGTGAGCTCGTGCTGGCGCCAGTGACTGTTGGAAGTGGCTCACTTATCGGAGGTGGTTCAGTGATACAACCGGGATCTAAGATTGGGAAGAATGCCATTGTGGCATCGAGGGCGGTTGTCCCAAAATGGACCGTCATACCTGATGGTGAGACTTGGGGTGGCATTCCTGCGAAGTGTATCCGTAAAGCGGATGGTACAAAACCCGTTTAAGCAGATCTGATCCTCTCGATTAACTCTGATTTCTTTCCTTTAGCATCCATTCCTTGCTCAGAAAGAATGGCTCGAAGTTCTGCGACCTTGAGTTTTTCTAGATTATCTGGGGGATCGTTATTCTTTTGTTCAGGGGCGTCCTCATGGACCGCTTCCATCTGAGATTTGAATGCCGCTTGCTTGTCTTGCTGGTCCTTGACCGCCTCAACAGCACGCTCAATCATGTCGAATCTGTCTTTGATGGCCTCATTCAACTGTTCAAAGAGACTCATATGAGACTGATACCATTCATCTCTGGCTCCAAGTTCGGCCTGAGAGACTCGTAGGGACTCGTCTAATTCCTCTGCAACTTCGAAAACACGCCCGAGTCGGGCTGATTCGCGGGAGTACATTTCCTCCATCTTCTCAAGATCTGGTTCTAGGTGCTGGATGCGTTTCCTGGCTTTGGCATGATCCATCTCAAGGTCTCTGATGCGTGAGTCTTTCTCACCGAGTAGGGACTCAAGTCCCTCACCCTCGATTTCCTTGTCTATAGCCTCTTTTTCAAGTACGTCGATAACAGCATTCTTCTCTTGGAGTTCTTCCTCGAGCCTTCTGTAAGCCACATAGAGTTTCTCAAGGCGCTGCGTTTCTTCGGTCAAGCGCTCCTCAAGTTGCTGCACGCGTTCATCCGACATTGGGTGCCCCTCTCTTGTGGACGATATGAACCTAGATGGTCCCCTGTTAGCGTTGAATGGCTCTTTTGATCAGATTCCGACTGCTCGCGTGACTGCTGCGATGACTGCAGTTAGTCGTTTGGCAGCAGGTATGTGCAGCTTTTCATCCGGACCATGTGCATTATTTCCTGGTCCTGAGGCTCCTGTACAGAGGAATGCTGCACTTGGGTACTTTGCCTGCATCATGGCCATGAAGGGTATCGTTCCCCCTACCCATGTGGGGTAGGGTGGACTGTCGGTGAGTGCGATTGCAGCCTCCTTGAGCGCAGTTGAAACATTGTTCGGAAGAGGCGGCGCCTTGAAACCGTCAGCAGGAGGATGCGCGATGAATCTGACTTCAGCGCCATATGGCGGATCGCTTTCTAGAATCTCAGTCAACTCAATGAGGGCCTGCTCTGAATCTACACCAGGAGGAAGCCGGACACTCAGCGCCAAATCGGTGTTGGTCCTCAGCACATTTCCAGCAGTCTGCACTGGAGGAAGGCCATCAGCACCTATCACTGAAAGTGCTGGACGCCAATTCACATCCAATAACATCTGCGCGACGTCTCCTGACTGAGGTGCGAGTGTATCGACCACCGGGAGATCTGCCCATATTCGATCACCTACAACTCCTGCTATGTCTCTAGCAGAAGACTCTAGCGATTGATCGATATCAGTATGGAAAGAAGGTATCAGAATCTTTCCTGTCTTTGAATCTTCAATTCTATCTAGGAGAATCCTTGCAATTCTGAATGATGATGGTATTGCTCCTCCCGCCATGCCCGAATGGACTCCTTCGTGAGATACCCGGACAGACAGCGTCCCATGGATGAGTCCTCTGAGGGCATCAGTAGTCCAAATTCTGTCATAATCAGGACCTCCGCTATCCATGACAACGACAAGGTCTGGATTGCCGAGATGTTCTGCATACGCATCAAGGTACGCAGGGAGATCATATGATCCCGATTCTTCACAGGTTTCAATCAAGAACGTGGCTGATGGATGCTTCAAATCATGTTCTTGCAGCGCCTTTATCGCACTGATACAGAGGTATCCCCCATATCCATCATCAACTGAGCCACGGCCGAAAAGCCATGGGTCTCTTCGGACTGCTTTGAGGGGCGAGAGCCCTTCCGACCACAGCCACGGTTTCGATGGTTGCTTGTCGAGATGTGAGTAAAACAAAACCTCACCCGGAGCCGTGCCCTCGATATTTATGACCAGTATCGGGGTTCTTCCTTCCAGAGACAGCGTAGCCATGCTACATCCATCTAAATTCTGCTCCTCAACCCATTTACAAAACAAATCTATTGTCCCTTGCAATTCTCCTTTGCGCTCCCATTCGGGTTCAAAACCTGGCGATAGTGCTTCTATCGATATGAATTCAGAAAGGCTCGGTATTATGGAAGATTCCCAATGTCTATCGGCCCATGAATGGAGTGCATCATAGTCAAGCATGATTGTTCGATGAATGCCCGGTTCATTGAGGATTCCCAAGATTGTGGTGTTATTTTTCCATGGAATCGAGGTGTGTTCGAGCTGTGAGGGAAAGTAATTCTTCAAGTTCGTTTCGTAAATCTCTAAGCATATCATCAGGATATGCTATCATTCTGCCGTTTCTAGCCCATACAATAGCTGGTGGAAGCAATAGCCTACGATTCTCTTCGGGAACTTGAAGATTCATTGCATTGAGTGCCTCATGATATATTGCAAGTTGTATACCGTGTCTTCTGAGTAGATTGAGTTCGTCCTCTGATTGGGGCTCAATACCCTCCTGAGTAGATTCGAAAGAGGGTTTCCCGCCCATGGAACCGTCTGTTTTGATATCCACGGCTCTTATCGTGGGTCTGCCCTGTTCATCTTGAGTGCATATTACAAGATCGATCAGCCCCTCAATCTGGATTGTTGCCTGACTTTCGATGGTTGTTTGGAGGTATCCCTCTGGAGACCATGGTCCGTGAGTAATCGGATTGAAATCTACTTTTCTTGAGTGTGTAAAGGGTAGTTCTGTACGATGGCCATGTATGCTGTGTCCGAATACCGTTTCGCCTGATACGAGTTTTCCTAGATGGCCATTTTCAATTCGACCTGTGAGGGTGGAAACTAAGTTCAGCAACGAGGATGATTCTGGATCGAGTCCTATCTCGGATATAGCTGACTTGATTACAGAAATGTCGCTGAGGCGATTTGGTCTAAACGTAGTCCAAGAAGAAGGAAGCGGTGGATTTGACTTCCCCCCCGGATGTCCTATTCCCACCTCGATTATACGATGTACGATTGTGCCTAGTTGGGCCGCTGTGAAATTTTTTTGTCTGGTTTGAGGATCATTTTGAGTTGCTGAATTCGGAATTTCTGAATCGGCGGCATGAAGTGTTGAAGGGGCTATTTTCAGCTTACGCGAAGGTGATTTAATCGGCATATTAGCAGGAGCTTTTCTAATAGGGGTGAGAGTGAGCGCTTCAATAGCAGTTTGGAGTCGTATATACGGAGTACTAGAAGCAATTTCTGATTCGAAACATTCCGGGCCATGCATGAGTAGGAAATGGGGAGTTTTGCCGTCTCCAGAAATTGATGCGTCGCTGAAAAGTTCAGCAGGATCTAACGTAATGGTTCCTCTTCCGGAGGGGATCGCGCTGTGTTCTCTATCTTCAGGCGTCAGCCATTTTGATTTTGACCTGTCTTCTAGCCAACCTTTGGCTCTCATTGCATTTGTTATCATATGACCAAGAGGTGGGGATTTTCTAGCATCGTGTGTGAAATTTAGGCCCTCTCCATCGACCCATTTCGATGCGTTTCTACCGCCTATACCTTCAGGCGACCCTACTATGATCAATCTATCCTGAACTCTGGTGGCTGCCACATACAGTAGTCTTCTGTTCTCTGCATCCTTTCGAGACTTGTTTATCCATCTAGCATGTTCCCAAACAGCCGATTTCAGATTCTTTTTACCCCCCCATGGTCGGGGATTTCCAGAGAATAAATCTGCAGAGACAGTGAAGGGGGATTTACTCATTTTCACCATACGATCACTGAATAAATCAGCGAGGATGACTACCTTGCTCTGAAGACCTTTTGACCCGTGAATGGACATCATTCGAATGGCGTCAGAGGGAGGTTTTGTCTTGCTCTTTATTCCGTTCGATAAGTCTTCACGAAGGGAACGAAGAACATCTGCCGTCATAAGGATCGAATCGCCTTCCCTATCAAGGATCTCGGCGATTACATCGATTGCCTGCTCCGCATCTTGTTTTGATATTTCATCAGGATATGCGATGAGGAGATCGGAGTAGTCGAGTGTCTCATTTAGCACATCTAATACTCTTCCAGAATTTATCAAACGTATCCATCTTTCCACCATTCTTCCTGCGGGAACTCCTTTCAGGAAAAGTGCTAATTTATGCATTAAATTATCACCCTCGTCCGTACCGAGAATAAATTTGTCTAGATCGCTATCCGACAATCCTATGAGGGGTGATCTCGAAACCCAAGCCGCGTGATGCCTGGATTTTGGTCGGGCACAGAACTGGAATAATGCCTCGATGATGCTTGCAGCGGGGCGTTCGAATAAGTCTCCTTCTTGATCTGCGTGTGCGTTTATATCGTATTCCGAAAACTCTCTTAGCAAGGCGTCTCTTATGCCGGTTCTAGTCGCCATCAGGATCATTATGTCATCAGGTTTGACTGGATTACACTCTTGGCTTATCCAAGCTCCTTCGGCGCTCTTTATCCTAACCGGATTTCCTTCAATCAGAGATTTAACCCTCATAGCAATAAGTCGTGCAATGCGGTCAACATTTCCAGACTGATCATTGAATAGTGGGTTGACGGCTGTCGTTAGATCTTCTGGCGGATCACCCGAAATTTCCTCAGCGGATGGGCATATCCATTCTATGTGACCGCTTCCCTGTAGTCTCTCGACTACTCCCAGAGAGGGATCACCCTCTTCGAGACCCCCATAGCACTGGTCGAACTGACTTGGAGACCTGAGGTCTTGTGCATCGGCATACCACGATCCCGTTCTCACCGTCCTATGACGTTCTGAGAATACGTCTCTCCACCATTCATTCATGGCATTGAGCAAACCACTCTTTGTCCTGAAATTCACATCAAGGCGTATCAGTCCCTCTGACCTTGCTTCGATATCTTGTGGAGATATGCTTTCTCCTGGGCCATCGACCTGATCAAATCTTATCCATGGTTCAAGATCTCTTCCTGAGGCGATTCGCCGTGCCCCCGCGGTGGCGAATGCAGCTTCATGTTCATGTCTGGGGTCACGGCTCTTATTCTTCGAACGAAGAGGAGGGTCATTCGAAAGAATTGGTATGTTATCTAATTCCCATGAATTGATCGACCTCAGGTGATTGCTATATTCTCTAAACCTAGATGGTTCGGCTTGTCTGAAAGCATAGATTGACTGTTTGATGTCGCCCACATAGCAAACGGTGGGCTGCCATGGTGTTTCTGGGATTTCATTCTCGCCAGGTTTGGTTTCTCTCGGCCCCCACAATCTTGCTAATAGCCTCCATTGCAAAGGAGAGTTGTCCTGAGCTTCATCTATGATGAATGCTCGAAATCTCCTCCTAATCGACTTCAGAGTGCTGAATCGTTGCTCCAGGTCAACGGCTGCTTGTTTGAGCGCGACTTCGGAAAGAGTGTGTTCATCTTCTCCAATCATGGAGTGTAGTTGATGGAGAGCTTTCTCGATATGATCATCTTGCCATGGTTCCTTGGGACCTCGATCCAAGATTCTTATTGCTTCACTAGGATATAGTCCCTCAATTTTGCATATGCGTGGGCAATTGAGGAGGAGGAGGTCGCTTGCAAGTCTGAGGCTGTCATCATGATCACGTATACCTTCTCTCAATTTTAGGCCCCTCAGAATCTCCATTAGTCCAGACATTGCGAGGCGTAGATCTTCGAGATGATCGGCCTCAGACTCGATTGTCATTGTGTAGGAAACTACCTCTGGATTTTCTTGGGGTCGTTCGGGCGGCGGGTATGGTACAGATTGTGCTCCCCTGAAAGGTTCCAAATGGCTCATTGTCGTGGCGTATCTCATAATCTCAGAAGCATCATCGCTTTCCAATAATTCTCGAATATTCTGAGTTGATTCTTTGAACTGCTCTTTTGCTTCTTTGGATTCATTTGTTCGTCCCATTTTACCCAGAGGAAGAATTCCAGAAGGCCAATTTTCAGATGTTGCTATGGTGTTGTTTGGGAAGAATTTTGATTTTTCATTAAGTGGATTTTTATTAGAAGCATACATGAGTTTCGATATCCAAGAAATTTTTCCTATGAATGTATCTGGATGGGTTTCAGCAAGATGGTTTAGAAGTTCGACTCGATCATTTTTATTCCACCCACTTGGAGAAAATACGTGTCTTTTATCCTTGACTATATCGATAAAATGGCTCAGAGACTGATGTATCTCGTTGAAGATCGGCGAATTGGGGATATGGGATTCCTCTGGGAACAAAGTCTCCAGCAGTAGCGTATGTTCAATCTTCATTTCCCCAGAGAGACCTCTAGAAGCCTCTTCCACCAAAATCGAGTTTCTAAGAAGGCCTTGTAACAGTCCGTTCAGCCTTCTTCGTCCGGAGTACGCCTTGGTTAGCCTGTCCCTAGCTCTTAGGATACTCAAAGCGTGTTCGCTCTGAAGTAATTCGGAATCCGACGCTGTAAATCGGAAAGGGTCGGATGGCAATCTCCAGAAAGCGTCGATAGCGTCGATACGCAGAGTCTCTCTCTGCGCATCGGTGACAATGTCGTCATTGATGGGTTCGCCTAATGTGGTCAAGTGTGGGGCTATCAACCTAGAGAAAAAAGAATGGATTGTACCGATTGGTGCGTCTTCGAGAAGCATTGTGAGTTGCTCCTTATCTGCTTCAGAGCGAAGCCTTGGGTCGGAATTCTGCTCCCTGTCCCTTGTACCAACTTTGAGATTGGATATGCTCTCCCTTAGACGGGTTCTCATTTCATTCGCAGCTGCTTTTGTGAATGTGAGGAGGACGACTTCTCCTGGCAATAGGCCCTTCCAGAGAATCGGGTCCGTCATTTCCGTCTTTGATGAGCGAATTTTACCGAGAGAAGTCATTTTAGGGCGTTCGGGTTGTGGGAGTATCTCCGTTGCTCGTTGTCTGTTTGCCAAATAATGCTGTACTGCGCGATCTACTATCGTCCTTGTTTTTCCTGTTCCCGCACCTGCATCTATCGCTATATGCGCATCTAAATTTAATGCGAGTCTTTGTCCAGTGTTGGGGCGAGTCATTGTACGAAACTCCCCCTTGCTCTCCGGTCGCAAATATGTCTGGCCTCACAATATGAACAAACATGAACATCCGGAGTCGGATTTATCAACCCAGAACTTGCATGAGTGACGACCCCACTGGCAACGATCAGCCTCTGGGTGAGCCATGCACGGAATGGATCAGATTCGGCTTGTGAGTCCTCATCGTGAAATCTGTAAAGATCCTTGACCAGTCGGGTGATTGTCCCTGCATCTCCCTCGTGCATCCATGAAGGTGCCCATTTCGAGATCTCAACGAGGTGCTCAGATTCGTATCCTAGAACACTGATTCCCGTACCCACAACAAGGTCTCCTGGGTGAGACAGTTCCCATGCTCTTGCATAGATGGCCAATTGTAATTCTTCGAAGAGTCCCTTCTTGTGGCGGTCTTTCGGTGGAGTGGCGGCTTCTGTGGATTTCAGGTCTCTTATCACAACCATTCGACGTGGCCGCCAGCCTGATCCTTGAACTCTCAAAGGGGCTACTTCCTTACTCCCTGCTTCATCGACCCATTGAGTGCGTTCTAGATCGAAAGGGACTAGGTCTACGCGATCGATAAATCCGCTTGGTGTGAATGGCTTCAGACGGCCCCTGTTCTTCTCAACAAACTCAGGAGGGATGATTATTTTCAGGTCTCTTGGGGGTTGGTGGATCTTCCACTCTGTTGCTATGGGTGCAGTACTTGGTACCCGGATATCTGCGAGAATCATGGCGCCTATTCTTCCAGCGGGAGTTACTGGACGGGGGTCTGAAAGCCACAGCGCCCACTCTTTAGAGGTCATTCCGGTAAGCATCCATAGACGTTGGATTGCGACTGCGTTTGTCCTAGTTAGCCATGGGGCTCTGTCGGCTAATGAGTTCAAACCTATCAACATCAAATCATCAATATTCATCCCGCTAATAGCAAGAGAAAGTGGGCGATTTTCGGGGTTGACTTCTAATTCTTCGGATCCCTCTTCGATGCCTAGTACGGTGCTCAATATATCGTGGTGTACAGCATGGAGTATGTTTCCGTATATTCTCGGGTCCAGATCTTGACTCGTTCTTTCATCCTCAGAAATCGAGAGCCTTTCTTTGAGCCACCCGCGACGAGGACAATCAAGCCATACTTTGAGGCGGCTGGGGGACCATGTTTTACGCTGTATGGAAATATCACTATGACCTTGTCTTTGATCATGCTCATGTATGTTTGAACGCCAGGGGATTATGGGTCTTGGATCGATAGTAGCGGTTTTTGAGGACGATTTCCCAGCTTCCACCACTGGCCAGCGTCGATTGGATCTTGGAGGGTTTTTTGCCGCTCTTGAAGGTGCTGATGCTAGATTCTCTGAAGGCGGTATGAGAAGTCTGGAAAGAGATTTCTCAGGTAAATACCCATCATCATCTGGTGACGTTGGTCTTCTAGATAGCATGTCATTAACTAGATCGCTACTGAGTTGTACGAGTGATGAGAAGGTCCCCATTGGCTTGATAGAGGCTGGTTTTCCGGATCTTAGATGGTTGCCGTCATTCATCAGACGGTATCTGGGTCCTCTCGAAAGTTGTTCTCTCGGTATCTGCTGGTTAGCAGGTTTGTTTTGATCGTTGAGCCATTCATCGAGGATGAATGACGGGGGGTGGTCTTGATTGTCTTGTCCTACACGAATTACGGCCACTGCTGGGGCAGCATGGAGGAGATGTCGCATAGAGTGCCTTGCAGATTTTATTTTGGAGTCCGGCCTCAGTATGTTTAGTGCATGTCTGTCTTCTTCTCCAAGAAGGGGTATTCTTGGCGAGTGCATTGGCCATGAAGTGGATGAAAGATGGGTCATCAGCACGATATCTGCAGTGCATCCCAGTGCATCCTTTGGAGTGAGTATCCTCAGATTAGGATCATCGATCGTCTGTGATTTAATTTCGGGATCTGCTATCACTCGGAGGATTCTTTCTGCCCACAGTGGGCCTGATTTCTCTAATTTAATATCAAGATTTTTCATTGATTGAGCTAGAAGTGACGTTTGTTTTCGGATAAATTCTACAGTCTGTTGGGCCAAATTATTGTTTGGTGATTGGTGCGATTCTTTCTCGGTCGACGAGATTCTAGACAAGAGGGCTTCGAACCATTCATCCGAATCGTAGTATGGCTTGGGAAGGGGGAGTGTGTTACCTGTGGAACAACCAACATAGAGGGATTTGTCACTGATTGATTCAATTTCCCACTCTGGTAGTAAATGTCGTATCGAGTTGACAAGTTTGAGTATCCACCATTGAAGATCTTCCCATCTTTCATTATCTTCCGCCTCTCTTGTCTTAGATAGGGATTCTAACCATTGCTGTATGGCACCTGGGCCGCCGGTTATGTGGCAGTTAAGAGCGTGTTCCTCGAGAAGATCTAGGTGGCACCGGGGCGTGATATTGGAGTTAGAAGGGTGGTGGATGGGATTCTGGAGGGTTGTTAGATGGTCATTTATGGCAATTTCACGAATTTTTTCAAGGGAAAATGAACGGTTCCCTTGTGCAAGAGACAAAGAGGCTACAATGGACCTCATCAACGGATTGGCGAGTCGCGTTTGGAGTTGGTAGGGAGGTATGGCCGAAGGTATCAATTCAATCGAACGGCGCCATTCTGATGCTCTTTTCTGCCAGTCTGGATCGATTATCATTATTGAGGCGTTTGGATTGGATGATCTTGTCTCAGATATGAGCATTGCAGCAGCTCTGATGGAGTCCTTCTCAATTTCTATTTCGATATCATGTACCTCATTTTCTGTTTGATCGGTACTCAGCGGATGTGTTGGAATCCACGATGGGAGTTCATTCTGTTTGCTTATTGGGTAGATATCTTGGATCTGTATTCCGTGTTCCCCCAAACGGTAGCTTCCAGAATGTGTGAGTTGGTGTATTGGAACGAATCTGGTAATAGCCTTCATCAATCTAAGATTCAGCCTAGGGAGAGATGGGTCGTGATCCAGCATCAAAATACCATCAATTTCTTCGAAGGTAAATGGGGTGATTTTCTCGGTTCTTTCCAATGTCTTAACTATTTTAGAAGTGAATAAGTCGGGGTGCATACCACCTAAATTTTCTGAAATATGATTGAGTATCTTCCTAAATTCTAATGCTTCTGTCGCCCCTATCCACCCTTCAATAGAATCTTCCATCGACAGGGTGCTATGAAGTTCAATTAGTGCATCCGTCTTGCTGCGATGCCATGCTCTATTCTCAAGAGGATGGAGGTATGGAAATCTGAGTTTTTCAGCGGCGCGAGCAGTTAGAATGTGAGTGCATTCATCCAAGATGGGATCTCTTTTCAAGGGGCGCTGCAACTGTAAATCGGCCCCAAGTGCGAAAGTCAGTGAACCCAATGTGTGATGTGTTGAGCGGTCAAATGCTGGTACCTCATTTTCTATTAAATCGAGCATCTCCCTTCTTGAAGTCTGATTGGGGTGGATGAATATCATCTTACTACAAGTTGGCATCGATATGCTGTTCCTGGCTTGATTCACTGCCTGTTCATTCACCCATTGGGGTAGAGGCCCGGGAGGGACCTCTTCAACAGTGAGTCTCGTTGGGATGGTCATGTCGGATACGGAGAGCATCATCGAGGGTTATTGAACCCGGCGTCGGATTTACGTATTAATGGGGCAATTATCGCGCCCAGGAGTACAATTACAATCACAGAAAGGGAATTCTCGAAAGGTAGTTCCTGGAAAAGAGAGCTTTCCGGGGGGTGCTCCACCCAATCGACAATGAAGATGAATTCAAGGTCATCTCCATCCCAAGCAGAAGGTAGTTCGATATTCTTCGAACCTGTTGCTTCTAGGGGTATTGCGTCGCGGAGGATGTTGTGATAGACGCCCTGTCCGTTTGCCCCCTCAAGGAAATCTCCTGAGGTCTCTCTGATTAGCAAGGTGAGATCTGTGGTAACTGAATCGCATGTAGTCCTACATCTCGATTTCTCTTCTTCCCACGTCCAGGTCCAATCAAGGATTTGCCCGTCCCACGTGATTTCCAAATTCGAATTTTCACTTATTGGAGGAGGGGTGACGAGATTGAGGCTTTCTCGGTATTCTTCGGCCAATGTCATGCTTGCCGATGGGGTTGATCCGATGTGCATACGCTCTCCGGATACGATAACCGTTGGGGGTGTTCGAGCATTCTCATCAGCAGCGACTGAAGCAGGCCCGTATCTGCTGAGCCACCGCCCCTCAGTGTTGTTGTTACCAAACGGATCTTCAATCTCGAAAAGATGACGATGGAACTTGATTATCTCCACATCTAATTCAGACGTCTCTGATTCAAGGGCGTCTTCAGCAGGTATGCAGGTCTCACACCATGTGGCTGTATAGACTTCGATCAGTATCGGGGCCTCTGAGACTGATGAAGAGGAAGAAGAGTGGTTGTTCGCTGAAGTTGATAATATTGCAACAGATCCTCCATCGGAGTCTTCGGTGGCGTCGATCCATGGCATTTCTCCTGGGTTTGACTGACCTGATGAGATTGCAGTCAGCGACATGACTGCGAAGAGGATTATGATGGAGTATGCTCTCATCCTCATCGGGGCTAGGTCGCTGACTGCGGATAAGAAGCGTTCGGACCTACGTCAGCTTTGAGAATGCAGAGATGGTCCTTTCAATATCTTCAGGGGTGATATGCAGATGTGTCACTACCCGGATATTAGATTCGTCTATCGAAAGCACGTCAATGCCGTCTTCCGATAATTTCTGGACGATATGTTCTGCATTCTCACCAGCAGTTCTAATGTAAACCATATTTGTCTCAACCGATTCCATATCTATGGTGAAGCCGTCCATATCATTGATGGATTCAGCCAATGCATGGGCGTTGAGATGGTCCTCAATGAGGCGTTCAACGTGATTTTCTAGGGCGTATATTCCTGCGGCTGCGATGATTCCTGCTTGGCGCATGCCGCCTCCGAACATCTTTCTCCACCTATGCGCAAGGCTGATTGTTTCATTCGAGCCCACTAAGACCGACCCCACCGGGGACCCGAGACCTTTCGAGAGGCAGATCGAAACCGTATCGAAATCACGGACCATTCTATCTGGAGGGGTTCCTGTGGCGACGACTGCATTGAACATCCTAGCGCCGTCCAAGTGAGAGTTGCAGTTGTTATCTTTGGCGATCTTGCATATCGAATCCATTGTTTCCTGTGGGTAAATTGCGCCGCCTCCACGGTTAGAGGTGTTCTCAACGCATACTAATGATCCATTTGGATAGTGTCCAAGGCTTCCATCTCCTTTTCGGATGGAGTTTTTGACATCCTCTGGACGCATTATACCTCGGACACCTGGGACGAGTGCTATCGAACATCCAGATAATGCTGCATATCCACCACCTTCGTAGATGTAGATATGGCTGTGTCTTTCTGCTACTATCTCATCCCCTGGGCTTGTTTGTGCCCTGATTGAGATTGCATTGGACATTGTTCCAGACGGAACGAAAAGAGCGGCATCTTTGCCCGTAAGCCTCGCTAATCTATTCTGGAGTTCGATTACAGTAGGGTCGTCTCCCAATACATCATCGCCAACGTCGGCTTCAGCCATTGCTCTTCTCATGCCTGGAGTTGGTTGTGTGACTGTGTCGCTTCTGAGGTCAACTCGGTCACTGGCAGCGTATCTCACGCCCATAGCGGATTGGCTCGAACAAATAGGATGTTCGTGTGATCATTGTGCGGTTTTGAGCTTCCTACAAGGGGGACATGATGATTTATCTCGGTCTTCTCGCGGGGACATGGCGGATAGTGGAAAATCTGCAGCGAAAACTCATTTCTTCCTTTCAGATAACTGCCCTCCCATGGGTATATACGAGACGCTCTACGCTTTCAAAGACAGTTTTGGAAAGTTCATGGGTGCTGAAGGGACGCATCCTTGGTCGCAGGGTTTTCCTCTGACTAGGGCACTTGACAAATTTGGCGGTCCGTCTCTTCCCGATAGCGTCGAAGTGACATGGGAAGATCGATTCTATCCCAAAGCCTGGGGGCACCCCATGTTGCGAGAATCGATTGTGGAGTACTATAATTCACAATATGGATCATCAATCACTCCAGATAACGTGATGGTCTTTGCAGGGGGGAGACCGGGCATTTACACGGTTATGGCATTCCTCAAAGAACATGTCAAAGTAAGGATTGGAAGCATAGAATGGCCAGCTTATCTGGACATACTAACTCAGACGAATACCTCTTACGAAACCGTTGCATATACCAAAGAGAATAATTTCCATCCCAACAATTCAGATTATTTCGATCGTTCAGGAATTCCTGATGGGGTAGGTTTGATGCCGGTCATCTCAAATCCACAGAACCCATCCGGTCAAACTCGATGGGGTGATGAGTTGAAGGATCTGATAGAGAGGTCTGAAGAGCCTGGCAACGGACTTTTACTTGATGAAGCGTATGAGATGTTTCACTCACCATCAGTAAGCGGGATTGAGTTTGTTAGAGACCTTGACGCGAGCAATGTATTCCTCGCAGGGGCTTGTACGAAGGGGCTTCAGTCACCGGGTATTCGCGTGGGTTGGATCATTGCAAGCAAGACGAATATCGAGACCATGGCAAACTATTCGAGTTTCGGGATGGGGGGGGTTAGTCATCCTTCACAGCACTATGCCGTCAAGCTCCTTGAGCCGAAGAGAGTTCAGAAGGCACGCAAGGCTGTAGAGCAGCACTACAATTGGCAACGCGAACGTTATGGGAAGGCGTTCGAAGACATGGGTTTGAGCGTGTACACGGGAGATGGCGGGTTCTACCATTGGCTTGAATTGCCTGAAGGTATGACGAGTGGTGAGTTGAATAAACGGCTTTTCAAGCATGGAGCGGCTATTCTGTGCGCCAGCGACTGCGATATGGATAGACCCCACTCAAAAGATCCTAGCTATCAGAGCCCGTATTCTCGGTTCTTCAGATTCTCCTTCGGGCCATTACTGCCGGATTCATTTGAGTCAGACGTTGCACTCTTCAGAGAGGTGTATGAGAGGTACAAAGAGGAGTGTAATCACTCTGCAGGTGCGTAAATCATGAATTCGCTCAACGGGGGCGTGTATATGTGGAGGTTTACTAGCTCGGACTCCTGCTCATTAACGACTTGATGGATATCAGGCTCCTCCGCAGCGCATATTTCCCCTGGCGAGTAATGTCTTGTGGAGGTATGTACGGCCTTTCCGAGTTGGTCGATCTCGAATATGCGCTCTGTCGATACGCCTTCGAGTATCAAGAATGCGCAATCGCTGCCCTTGTGGTCATGGATCGGGGTTAACTGACCGGGCCTCCAGCAAATTGCGACGATTTCGTAGTGCTGTGTTCGCTTGATCACGTTTCTCTGATATCCGTCATCGGTTGATCCTATGCAATCTCTCAAGGCGTTGATTTCGAATTCTTGAGAGGATAATTTCGATTCGAGCTCGCTTAAACCTGGTCTTCTATCGATTGAATCGAGCCATTGAATGATATTTCTGAGGCCTGGGCATCTACTGAGTAGTGTTGTCTGCTGATCCGCATCGATCTGAATCTGCTGAACCACGCCACTCACCAAATGCAACCATATGTTACCGTTCCTATGCTTCAAACAAGCTGCAAATCTGCCGTGAAAGCGTCTATGCTGTCCCTTGGAGCAGGTCCGATCCCCATGACCGTTATCGTTCCCGGCGGTATCTCTGTATGTCCTGCATCCTTGACCAAATGACATACGATACCGACTGATGAAATCGCTCCGTAGAGCCGCTTCATCTCATTGGCATCCTTGACAGCGACAACGATTTTTCTAGCGCCATCCTTACGGTATCGATCGAGAGTCTTTGGAATGATTCGATCTGCTTTTAGTGCGCATTCCATAACAGCATGGCCAACCTGTGCTGCGAGTTTTCCCTTGGAAAGTTGGAGATCTTTACGGGTCACTATGACCATTGTGATTTCATTAGTTCGTGACAACTTCGCTCACCGCTCGACCGCTGGACGCTATCCTATGGCGTAACATGAGATGGGAAAAGGGATTTGCAAGCCAAGCAACGAATGCTACGTTGGCAGCGGCATGGTACATGTCGAATACGAGCCCGTTTGCCAAATACGTCAGTAAAGTCGAGAAGTCGTGGTTTAGAAGTATGCTTGTAGAAACTATCCAGTCGAATGCGAATGCAGAGACCACTGCTAGAATCATCAGCCTCCCAACGGCTACTCGGCCATCTACGATTAATTTCTCAGCGAAGATCGAGCCTGCTACCCCAACGGTAGCCCATCCGATGACTTGGAATAGCGTCCAAGGCCCATGCCCCATGAAGATCATATTGGTGCTGAGTGCGACAATGCCTGAGATGGCTATCGCCCATGGCGCGCCATAAAACATGCCAACTAGAATTATGGTGACTGTCACTGGTTGGACATTGGGAATTGGCTCCAATAGGATTCTTCCTGCCACACAGAATATTGTTAGTATTGCCAGGATCGTAAATGGGCTAGAGTTCTCCATTCGCCTCTCTGCCCTCAGGATTGCAAGCACCAATAAAGACAGAATCGTGATGTTGACGATCAAATCTTGCATGGGTGTTAATGCAAAGTTGTGAAAGTCGTACATATCTTCGCCTCTCGTAGATGCTTCATAGTCATTCTTGGGAAAAAGGTAGTTGGGGTCCTGAGAATCAAGCGGGGGTGATAATCCAGCTTAGATTGGTATCCGAGGTTATCTCGAAGCTCGATGCTCCGACATCAGCCAACACCCCCTCGTGGTAGAAGCCCCAGTAAGTGGACCAATCATCGGCGCCAGAAACACCATCAATGGTGTGAACAAACGCACCCATTCCAACGTAATATGTTACATCGATGGTGAAATTCTCCCTGAGTTGTAGGGCTTCCATGACTCGGTATGCAGTGACATTAGGTGCCACATGAATCGGATCGAATGTGATGCTTCCATCATCGAGTCTGTCTGCTAAATTCGCTGTCTGATCGCCTTGATCTACAAAATCCAAAGTTACAACTACACTCAAATCGCCTATTTCATCCTCAGCAAGCGGGTCTGTTTCAGAAGTGCATCCAGAAAGAGCGGATGCGGTTACAATCAACAGTGTGATGGTCAGAGTTAATCTAGAGTTGTCAAGCATGGAAACCAAAGACATCAGATTGGGTCTAAGAAGTTAGTTGATAATCCGGTGTTCGGAGAATATTATTTCAGAGATTACCCGATCTTCTGTCTCAGAATCTGACTCACGACCTTGCCGTCGGCTGCCCCTCCCAGCCTAGCCATTACCACACCCATAAGTGGTCCGATGGATGCTTGGCCTCTGGCTTCGATTAAGTCTGCATGTTCTGAAATTACTTTATCCACTACAGATTCAATTGCCATGTTATCGGCTGGTATGAATCCAAGAGCTTCGCCTTGTAGTTCGATCCAGGACATTCGCTCATCGTATGGCGCGTCAAGCAGATTCTTATCAGACGCCATGAGGGCGGAAATGGGGATTACTCCATCTCTTGTTATGACTCCCTCGTCACGTGCCAGAATTGTCTGGAATAGTGCTTTCAGGGGAAATGCAGCTCTCTTGATATTCGCAGCGCTTGATGCCTCGCTGAGAGTTTGATCTAGAAGTGCAGTTGCGATGGATTTTGGTGATATGGCAGGCATGTCCGAGTATCCTTCGATTGCCGCCTCGATCAAAATGTCATCGAGTTCTGCACCTAATATGGCCTCTGCCTGAGTTTCTGATAACCCCGTTTCAGAGAGCCTGGATAGCCTCTCTTTGGATGTCATGGGAATGCTATCAACAGCTCTTGCCCATCTTGAGGGGTCGATACCAGTCAAGGGAATATCTGTTTCTGGATACATTCTGGCGCCGCCAGGGAGGGGTCGCATTGGCATCGTGGTCCCATCATCTGGTTGGCCTTTCCTAATGATGACGTTCCTGACCTCCTGAGGAATCCTTAGGAAAGCCATTCTTGCACGCTCTGCAACAGCGTCTAATGCCAATTCTGCCTGCCATGAAGGAGCAATGCAAATCGCAAACGCATCAGATTTTTCCAATGACAGACGAGTTCGTATTGAGGCGGCATCGTCTATTGTGAGGCCATAGGCTGGAAGTTCATCGGAATGTATGATGCCGTGTACTCCAGCTCTTTTGGCTGCACCTGAAAGTTCTCTTCCAAGACGTGGAAGTTGTGCGCCATTTGCATCTCTCTCCTTGGTTCCAAGATGGCCTGATAAGCTGGGTAGTGCCAGTACCATTACACTCGATCCGGAGGATAGTGCAGAGGTTATCATCTCTGATTTGACCCCATTCATGATTTCAGAGATATCTTCAACTCTCCCTGGGATGATTCGATGGGCGCCCTGTCTAATTGATGCCTCCAAAGATGGGTCGTCCATTCTTCTATCGCTGCTCAGAAGAGGGAAGTTGTGATTGGTTCTGAGGGTGTTTGAGAGGCGATAAAAGTGAATCTGTCGGGCCATTTCCGACCTTATTATCCTAGGTATCCATCCGAGATCCTGGCAACCCTTGATCTCAACTCTATCACCACAGGCGATACTGACGTTCAAATCTTGTCTGATGCTCCCCAAACCCCTGCGCACACTACGAGTATCACGAAGTCGTCTACCCAAAAATGCGGAAACTGACTTTGCATGTTCAGGCGACATTATGTCTGGTTCAGTTGCTATCTCAACCAGAGGTATCCCGAGGCGGTCTAAGGAGTAGGTAACCTCAGTTCCCCTGTCTGTGGTTTCTTCTCCCAATCTTCTTGCAGAGTCTTCCTCGAGGCAGATCACCGAGATTCCTATTTCGGCGTCATCAACCTCGAATCTTCCTCCTGTGGCGATTAGACTAGTTCTCTGAAAACCACTAGTATTGGATCCATCTACAACGGTTTTCCGCATTGTTTGGATGGTTCTGACTGGCGCAGCGTTGAACATTGCTGAAATCTGCAAAGATGTGTCTAGGGCGTCGGAATCGATCTGGAGGGGGGGCGCCTCATCAAGTTCTATCAATCCTGAATTGGGTGTCTGGAGATATGCGAACGACCTGTTCCTCATCTCTTCAAATCGTGCGGCTACGTCTATTGTGCCGGACTCTCCTCGGGCTGCACGAAGGCGTCTCTTAGCAATCGCCCGGGAAGAGTTCTGAATTTGATCTTCAGTTCCATCATACAGAACACCTGGTTGGCGAGAATGTAGTTTCCCGGAGGAGAGTTGCTGATGTATCTCAATACCGCACATGAAACCCAACGAAATGGGGTCTAGAGCGTCCGGATCACGAATATCGCCAATGGGCTCGCTCTCCGGCATGATGGTGTCCAAGCAACGATTGCTCATAGGCTCAGCGGAATCAATCAGGCCCATTCATACGTTCCTGTTTGTGGTTCGTATATCTCACCGGAAGTGAGCAATCTATTAATCACGGTTCTAACTGTTGCTTCGGATATTCCTTCTGTAACAGCCGTATCTATGATCTGACTCATTTTCATACGACCTTCGTTCGAGTCAGATATTTCCCTCATGATTATTCTGACTAAGCTGCTCTGTTTTTGCTTACTCATTCCAGTTTGAAACTCGGCTTCGTCCCTAATGTTGGCTTCATCCCTCCAATGCATGAATATGGCCTTAGCAACTTCAGCATCGACTACCGTCGCAGTCTGGCGGAGGTGTATTCTCGCATGGGCTTCTGTGAGGCGCATTAGGGATTCGAGGGCTCTCGCAGTAACTGGGACTTCTGTTATCTCATTCTTATCTGATTGACTCATGCCATAATCAGAGCTTCTGGAATTATTTTGTCTCTTATTGAAGGAATTTCTTGTTTTGATGTAATATTTGATCAGGAGGCTCTTTGCCTCATCATCGAGAGAGGGGTGGATATTTCGCTTTGCATAAGCAACATATTTTCTCAGGAAGTTTGTCGTCAGATGTTGTTTCTGATCGTGTCCTATATCCATTATTTCTTCCGAGTCCAGTATGGGCTCGCTCCCCATCTTGTCCTCAATCTGAAGTTCGCTGACACCAGAGGTCCTATTTTGGAGGATGTGCCGTGCTATCTTCTCATCCAAGCCCGGTTCAGGTGTGTCTTGAAGGAGCCATATCAAATCGAATCTTGAGGCCAGAGGGGTTTCCAAACCGGTTTCTCCAAAGGACTGCATTATGCTTGTATTTGCTGATCTAGGGTTAAATCTCCCATCTTTTGGATTGGCTGCCGCGAGTACAGCACATCGTGAGTTGAGTGTGGCGGTGATTCCTCCTTTAGCGACTCTAATTTTCTGCTGCTCCATGGCCGGATGTATCGCACTTGTATCCTGTTTGCTGATCTTATCAAACTCATCAATGGCCGCAAGACCTCGGTCAGATAGGGGCAGTACACCCGCTTCAAGTGCGAATCTGCCATCAGAAAAGCCGTCTTTCACAGCGGCTGCAGTTAAGCCAGCAGCTGAAACTGACCCTCCTGATGTGAATTTTCCTCTTGGTGAGAGGTTCGACATGTATGTGAGTAGTTGTGATTTTGCCACACCGGGATCTCCCATCAGAAGAATATGGATATCCCCCCTTGATCTGGTGCCGTCCTTGGAGACTCGTGCTACCCCTCCGAAAAGCTGCAAGGCAAGAGATCGCTTAACCCAGTGAAGGTCCGGCGTCGAGAATATGGATGGCGCAATGGAGTCTATGAGAAGATTCAGCAAATTGTGATCTTCTTCATATTCCTTGACTATTTTCTTAATCTGTTCTTCCTCTTCTTCTTCGATGACGATTTCTGTGAAGGGGGTTGTCTCCATCTCCACGCTGACCATCGAGTAAAATATCTCGAAAAGTGGTGTTTTCCTGGACCCCTTCCTCTCCGAATGCATCTGCGGGATCATATTCGCTATGATTCTGGTTCCAGGGAGGACCATGTTCACCAGGTCGCCCTCGAGGATCACCATTCCAGTACTCGGTTGCGCGCCGCTCGGAACGCGTTCTGGTATCTCCTGAATCTCGATCTTTTGATTGTCGACGAGGGAGCATTTCTCCTTCATCAATGTGAATTTTACTCGGCCTTTTCGCTCTCCGCATCCTTCGCATTGTAGCGGCTCCTCGAGTTCCGTGTGGTCATGCTGTATGATCTCAATCTCGTAATCGCACGAGCATTGGAAAATAGAACGATGAATTCGAGGTTTGATTTCGCTCACCTTGGTCACTGAGACTTCTGAGCTGATGAGCTTCTGCACGTCGATGTGACCGACCCTCCTCAAATCTCTTCGACTGTCAAGTGGTAGGAGATCGATTCTGATGAATGGTTCAATATCCTGAGCTCCCATCTCGATGCAATATGTCTTGAGAGCAGCAGAGCCCTCTCTCAAAATATGGGTCGGTTGGTCGAGGAGCATGTCTGCAAAATCTGGATCGAAAGTCTGAATTTGATGAAAGGAAAGTTCCATTTTATCAGCTTGTCCCGAGACTATTCTCTGAACTTCATCGGCCATTGTCTCCTCCAGAAATGATCTCCATCTCGGTCTTGCATCTGGAGCGAGCATTGTCATGGCATTTCCTCAGTCGGTCTACCGTGGTCCGGAGAGAGGGCCTATCAAGAAACCGGAGGGCTTCATACACCCCCTTTCTTCCAGTGGAGAAAACGGTCGTCTTTCATCTGCCCGATCTCTTCTATTGCAAAAATTTTGGACAATCTCCGACGTGGTAACCTTGAGAGACCGATTGGAGCAAGGAGTGTCATGGAACACACGCGTTCAGGAAGTGATATCCTCGTTCGACTCGACCCGGGAGAGGAGATTCACGCATCTCTGAAACAATTGGCAAATGATCTTGCGTTTGATGCTGCTGCTATTACAAGTGGTATTGGTCGGACCCGTGATAATCAGTATGGTTACATGAATGAGGAAGGTGTTTACCAAAGACGGCCTTTGGACCCTCCTTCTGAATTAGTGAGCCTTTCGGGCAATATTGCCCGTACGCAGGAGGGGGAGCCGTTCACCCATATTCACTGCTGTTGGTCAGATGATGAGAATAATGTTCATGCCGGCCATCTTTTTCAGGCGACGGTCCACGTTGTGGCGGAAATTCACATCAGAGTCATGGATCATGCGTTGATGACGCGTTGTCCTCTTGCTGATTTTGAGTTACTTGGTCTAGAGTTTGAATAAAAATACGGTGAGATGGCGGTGATGAGGGTCCTATTTGCCCACGGCCTCTGGAGTGCTCCTGGTGGTTCGAAGCCTGCCTACATGAAAGAAGTCCTGGGATGGGATGTTGTCTGTCCGGA
>DATW01000026.1 GCA_002504845.1 Euryarchaeota archaeon UBA250 | reverse complement strand
GTGGAATAGAAGATTTCTACGATGAGTGAAACGTTCCACTACCTTAACTGCTAAAGCAGTTTTTCCGATACCGGCGATACCGGGGATCACGACAGTAGTAGATGATTCGTCGAGGACATGGGCGATTCTATCAAGTTCCGAGTCTCTCCCGAAAAATTGGCGAATTCTCGGCATATCGGCCAGAGAGGAGACGAATTGCCTCTCAATGTGCTTCGTGAGATCCCTCTCAATTAGGCCGGGTGTGAGCGAGGTTAGGTCAATAGTGGCATCATCATCCATGTAACGGAGTATGTCCACGTGTCTGAGTTCCATCTCTGATTGAGAGACTATATCTCCTATTTTCATCTCCTCTACCTTCCCTCCGGGACGTATTGCCTTCACAATACGCTCAGATACCGTCGACCAAACCTCGTCAGAAAGAGAAACTCCTTCATCAGTGAGGAAGTACGCTTTTCGCTTCCTAGTTACGCCTGTGATGTGTGCTTGACGTTCGATTACATATCCCGAGTCCTTGAGTGAGCCGATGGCACGGGGTACGTTCGACCTGGCGATTGAAACTGCATTGGCTATGCCCATCTGGGAAAGAGCGAAAGGGACTTCGACCCTATCGCGGTAATCGGCATAGTCCCGAAGATGGAGCAGTATGCGTATTTGCACACCAGGTCGCGCGGTGCTTGGACGTGACATGAGCAACAACTATGTTCGTCTCAATGAAAAGGATTGGTATTTCCCGAGCGCTTCCTGATTATTCGGATGCGTCTTCATCTGGGACCCATTCAGCGGCCTCGACATCCCATTTCCAACCGGGATGGTCCGGATCGCGCGTATACCTCTCGGTCTTGTCATCCTCAGTTGTCTTCAATGGCTCATCTGCGTCGAACTCGATGAATCGTGCGGCGGTTAGCCCCAGAATTGCCAGCACCAGTAATACTGCAACAACAATGCCAAGAGGGAAGTCGCTACCCTGATCAGAGCCATCTGATATTGATTGGCCATAAATTGAGTCGCCCACGCCCATCGTAAACTCAGGAGTGACTGTGCCGACTATCCTGTTTGCAGGAATCAGCATTGACCATGTACTATCATCGCTCACGACGGTCGAATTTGCGGGATTTGCCTCAATGTAGGCAGTTACTGCACGGCCGGGTATGCCTGTCCCTTGGAATACAATCCCCTTGTCGGTTCCGGATAGTGTATCTTTGTCAGGCGGATCAACGGAAAATATCGTAGGTATGACAACGAAGTCTACTGGATCGGATTGTACCTTGGACCCAAATTCGTCCTGTGCTAGGAAAACCACATCCTCCATATTCCACTCAGAAATTTCAGTGGTGTAGAATGCCATTACGTCGGGATCATAGGTGGCGACTCCGTTGGAATCGATTCTTATACCGATTGCATGTTGATCATCTGCGACGGCTAGTATGATATCCTGATCGACATCTGGGTCCGAGAAGTATGCGGACAGATCGATTGTGGCAGCAGTGCATCTATCGAGTATGTCGTCATTTTCAGCATCGCAGTATAGTGTGAATTCGCTAACCCATGCAGAGCCATCGAATACCGGGCGGCTGTTGTCTTTGTTGGGGGGGTTGTCTGCGATTATCTCAATCTGGTCCCACTGGGAGTAGTCAATTCCATCGAAGCTCCTTGCCAGTATTGTGTATGGTCTATCATGAATGAGGCCTCTTGAGTCCCAATCTGTAGCCCATCTGTCTCCATCTATCTCGGATCCAGTTAGCGTGATTGTGTCAATCAGTATCTCATCCACAACGTCCCTTATCTCGATATCGATTCGATTCACATTTCCGTCCGGGTCCTGCGCTACGCCGCTGATGGTTGTCGATTCACCTGTTTCGACATACGATCCGTCATTGGGTTCATCGATCTGGATGAGTGGATTTCTGTTTGCGTTGTCAATACTCAACGAGATTACCTCTGGAACGCATTCATCCACTATGCCGATACAGAAGTCTGAGTCGGATGCCCATATCGTGAAGGTATAATCTTCCGATGTTCGAGGCAATGCGGCATAGCTCCAATCGTAAGACCAAGTATTTCCGTTCCAGACAGCATCTGCAGGTGTATCGCTGTAGTACTGTGGCCCTTCTATGACGATATACACGTTATCAATATCAGATCCACAGTCGCTTGGACATCCGTAGTCATCAGTGGCCACGCCGCTGAATGTTATTATCTTCTCATCGTTTCTATGCAGCGTTCCATCGGCTGGTTCACTTACAGTGAGCACTGGAGGCTGGGTGTTGAGCTTGATTGTCTTTGATATGATATCGCTGTAATCCAGGCCATCGAATGAGCGGATCTCAAACACATAATCATCTTCTGGATACTGGGTCATGTCGAGCGAGTACGACCATGTTCTGAAAGGATGGTTTGTTCCAGTCACGACGCCTGGCTCCATACCTGAGGTATCGGTCGCCATCCCTGCGCCAGCCCAACCGCCGGTAAACGGATCTTTCACCTGGACACTGTGCACGTATCCTTTTTGAGCCCACATTGATTCTTCTGCTGAAGGATAGACACCCACCCATGACCCGTCCCAAGCCGTTCCTGAAATGGTGACTATTCTCCGGTAGGATATATCGCTAGACACATCTACAGTGACTGAAGGAGCCGCATTCTCAAGGACTACGGTCCCCTCATAAGTTGATTCTTGAAGGAGGAAATCTTGGCTGGAGTATCCGAATCCGAACTTGTAACCCCTTACGAAATACTT
>DATW01000093.1:25045-49167 GCA_002504845.1 Euryarchaeota archaeon UBA250 | reverse complement strand
ACTAGCCACGCGACTATTCCGTTGGCTGACTCGCCATCAGCAAGTTTGCCGCCGTGGACCTTCATAGCGATGATTGGGCCTACCAAGGAGGATAATGCGATTGTAATGTATCCTACTACCATTAGAGCCTGTTTTTCTGGGAAGAAAGTATGCTTCAGTGCATCAACTATGCCCAGATGGAATCCTGCTTCCTCGCCACTGAGGAACTCGCCTACATGAAAGGATGCCAGGAGAGCACCGGTTGTTGCGGTGACGATGGAGAGCGTGACAAGCGGGGTCTTGATCCATGGGGTTGATTCGTGGACATGCGCAGATGCTTCGTGTTTGGGCTGGCCTGCAAAGGTCATCATCCACATCCTGGTCATGTAGAAGCCCGTCATACCTGCAGTCATGACCGCAAGGATCGCAGGACCCAGCAACAGTGGTTCGTATTCGAGCGCGCCGAGCCAAGTTTCAGCGATTATCGCCTCCTTTGACCAGAATCCGCCCACAAGAGGTATCCCGATGATGGACATGCTTCCGAGCATCATTGCAATTGAAGTGACTGGCATCTTAGAGGCTAGGCCGCCCATGTTGCGCATGTCCTGTGGATCAAACTCCTCATGGTGATCGTCATGGTGCCCATGATGGTGTAAGTCGTGATGGGCATGGTGTACTTCATGTATCACAGAACCGCTGGCCATGAAGAGCATGCCTTTCGCCATTGCGTGATTGAAAAGATGGAATAAAGCGCCTCCTAAAACGAAGTATCCAGCGTGATGGTGGTCAGCGGCAAGCAGGTATAGGGCGGATCCTAAACCAAGGAATATGTACGCTAGTTGACTCATAGTTGAGTAAGCAAGTACCTTCTTGATGTCATTCTGGACGAATGCTATGGAAGCGGCCATAAATGCGGTGATGCCTCCAATCCATGCAACGATTAGACCTAGTTCTTCCATACCTGGAACACCGTGGTGGTATACGTCAACAAATGGGACCATTCGAGCCACCAGGTAGAGCCCTGCATTTACCATCGTAGCCGCGTGGATGAGCGCCGATACGGGGGTTGGCCCCTCCATCGCATCGGGCAGCCAGACATGTAGGGGGAACTGAGCGGACTTCCCGACACAACCAATGAACAACATTAGCAAAGCAGGCTGTAGTCTCGATGCCTCGACTATCGTTCCGCCGACACCGGTGGACGGGTCATCGAAAACGACTGCGAAGTCAAGGGATCCGTAAATATCGTAAAGCATCAGTAAACCAACCATGAGGAATACATCTCCAACTCTAGTTGTCATGAAGGCCTTCTTTGCAGCGGCGGCCGCGCTCTCTTTCCAATAGTAAAATCCGATGAGAAGGTATGAGCATAGACCCATGATCTCCCAGAATATGAATAGCCAAAGGAAGCTATCAGCGAGAACCATGCCGAACATACCCATGCTGAACAAGATGAACTCAGCGAAGAATCGGTGATTTCGATTTGAGTTTATGTCATCTGTTGTCATGTACCCTATTGCAAACCAACAAATTAGGAAGCAGAGGAATGTTGCTACGAATAACAACATGATGCTGACAGAATCAAGCCATATCCCGAATGATATGTTGGTGAATCCGGCATCCACACTCCATTGTGTGCCATCATGGCTCAGAACATCGAAATTCAGCCAAGTTATTGGGTCGCCGTGGACTTTCTTTTCATGGAGACCTAGGAAATGGACGATCATCCAGAAAGCTGCTGTGAAAGATATGGCTAATGATGCAAGTGCGAGGATTCCACCCTCCTTGAGTTTCCCGACCCATACCTCATTTCCATTCCAAATCTGTCCTACTAGCAGGACAATCGGAAACATGAGGAAGGGGGCAAGGATTGCAGCGAAGCCGAGGTCTAGTGGTTCTACCCCTAGTACTGCCAGTATCGGGACGATAAGCAATGCAGGCAACAATGGGAGGAGTAGATTCCACTCCTGTTGATGATTATCGCCCATATTATCTAACCTCAATTCCTCAGCAAAGTAGCTTCATCAAGAGATATTGTCTCCTGAGTACTGTAAAGCGAGAGCAAAATTGCAAGTCCAATGGCAACTTCAGCAGCAGCTATGGCAATGGCCACTGCAGTGTAGACCCATCCTTCTACGCCACCTGTATTTAGAGCGCCGGCAACGAAGTTGAGATTCGCGGCATTGAGCATGAGTTCGATGCACATCAGGACTACAATGCCATTCTTCCTGGAGAATGTTCCAATCAGTCCAATGCCAAATAGGATGGCTGCTAATCCAGCGACCCAGGATGGGTCGATCATTCCTCTTCGCCTCCATTGGCTTCGAGTAATCCTGCAGATTGCGCCGGTCTTGCAGCAGCGGGGGGGAGTCCGATCTCCGGAGTTTCAACTTCTTGTCCGAGATCCCATGTAAGATTGGCTAATCTCTCATCTCTAACAAGATATGAAGCTCCGATCATTGCCATGCTAAGAAGGAGGCCCAGGACAACTGTCATCATATTCCAGTCATCCAACATGGCGAAGGCAAAAGACGAGGTGGTTGGGGGCTGTGATGAATCTGACCAGCCATCATATGCCATAGTTTCACTCAGTAGCACGAGTACGAGGACAGTTACTCCGATCCTTGCTAGGAAACCCAGCGCCCTCATTCAATGTCCCCCTCCTGTATCTGACGTCGAGTGAGCATGACTCCGAATTGGACGACCAGCATAACCGATCCAAGATATACCAGTATCTGTATGGCTGCAAGCATCTCAGCCTCAGCGAGTATGAAGACACCGGCGACGGCTAGGAAGGTCATCATCAGGGAGAGGAGGGAGTGGGCTACCCGTCGAGCGTAGACGCAACCAATTGCGCCTGCGATTGCTATCGCAGCTAATATGAGGAAGACTACTTCTTCGGGGCTGAACATCTAATCATGCTCCTGAAGCGGCCTCGGCTGCCTTTGCTGCCTTTGCTGCCTTCTTCTCTCGCTTAGTCTTCTCTTTCTTGGCTCTCTTCTCGAGCTCCATGTCCACTCTCTCTTTGTGGACAGAGGGGAGGACTCTGGTCCTGTCCGCGTCGAACCAAAGATCTTGTCGACTATATCCAGACATCCCATCGTACTCATTCGTCATGAAGAATGACTCGAAGGGGCAAGCCTCTGCACAAAGTCCGCAGAACATGCATCTTCCAATGTCAATTCGGCCAGACACTATGTCCTGCTCAGCTGGTTTCAGATCCGTGACGGGGATATCCTCGACGCCGCCACCGTTAGGCCATTTTATCGTGGCAGTGGAGCCCGTAAGATCGATTACCTCCCCGAAATCATACTCCTGAGGGGCTGCGACGTGGTCGTTTACGAGATCAAAGTTTTCTGCATCGCTATTGTTGCTTCTTGGGAGGGCAGCATGGCCTCCGATCTCGAGATCTGCGCCATATCCGTGCCACTCATCTCCCTTTTCTGCTGTATCCAGGACATTGACTCTTGTCTCTGTGGTCATGTGTAGGCAGTCATTCGGGCAGGCCCGCACACATGCTTTGCATGCAGTGCAGGTTTCCCATATGATTCCGATTCGACCATTGTAAGCGCCAGGAACGAAAAGCCAGGGCTCTAGATCTTCTAGTCGCTCATACGGGTACATGACGGTGACGGGCCTCTCTACGAAGGGCATCACATCAGTCGCTTCACGATCGGCAGCGTAGGAATCAGAATCCGCCCACTTCATTGAAACGTGATCTGAGCCAACTCTTCTCTCTGTGAACCCGTCTGTCATACTGACTCTCTTGTTGTGATAATCGTTGTGAAGGAATGGTAGGCGTCCGACGAAGGGGATTGTCCTCAGAGCCGTCTTCAGAGTGATCCACATAGGGCGGATTACAAGATTCCTGAAATTGGGCTGGGCATGTGGATGCCCGCTTCTGAAATCATAATGCTCCATTGCTTACTCCCTCCTGCCCGGGTATGCCTTCTCGAGTGTCTGTGTATGGTATATTCTGTTCGAGCTCTCTAGTGCCTCTTTATCCTCATCAATAGCTAGTACGACGAATATGGCGAAGCTTGCAAGGGTCACAACTGGGGCAAGCCAGAATGGCCATGCTCCATCCCAGAATGCAACTCTCATGATCATCGCAAGGGCAAGATTGAGCATTGAGAGAGGCAGAAGGTATCTCCAACCGAACTCCAATATCTGATCTGTCCTGATTCGATGGAGAGAGGCACGTACCCAAACAAAGAGCGCAAACATCAGATATGCCTTGATGAGTAAGATAGCGATGCCAGGGGTCATTTTCGCGAGGATTGCGAATAGGCCCCCGACGAGAGGGAGTCCGATGAGTGTGTCTTGGAAAGGGAGTTCCCAGCCACCAAGGAAGAATAATGCGAATAGGATGCATGCTGCATAAGCACGCATCATCTCAACTGCAAACATCAGACCCCAACGGATGCCTCCGTACTCTGTCCACCACCCCTCAACGAGTTCTGCTTCTGCTTCAGGCATATCAAACGGTATGCGCTCTACTTCTGCGATCATGGTGACGATGAAAAGTACTGCACCAAGAGGCATTAGGAAGATATTCCATGTATCTGACGATTGGATTTGGAAATCGACTATTTCGATAATATTGAATGAACCACTCAAAACAGCGATACCGAGTACTGTGACGAGTAATGGGATTTCGTAAGCCGTCAGCTGAGCGGCCGAACGCATCCCGCCAATTAGGGTGTATTTGTTGTTTGAAGCCCAACCTGCGAAGAATACGCCCAACGGTGCAACGCCGAATATGGCCATCATGAAGACAAGTGAAAGTTCTGGATTTGCCGCCCATATGTGCGGACCGAAGGGGATGAATGCATAGACCATCACAGTCGTTGAGATGATTATCACCGGTGCGACTTCGAAAACTAAGCGGTCAGCCTTATCTGGAACAATATGCGCCTTCGTATTGAATTTCACGAAATCTGCCACTGCAGCCACGAAGCCGGGCAGTAGGAACCAAATTCCATGATATCCTCTGTCTCCAACTCTGGTGACGGAATCAGTATGATGATCGTTTCCAAAATTCTTGTTGAGTGCACGGTTGACCATGCCTATTGGTGCGCCGAGACCAAATGGAAGGGAATTCCACCATTCTCCAGCAGTGACGCCTCCTTCGCCTACCCACAGGCTCCTTGCGCTCATCGTATTTCCTAATCTGTCCATTAATCTCCCAATGAATTTCCTTTCAATATAGGGGACTACGATGAGTGTGATCATCATGGTAGCGAACACAACGGTGCACATCACGGACGTGAATATGAAAAGATGTAGGCCAGGCTGAATCGAGGAGAACGTCTCTTGTAGATTGATTGAACCCAGAGGCCCGAGGCCTATATCGGAGGAGGGCATCAGATTGTGGGTCTTATCGAGGGTCCATCCAATAATGGAATCCATCCATCCCCTGATGTTGAGCCAGTCGCTACTTGCCATGTATCTCCCTCACCTGTCTGTCTCTCCGATACAGGGATCGAATGACCCCATAATCGCGGGAATGTCTGCAACCTTGTATCCAATCATGCACTTCGATGCGTAAGGTAACGTGATGAACATGGGGGAACGTATGGAAACTCGATAGGGGTTCTTGCCCCGGCCATCTCCGCCCCCGACGATATGAAACATTGACTCTCCTCTGCTATCTTCGAAATGATGAGAGCCGAATGTTCCCTCTGGCGCTCTTGATGGTGCCTTGGCAAGAATGGCGGGATCGCCTGGTTCATGATGGGTTTCAGAACCACCGGGGATTCTATCAATCGCCTCGAGAACCATGTTTGCTGATTCGACCATCTCGGTTACTCGTACTCTGTACCGATCATAGCAATCAGCACCCTTGACTGACGACCTCTCGACGGCAGGGGCCCAATCCAACTCAGAATATACCGAATAAGGATGAGCCCAACGAACGTCATAGTCAACGCCTGCAGCTCGAACATTTGGACCGGTTACTCCATGATTGACCATCTCTTCGGCTTTGGTGTATCCGACACCCTGGGTTCGCACGAGGAATACTGTGCTCTCATCGAAGAGCGATTCATATTCTTGGATTCTCTGCTTGAAGAGGTCTAATTTAGCCCTGGCACGCTGTGCAAAACCATAGGGAAGATCTCGCTTTACTCCTCCGATTCTCGGGAAGTTGTAGTGCATCCTTGATCCGCCTAATTCCTGAAGGAGATCCATCATCATCTCCCGTTCTCTGAGACACCAGACCATGATTGATAGGTTTCCGATATCTGGCCCATAAGCACCAAGCCACATGAGATGGCTGGCGATTCTCTGAAGCTCGACTGCGATTAGCCGGATATACTCCGCCCTCTCGGGGACTTCCACCTCAAGCAAGTCCTCAGCAGCGTAAATGTAGGCATGAGACCACGTATTTGCACTTGCATAGCAGAGTCGGTCACAGTAGGTTGTGATTTGAGTGAAGTCACGAGCCTCGCATATCTTCTCGACACCGCGATGGATATATCCGAGATCGGGCTCGGTGTCGACTACAGTTTCGCCATCCACCTTTACCTTCAGGGTCCAGAGACCATGGGTCATCGGATGTTGCGGGCCCATTGAAATCCACATTTCTGCCATAGATATACACCCTCACTTGACCCGTCCTGAATCAGGAGCCTTGCGTAAGAATCCCTGAGCATCGTCATACATTTCCTCAAATCCATGATATCGGAGTTTGTGTTGTTTCTGTAGAGGATGATAACCTGGCGGAGTTTCATGGGGGTTTAGCACTCTTCGCATACCACTGTGGCCATCGAAATCGATTCCGACGAGATCCCAAGTCTCCTTCTCATTCCAATCAGCACCAACCCATATGTCTTGGACCGAAGATACAGAGGGCGTGCGTGTCTCAGGTATTGCTATGTTCACCTGGATTTCTAATGGGACTTCTTTACCGCTCAACTTCTTCGGTTCTGTGATATTTGGAATAATTGAGGATCCGTCTTCTGTGATGGCTGGATCAGTTACTCCAGTTCTCAGAAAGTGATAGATAACTTCCCAGTTCTTATCTGGAGAATCGGGCCAATGTATGCCTGTTATCATGGAGCAATGATCGACTTGGTGATCGTATTTCATCGTCTCTGCGACCTTTCTCCAGGATGAGGGCTCACATTGAAGATGAGCGATATTCCGAGTCTGGGTCCCATTAGTTCTAGAGAGGACTTCCCCAGTGACACCTTCTATGGCTATGAGGGAATTTACGAGCTGAGTGGCAGCTTCATTCTGATCCTCAGCACTGACCCTCTTACCCATCTAATCTCCTCCTTCAGTCATCACCAAGAATAAGCGGGACATCGATTTCAGAACGTCCCTCGCTTGGAATTGCTCCGATACGGATTATTTTCTGCCGGAGTTTGGCAAACCCGTCGATAAGTGCTTCAGGTCTTGGGGGGCACCCTGGGATGTATACATCAACGGGAATTACTGTATCAACCCCCTCAAGAATGTTGTAAGATTGGAAGTACGGGCCTCCTGAAATCGCACATTCCCCCATGGCTATGCACCACTTGGGTTCGGGCATCTGCTCCCAAAGTCGAACGAGGGGATCAGCGAACTTCTTACTTACTGGGCCGTTGACCAACAACACATCACACTGTCGTGGACTCGAACGGAAGAAGACACCGAAACGCTCAGCATCGAATCGGCTTGCTCCAGCAGCGGCCATCTCAAGTGCACAGCATTTTATTCCAAGATGGAGGGGGAAGAGTGACTTTCTCTGGCCCCAATTGAAAAGTCGTCCTGCTAAAACTCCTATGACATCCTTTATTCTCGATGCTTTGAGAGCCTCATCAGTTACATGGCCGACGGTATCCACCAGTATTCTGCTGTTGAAAATTGAGAAATTCTGATCTTCATCCGCCATTCATCAACACCTCAGATGTATATCCTGCCTCTCTTCCGGAATACATGCCAGACTCCGAGACTCATGAGTAAGACGAATACGGACATGGTGACTAGACCCGCGATCACATCTGATTGGGAAAGATTCGAATCAATCACGATGATTCCCCCAAATGCAAGAAACATGAATGCAATATCGAATACTAGGAAGATGATGGCATACCAATAATATTGGAAATGGAAATTTATGTGCGCCTCGCCCAACGGCTCTGCTCCACATTCATATGTCGAAGCAGCTCGAGGATACAGTGAATGATCTCGCTCATATCCTGGCAGCAATATTGATCTTACTTTGGAGCGATTATTGGGGTCTTCGGTGGGCCTGAGGAAGTATGAGGCGATGAATGCGCCGACAGGAAATCCGATGCCTACAAGCGTCATTATAGCGAACGCAAGATAGGCCTCCGTAACGGTATCCATCCGCACCACCACAGACCCACGGGGGGTCAACGAGTCATCCCACCAGAAAATGCTCCATAAACCCATCCAATCAGAATGGGTCAATCATACCCTACGATCTTCGCCGAGAGCTTCAAGAATTCGCCTGCTTTCACGCTTCGAACGGAGCGCAAGAACGGCCACCGTCGCCACACCGACTGCTATGAGTACGATGACTATTATCTGTTCAGCGTCCTCTGAGAGGGCCAGGAAGCCGGCTGGAAGCTCCGTAGCCGTAATCAGATCCAATGGTTGTCCTGCTGCAGGTAGGCCCTTGGGCTGTACTACTATTGTGAATCTGTACTCATCATCAGATATCAGATCGGCCGGTGGAAGTGTACTCACCTTGATCTCCATCGTTTGACCTGGCTCTAATTCAAAATCATCAGGTACGATATCAACAGACCAACCGCGTAGAGATTCGGTTGGAATGATGACTACATCCTCGTCAATATTGCCATTATTGGTTACAAAAAAGGAGTACTCGCCCTTATCGGGGTATGCTGTTGTCTGCTTGGTTGGTTCTTCAATGGTCAGTCTAAGGTCATGGATGGTTCTAATTTCAACCGCTATGTCGATTGAAGACTCCTCATTGGGGTTCAAGGCAGAGTATGCACTAACCTGCATTAGCCCATTTAGCCCGTTGGCAGAGCCTTGTACCACTTCCATCCTAATATCGACTTGGATCCTATCTCCCGGTTGAACTGGAACTGGAGCAGTTATGGTATTCCCCTGTATGCTTATGGTCCTAACAACAAGGGCCTCAAGACCGGAGATATCGATTACAAGATCATCCCCCGCAGGATAATCTCCGGTGTTGTCCACGAAGAAGGATAGTATGGCTTCACCACCAGGAGGGAGCGTTACATCGAGTTGTCCGGGAGTAAGGCCGGGATTCACGGGAGATATCTCAAATGTGTAATTGTAATTCGAGACTGTTACCGTTACTGTCTCTTCAGCATCAGCATCTGCTCCGAAAACAGCAGCTCTGGCTAGGATTCTGGCTGAGTCTGCGTTTTCTTCGCCTTCGACATTGACATCCAGGAAGAGGCTCTTGGATTGGCCCGGACTGAGTTGTACCTGATTGAGTCCGTTTCCATTCGAATCAGAATAGGATGCAGACCACTGAGGAGAGTTGCATCCAGTCTGGTCCCCAGGGTTACACACTTGGAGTTTGATCGTATCTTCCACGTTCCCTTGATTGGAAACAATGAATGGGAATCTTACGATTTGGTCTGTGCGTCCATTCTGCGCAGTTGAGACGAAGTCTATCGTAACCTCATGTCTTTGATTGACATTCACGTTCAGAGTAACGGTGTCAAGGGTTCCTGAACCGCCTCCCCCTGTGACTTTGAAGACCACTTGAGTTGATCCTGCTAGTGCGTCATCTGGGACTGAGATAACTGCAGTTGAGGAGCCCTCATTTTGAGAAGTCTGTGCGGCATTGAGGCTGTGGGAAGGAGGTGAGAACGATACGCTCCACCCGGGTGGTAGTGGTTCTGTTGCAAGCGTGAAAGTATCAGCGCCGTTTCCAGTGTTCTCGAGGTATATCGTAACCTGTGGCTGGCTCCCGGGTTCTACGTTCGATACTGATCCAGTGTTGGCGGAAATATCTCCAGAATGTATCTGTCCGACCTTGATCGTAACTGTGGCCTCGCAGCCGACTGAAGAGCCTGCCTTTGCCATTATTCTAATGTCGACACTTGATCCAGATTCCACAGATGAGTCTGGTGTGATGTCAAATCCGAATGTGAAGGTGTCTCCGTTGTTGTTCGGTTCGGCGAGAAGTTTGCTTGTGGGGGAGTCGAAGGAAACCCAACCGGATATATCTTCACCGCCCGCGCTTTGTGCTTGGACTGCAGCAGTCCATGCCGTATTGCCTGTATTTGTGACTTCGAAGTTATTCGGAGAACTTGTCTGACCGGGTTGTAAATTTGCGAATGACCAATCGACTCCTTCATCGCATGTTCTGATTTGAGGTACGACCCCTGTAAGTGTGAGGTTGTCCTCAGCCCCATTGGTTGGATCGTTGGTGACCGTGGCCCTCAGTATGAAGCAGTGCTCGCCGGCTTCAGTCTCACTCTCATCGTCCAGGGTTATCTGGAAGTCAACGTCTTCATTGTCGCCTGAATTCAGATTGACCGTGGCAGGGTCGACAGAAGCGGAAACCGTCTCATCATCAGTATCGCAACCGCTATCGTTCTCGACCGTAAGTTGTACGTTAGCCTGTTGGTCTCCATTATTTTCAACATTGACAATCCAATCGATTGAGTCACCTTCTAAGTCGTATTCTTTCGTCAGGGTGCCGGTTGTCAAGACGACGGAATAGAGGCCTCCGTCCTCAGCGGTTGTAGTAACAGTGAGTGAATCGGATTGCGGTGGCGGTGTCCCTCCCGCTGCTTGGATTGTCAATGTCGTCTCGCACTCCCCTGATGCTGTGTCATCTACCTGGACCTCGAGATCTACAAGTTCGTCGCTGTTTGAATTGACGCTCCCAGTTGGAGAGTCGACGGTCGAGGTGAAGCCATTGCACCCGGCCCCCTGTTGGGTCGAGAGTGAGTACGTCATGTCATCATCTCCATTGTTCCTTATTGTGATTTCATAAATCGCTGGATCGCTTGTCGTTGCAGGCTTCTCTGAATCAGGGGTCGAAAGCTGCGGATCTACATCCGCAGAGACGGTCGGGGCGATGGCCGCGATGAGCATGAGCGCCGCGACTACGGTGACGGAACGGGGCCTCATAGACACCAATTGCCGGTCCTAACCTCTCTAAGGGCTTCGGCCTTCAGTGTGCTTCACGTCCCAAAACATGCGTTAATCGGCATATCCCGGAATCATCTCTTGGATAAATCGATTATTGCCTTCGATTGAGATGCGGACCAACCTGTAGATTGTAATTGCATTGAAACCGACTCCTCGGATTCGCCGGCATCTATCGCGGCCTTTGCCCAGCTAATTGCAGCGGTTCTGTCTTCTATCTCATCTTTTGAAAATAGATTGCTTTCACTCTCAGTTGTTGATCTGAGTCGCATGGTCGTGAATACGCCAATTGCAACCACCATGACAAGCCCGATGAGTATGGTCAACAGAGGTATGCCCCCCGATTCAGAAGCACGAACTTGGAGAGGCAACTCATAGGATGACCCTTCGATGGTCGAACCGCCCTGAAGATCGATGATAACTGGCCCTCTTGCCGTACCAACGGTGACCTCGATTTGTATGGATCTGGATTCTCCCGGGGACAGAGATAGAATCGTATCCCCCACTATCGTATGGGACCATCCTGACGGTGCATCCACCTGGATCTTGCTGTTTATCGGCGAGTTGCCAAGATTTTCTACATCCAGAGTTATCTGTGTGGTGTCTTCTGTATTGATTATGGGCATATTGCCCTGAAATGACCATTCCATCTTGGATGTCTTCTTGACTAGAAGGGATACTGTATCGATTGCTATCAACCCCCCGTCTTCAAGTCTCAGGGTCAATATGGCTTCTGATCCTCCCTGTTGTGTCTCTGGGATGGTCACAGAACACCAGACTTTCGAAGATGTGCCCGGCTGTATGGTGCCGATAGGCGAGCAGGGGGTAGACCAACCATCTTCTTGGGCCGTTAGTTCAGCAACTGGAGACCATGCCCCGAGCCCTTGATTCGCTACATTCCAAGAAAGATCGAACTGAGTACCCACGGGAAGAGCGCCCAGACCGAGCGGACTTGTAGATGAGGAGCCGTCTGCGGACACTATGGATGAGAAGGAGACAACTGGCTGTGCACCCGAAGTTACGTCTATTGTTCGATTCCACAGGAAGGCATCGCCGTCCTGAGTTAGGAATCTGACTTTTACAAGTCCGCCAACTGCACGTCCATTGCCTTCGAGGGCTAAATCCCAAATCGACGTGGAGGACTTGTCGATTGTGATGGTTTGGGTTGAAGAGATACTGGACCAACCCCCTGGAAGAGAAATTATCTGAGGTGTGAGGGTGATCTCTCGATTGCCCTCATTCACGATTTGAACGGGAACCTCGTGTCTCGCGTCTGGTCTAACCTGCTCATCTATGCCATCTGAATCAGGTGTTAGCCTTATTTTATCCGATGCAGCGACGATTAACGGTATGTCCTCTACCCACGAGTCTGTTGTTGTGCGGGCAGAGATGGTCAGCTGTGCGCTCATCAGTGTTCCAGCGGTGACCACTACAGACGGCGGTGTGAGCGTGATATCAATCGAACGATAGGATCCTTGTGTCAGAGTCCCTGTGGAGCCATGTGTTGAATCTACAAACGTTCCTAGATTGTCCAGAGTTGCTCTCCACCCAGCAGGCGCCTCCAGAGCCAGATCGTACGTCTGTGGACCATTTCCTTCGTTTGTCAACTGTAGAGAAGCACTTGACGGTTCAAATGCATCAACGGCCAATGTGCCGCCTGGAACCCTAAGTTCCACAGCGGGAAATGAGGATACAGTCAATCTCAAAATGAGCTCGCTAGTAACGTCATTTACCTCGTCTATACCTGTGATTATGACTCTGTATACTCCTGGTTCGGGGGGATTTGGATGCGCTAGAGCGAATGATAGTTGCTTTTCTTCTGAAGCATTCAGATCGACCTCGGTCTGAGAGAACGAGCTGTACCACGGCACAATGGCCCCATCCGACATTCTAACAACATTCGATGCTGATATCGAGGCATTGGTGGGGAATAATGCTGTATTGGTGAGGGCTATCTGTAATGTTGTAGAACCACTTGGAACAGTCATTACCGGGTTAGGATTGTCTGTTTCAACTCGAATACCCGGCTCACTGACTTCTATTGGAATTGTGAGCAGATTGTTTTGTTCTGATGATTCTTCCACCTGGTCGGTGGGATCGATCTCAATAGAAATTTGACGTGTTCCCGATGTCGATGGGGTCCACTGCCATTCCAGCGGTACCGCTTCACCAGGAGCCATGCTTATTGTCTGTACACCGAGAGGCTGTCCTGGAGAAGATGCAGAGATTGAGACGGACGGTACTGATCCTGCACCGAGATTCGCAATGGTTACTCCAATGGTAACTGTCTCCCCAACCTGTGGAATAGGGGTTGAAAGTGTGAAGCTCTCTGTATCAACTGCAGGATCGGGCGTCAGATCATTCACATTCACACCCCTGAGTGCAATAGAGTATGGCTGATATTGTCGTGCTCCTGCGTGATAGACGTCGCTTACCCTGACAGTCCAGACGCCGAGTCCTGCTGATTCGACCAAGACGGCTTCTACATTGTTTACGGAATCTGCCTGGCCACCGGTCACTGAATGACCCTGGGAGAAGACATTCCCGAGATAGGTGGATGTACCCCCTGGGGAGATTACCTCTAGATCGAGATCATTACGAAGCTGATCTGAGGAAGAAGTGGATCCCGGGTAATCTGACCATGCGAGGACTACCTTCAATGGCTCACCGGCACGAGTGACCTCGAACGAATACTCATCAATTTCACCGCTTTTCAGCCTATGACGGTCATCAACAAATATTCCAACATCGGATTCTGGAATCAGACTGTTGGATAGGTCTATTCTTCCCCAGCCCTCTACATTGTTGGGAATATTAGGCGCGCCGGTGTCTTCTGCACCAAGGATGAGCATGGCTTTGATGAGCGATGCCTGTGGAGCAGGCCTCTGCGCGATTTCCATGAGGTATTCTCTGATCAGAATTGAGGCCCCGGCTGCTGCTGGGGTGGACATTGATGTCCCGCTGAATTCTTCGTACCACTGTCCGAGATCATTGGATCCGCCCGATTCTTGGGCCTCGCACGATCGGACGTACATTCCTGGAGCGATCACATCTGGTTTGATTCTGCCATCATCAGTCGGGCCTTCGCTGCTGTAAGGGTACATTGCATCCGGAGATCCCCCATATCTATTCTGATGTGCTCCGACTGTGACTACATTCTTTGCTGTGGCCGGTGGTGAAATTCCGCTGCTGCCTTCGTTTCCAGCCGAGAAGAAGACGGTCATTCCTTCGTATGTCCAATATTGATCCCATGTGCTAATTCGATCATCGGCATCCTCTGCCGAAGTTGTATATGTGTTGTAACCGGAACCCGAGCCCCAGCTGTTGGTATGGAAACGTGCTCCGTTGTTATATGCCTGAGAAAGCATGGTGTCTATCCCATAGCTGTACAAGCCACCAGAGTCATCATCCTCCATTGCTTGGAAGACGATTTCCGCCTCTGGTGCAACTCCGGCGTACTGCCCAGAGCTCCTGTATCCGGACCCCACGGCCGTACAGGCTACGTGCGTACCATGTCCAGAGCCGTCGGCTGTGGAGCTATCGCCGGGGGTTACTGATGTTCTGGAGACAATCCTGGATCCGAAATCGCCATGGTCGTGGTCTATGCCGGAGTCTCCTACAGCGATTCTTTGTCCCGAACCATCGAGCACGGTCGAGAACCACGTCTCTACATCTTCAGACTCAGTATGATCCCTCACCTCATCGTTTGAGAGTACGAGTTGAGGAAGGGGGGCAATCCATGCTACAGCAGGATTTTCGACTATAGAGGCGATTGATTCGTAATTGACTGAACCCCATCTTCGACCATTGTCGACGATGCCGCTGTCTGTGAAACCCACCCCATCAAGAGTGTCAAGGTTGCCGATTCCAAGAGGCATCGAGTCATCCGATCTGCCTGCATCGAGGGTGTTCCAACCAAGTACTTCCACCTCGATAGTGTCCTGTGTGGGTTCGATTGAGGGGTGTATTAGCAAACTTAGAGGTACGGGGTGAGATGCCGCTACTAAAGGCAAAAGAGCTACCTGTTCCAGAGCGTTTTCATCGCCTTGGACTAAGAAACCGGATGGTGGAACCGCTGTTCTTATTTCTAAGCCCGGTATTTCCTCGATTGTCATTCTGGCGTCCCACATGCCAGTCATATCGTCAACCAGAAGCATCGCCAAATCTTGCCTTGATTGGGTAAACTCAGATTGAATGGTCTGAGAGGGTATGAATCCGGCCAGAGTATACATTCCGATCGGAGTCTCTGCGCTCATGGATCTGCCCCTTTCAACACCAACGAATGTAACTGGCTCGGTGATGTCTGAGATCTTCGAAGGCCCAGAGAGATCGACCTGCCTGATTTGATGTTCATCGGGGAGGATGTCTTGATTATCGAAATCGATCGACCCCCACATCATTGTAGTCAGAAGTGCTGCTATGAGCAGTGCACCCCTCTTCTTCATATGCATTGAGGGCCTTCTGGCTCTCTATGAGCGTATGGGTAGTCAGTTCAAGATTCAGAAGATTGTGAATTGTCCGACATTGATGTGGTATTCGGAAGTCCATTGGCCCACGTCATGAGTCCATCTCTCTGTCTTTCTATCCCCGTCATAAGCATAGTATTCGAGATCTATCTCAATTGTGTAATTCTCCCAGACAGAGGCGCCGTCAATGATAAGTTCCAAATCGTCATGGGCAATTGAAGTGTGAGCACCGAGTTTCTCCCATGAAAAATCGGTTCTTCCAATTTCGATGCCTACGTCATCAACCATTCTTATCGACATCTCGATGTCTTCCATCGCCCTGGAGCCTCGATTATCTAATTCGACTAACACGATATGCCCGCCTCCAGATTGACGATAAACGACATCTGCAGTGACTCCATCATAGGGAATTACCCACAGGGAGCTTCCCAGCAGAAGCATTGTGACGATGAGTATTACTAGACTTGAGAATATCACTCTCACCGGATGTACGCTTTCTAGAACTTCTTCGATTGACTCCAAGAGTTCATCCGCCGCTTCTTCATCGGCCTCTGTGGCGTCGAGGTCGGAGAATCTTCGAGAGTCTTTCACGACTGTATGCCTCCTATGATCGTCATTACCGCTGTTGTGAGTCCGGATGTTAGGGGTTCGGGGATGACGATATGAGTTGTTGAGCCATCGACGCCCGGAATGCTGTTTATGATTGAGAGATCGGAGGCCATGCCATTCACACCGAAGGTCGTCCCCGTGGGAATTCCATTGGTGAATTGAGCATCGAGTAGAACGCCTCGAAGGTCTATCCTACGATCGTCATCGAGAATCGCATGCGCGCGAGCAGCGGCAACAATTCTTCCCCCCTGAACATCAGAAATCTCAAAGTACCCATATTGAGAAATTAGATTATGCACTTCTATGGTTGCACTCTTTATGTCTTGACAAAGAATCTCCATATCCTCCAATACAACAGGAGGAGCAGCTGGAACATCTGATATCCTCATGTAAAGAACTTCGACGCCGTCCCCCGAAGACTTCACAGCGAGACCGAAGTCTTCCGTAGGTTTTATCGAAAGTCTATCTGCCATCCCTTGGGCCAACATCAGGATGTCGCCTCTTTGGTTAATTGCCTCTCCCTGGGCTTCAATGAACAGCGACATTCCAGAGGTACTTGATGCAAAGTCAAGCTGTGCGATGCCCTGGAAAGCAAGGCTCTTCGTTATGTCAAATGTCCTCCCTGGTTCCGTTGATAGTGCGATTGTTCCAGGTACGTCCTTGAGGAACACTGTCGCTGGTCGCCATTCTCCATCGAACCACTGCATCTGTTGAATCATCATTGAATCAACCGATCTTCCCTGAGAATCCTGATATTGCGTTGGAACATCCATGTTTATGCTAATGGCCGTTCCAAGACTGGCGTCTAGATTGACTCTGCTCGGAACGTCGTTAATGAGGATCTCAGAACGTGCACCTACATTCCGATCTAGCAGCTCAGCATGGATACTGGAAAGGGGGAATGAAGCGGCATACCTAGCAACAGCATCTATCTCTGATATACTGCCGGTAGTCTCCGTTACATCGAATACCATATCAAGATCGATGTCTGAACTAACGCCTACCGGAAGCCCATGGAGTGTCACGAAAGCATCCATTCCTTGTATGGAGTCCGTTGCAATAATCATCGACTCAGCCCCGGGCAACCATCCTTTCGCATCGACGGCTACAGTCCACTGAGAGCCATCGTCAATCACCCTTCTTTCCATCTCAAGATCTACTGAGGGGGGAAGATTGGGTATCCAAACCTTCATTGAAAATCCGGAAGACAACCCCTGAGTAGGCGCATGTATCGCAATTCCATGTACCCAAGGAGGCTCCATCTCGGGCTCTTCGCCCTGTTCTGCTTGTACGATGAGGTCGAAGTTTGAATCCGATTCTAGCTCAATTCCATAGTTGAATGAGGTACTAGCACCTTCAGCCCCAGTCGTGAGTTCAGAAGTTGCAGAGGCAAGAAGACGATTGACTGACTGGCCAAGATCTGTGAACCCACCCAAAAAGAATGCTAGACCTGAAACACCTTTTGTGCGATCTAGAACCGGTATATCGATTCCAACATCATCACTTGAGTTTCCGGGAATCTGCAGAGATATATCCGAGGGCAGTGGATCAAGCAAAATTGTTGCTGTGAGTGCATTATTCTGGCCTATGACTGGCACGTGGTCGACGGCTATCCCGAAAGGTACAGGCTCCGCTGTAGTGATTCTAGCAGTACTCCTGCCCATGCTGCCGAATGCGCCCGGATCGCTGGCAGGGGACCATGCAATGCTATTCAATCCAGATATCCTTGTTGAGAGAGAAGAAGCCTCATTTTCAGAGTCATGGGTATAAAGAAAGTGATTTCCAGTCATTATCTCAGGTTCTTCGGAATTGGTTATCTGCGCCTCTATTGAAGAGATTGCTCCTTCGGTACTCCATGAAAGAGTATCGCCAAAATCAGCATCGAAAGAGTCGGGGATGCCCAGTATCCTGACTGCCTGTCGCTGTGTTCCATTGGAGGCATGATACTGGAATGACTCTATGTCCTGGCTAGCAGAATATGATGAAGAATCGGAGTCAATTGTCAGATCTATTACATTGGGGAGGTCCGAAATACGGAGGCTTTGGACCGAGGCATTCGAGAGATCGCTGCCATAATGGTCGATATACAGGAATTTGAGTGCGCCGCTACTTCTTGATTTCATTTGGAAGGTTCGCTCCTCCGTGGCTGGATCGTAAGTTACGTGCACTGCTTCCAAACCCGAGAATGCAATGGATGCTGCAATGGGAACAAGTGGTTCAATGAGCCCATCATTACCCTGTACGAGCGCTGATTCACGGTCTCTTGAAAGAATCAAATGGTCGGAAGACTCGAGCTCCATATGGTCGTGCGAGCCGATGGCCAGCTTCACCGAGGGGAGTATGTCGGCCGCTCTGGTGGTTCGGAAATCGTCTGTAATCTCAAAATGTAGATTTTGTCCGCCACCATCTGGGGAGAACTCAACACCCCCGCTAAGGACATCGACCACAATAGTGGGAATTGAGTTGATTATCAAAGCCGTCTCTAAGAACAGGTCCACCAGATTTACCAAGGCTGCATCGAGAATTCTAGAAAGAAAGTCTAGATTCTGGTTATTACCAAACGAAACGTCGTTTCCTTCGTCATTGCCTCCAATGTTGAAATCCCCGTATACGATCAGTGCAGTTGGGATCGCTCCAGTTTGGATCGATATCCTCTGGTGATCGGTTATCACACCGCCCCTAGTGAGCCACGAGTCGTATTCAAGAGCGTCTATTTTACTTACTGATCTGAACAGTATCATAGATTTCGGCGGGTCTGCTGGATTGATTGGGAGGTCATCATTGTCCTCGTTGGGAGAAGTGTCTCTGGAGAAATTCTTGACTGCTATGATCAATCCAAGACGATCGGGTTGTGACCCTGGTAACTCTGGACTCGATCTCGAACCAAGCATCGTGAAGACTCTATCTATCTCCTGAGGTGAAAGCGATCCGGAGGGCATCCCCCTCAGCCAACCCAATGAATCTGTGGAGTTTCCGTGATCTCCGTCTGCACGGTCTTCAGGCACATTTACCCTGTCCTCATGGAAATGAAGATGAATGTCTGCTCCGCGGTCGGAGTAGTATTCCAACGTACTCAGACTGCGCTCTCCTGCGCCACCAACACCTGAGGCGAGAGAAGAATCCGTGCGGATCGTTACGGAAACCTCCCTCGGGATAAAGAGTTCTTGAGCCTCTGGATGGATGCCCAGATCGATATATGCAACTTCCCATACCTCACGTTCGCTCTGATCTGGAGGGGAGTAATGGATGTAGCCAAAACCAGCCCTAACGCCACAAGAAATCTCCATCGATGTAAGAGTGTTGAGTTCAACAGGGTCGTACCTATCAGGGCACTGGTCTTCTATTGGGTTATTTATTGAAATCACGTATGGCGCAGCTAGTGAAGCTATGGAAATTCCAGAGTCATCAATGTCGCCATTGGGATTGAATATTCCAAAGGTAATCGCTGTCAGGAATTCTGCGCCTGCATCAGATATGTCGAGGAATATTCTCTCTATGCCCACGTCTAGTGTAAATTGACGTGGTGGTTGTGTAAATGCAGAATCGATAACCCAAACGTAACTCTCACCCTGGTTGAGTCCTAATGTATCTGAATAGGCGAAGGCCTTGACCAAAGATACCTCCATACTCTCCAGATTCGCCCATGCGGGATCTTCAGGAGTCTCCTCATCAATTACATCGACTTGAAATTGGATAGTTGGCTTGATCCAAAGTCTGTCCCCGCTTAAGCCCCAGCCGCCATTGAAATCAAATTCGAGAGTGAGACCCACCTCGATATCATCATTCCCATCACCATCTACATCCATCGGGTGCAAGAACGGATCGCCATTGTTGAATATCAAGGAAAGAAGCGAGTCTGAAAATGTGACAAGCTCGATTGTCTGCTGTACATCGCCACTTTGATCTTCATACTCCACCCAGATAGCATAGTCAGTGATGTTGAGTATAGTGGACCATATGTTTCTCACCTCACCGGGAAGGGGTTCATTGGGGTCGGTTAGGATTCGATATGGGCGTGGATGGATCACTTCGGGAGGGGTTGTCTCGATTTCACTGAGCCCATTCAACAAATCGCCAGTCCCATGAATCGGGGACAACTCGTCACTTTCCCTTATTGAGTTCCTGACCAGATCTAGAGCAGCACCGGCTTCATCCATCGCCTGGGGATCTGATTTTATTGCTCGGTCCATCGATAAAACTGCATCGAGATCGTCAAGAATTTGGAAGTCGTCAGAGGCGACCCTCTGCTCGGCACTTGCGAGAATTGTTGGAGATGCGGCGGAAAGAAACAGGAGTGCTATGACCAGTGCAGACCATGGCGGAGAGGCAGCAGAAATTGGATGAACAACACGAGCGGCATCCGCAGCCATGTAACAGAGTTCTTACGAGGCTGATTTAGGATATTCCCCGATGTGACCCTCTTAGGTCACGGTCGGCGGACAACCTCGATGGAGCCGCAAGCAGGACATGGGACCCTGACGCCTGGGGCTCCGGGCGGTATTCTGACTTTGAAAGAAGTTGAGCATGAACTGCAAGAGGGCTTCATTTCAATAGAGTCCGAATCCTGTAGCGGCTCTTCTTCCGTTGCGTTCTGATCTTGTTCTTCTGCAAGAGGTGGCGGGGCCTCCGGTTCTGGCTCCACTGCTGGTGGCGGGGCCTCCGGTTCTGGCTCCACTGGCGTTGTGTCTTCTAAATGGGCAATCTCAGGTATTTTTGGGGGCATTTGAGTTGTTGGTTGTTCTTCTTTTCCGACAGAAGGAGCCTCTACAGGGCTCTCATCGAGTGGCTCGTCATCGAACATCATCGAAAGTAATTCGTCGCCCCTGCTTCGAGGGGCGGGGCTGGAGACGCTGTCTGGTGAACGGCCCAGTAACGCTGCTATGTCTGGATCGTTGGACACCGGCGGGGCTGCAGAGCGTCGGAAGCCATACCCTCCGCCATATCCTTCATCGGCACTTCTCCGAGCGAACATCTGCTTCTGCTCATCTTCATCAGGCACGCGGGCCTGCTCTTCTTGTAGAGCCCGCATTTCTTCCTCTATCTCCGCCATCTTACGCCTGGCACGACGAGAGATAAGCAAGATCAAACACAAAGCTAGGATTATCGCAAGAACGCCTGCGACGATGAGTGGGAGGTATGGGGCGATGGCATCTAGCAACGTTGGCTCTGTATCGGAGGCCTCTATGGCCACTATGTACTCGATTTTTGTCTCCAATCCATTGTCATTTGTGATTGTGCAAATGAGCGAGTAAATTCCGGTTTTGGGATACGTAACCAGATAAACCGGGCCGCTCAAATCTTGGTCATTATTCGTAATTCCGTCGCCGTCACTGTCGACATTGACATCTGTGTCCCACGAGTAGGCCAGCGTTTCAGACTCTGGGTCTGCTGCGCTTGCCTCTAGGCGGATGGTCTCGCCCGATAGTCTCGTCAGCTCCACAATCGCATCATTGACTGAAGGAGGGGTCGCGTCATACACAGTAAGATTCGACGTCGAGTTCGACATCATTCCACTTGCATCCGTGACCTCCATACGCACAGGATGGCTACCTGCGGAAATCTCCAGGGTTCCAATCTCCAGATTGAGGCTGGATATTCCCTGCTTCTGAGGGGATGGGTCAGTGAGAACGAGTATGTCGCCAAAGTACCACTTTACAGAAACAACCTGCCAGTTGTCAGAATATGTGCCAGTCATTGAGACTGATTCACCGAAGGTCCTGGTGATGTTCTCTGCGCCATCGATCTGCGCCACGGGGGGAGATAGATCTTGGATGCTGATCTCATGGAACTTCGTAGCAGGTCTACCATCGATACCAATCACTCGAAGGTGTATTGTTAGATCGGCAGGATCGTTCCAAGTATTCTCGACGGACATTCCTGCTGCATCGCTGAAACCGTCGCCATCGAGGTCCCAGAGATATCCCTCAGAGGTTATTTGGCCTGATCGATTTGGCGTTGTACTGGCGTCCAAAGTCACAGTCTGGCCCACATCCACTACCGCAAGCAACTCTGAATCAGTTATTCTTGGATCCAATATTGGGGTCAGAGTTACCGTTACCGTTGTTGCGATTGACGATGTTCCAACCCCTCCGCCTCCCGCCTTGTTATCGAGTACGACGTACAAATCAGCCCCATCAAGATCTTCTGTTACGCTGAATAACACGGTTCTTGCACTGCCAACCAACAACATCGACCCTTGATCGATTCGTGCTGGGGCAGCTCCAGCGGAATACAGCTGATACTGATTCTGGGACATGAGGAACACATCTGACTCTCCCTTCATAGAAGAGGCGGATATCTTCACCACTGTACCTTGATCAGCCTGAAATGGACCTGCTAGAGTGGCGAATGATGATGGTGACAAGTGCACGATGTCATCGTACAGCGTGAATGGCTCCTCTTGGACGACTGAAACTCCGAATGAGACTGCCACGCTAGAACCTCCCAAGGCGCCTTGATCTTGGTCTTGGGCATGGTCATAATTATCCACAACAAGATACCAGCGAGTTGCCCCTCTATCGGAGGGGGTGGACCATCGCCAACTTCCGTCACCGGAGAATGACTCGAATACCGAATCGGACTCCCATACGTCTGCCCTGCGATAATTCTGCTCTTGCTGATAAACGACGACACCGGTCGAAGAGAAGAGTAGTATGTCGACGGGAGCGTCGGTACTGATATTGAACTCGACAGCAGTGCCCGGACTTAGAAGTCCGATCCCCACTCTCAAACAGCTTTGATCTGAAAGGCTCCATGCGGCCAGACCATCAGAAGCGTCTTCCTGGATGCATGTGACTGTGCCCTTCGGTTCTGCGGCCTTTGCAGAAAGAGGGACTAGGACGAGCATCAGCACGACTGCGGCAGTGCTAAGACGATTCATCGATGCTGTCGTGCTCAAACATGCTTTACATCATATCGGTTCCATGGTTGCTGCATAATTCACGATTAGGAGTCGGGGCGACGGGGTATGGGGGTGGGCGGGAACCATCTGAGAAGGATGACGTCAGATATCGAACGGACCCATGACCACGGGACAGAGACGTGCATTCCGCCTTCGATGATTGTATCAGTGGTCTCTGTTACGAAAAGATGGGTGCAGGTCCTTGCCTGTTCATCAAGCACTACGTCGTGCACGATTCCGAGTATACGTGCATCCGGAAGAACCACTGGAAGGCCGTGCATCTCGGTCAGCCTGCGGTCCACCATGATGGTTGGCTAACGGATGTCGGCATCAACCTGACGCAGCCATTACTCACTTGCCGCGGTTCTGATGCGCCTTGAGGCTTGGACGCAACTTCTCAGCGCCCTTTCCTTTGTTGAACAGGCCACGTCCCTTCTTTCCGGCGCTTGTCTTGCCTCTGAAGGCGCGGCCAGAGTGGCTGGATCCCGAAGATATCCATCCGAGTTGCTTATCGGCTTTGATAGCGGGATGGTGTGGATCGACCATTATGACCTCGTAGAACTTGTTCTTGCCGTCTTCGCCGACCCAATACGAGTTCAGGACTTCGAGATTCGGGTAGCGCCTACTGACACGCTCCTCGGCGATTCTCTGAATCGACTTCGCCATTGTGATCTTCTTGATACCTGCATTGGATGGCTTCCTCTTCATGTGAACCTTGCTCTTCCTCAAGCCACCTCTTCGAACACGGGTCCTGACCATCACGATTCCCTGCTTGGCCTTGTACCCGACTCGTCGTGCAGCGTCGATGCGCGTTGGTCGCTGTATCCGCTGGAATACGCCCTCGCGCCTCCAGCCGGCCATCCTTTCCCTGCGGGCCTTTGCTGGGATGGTTGCCTTAGGACGATTCCAAGTGGCCTGCATGTGCTTTGCGACTCCCATAATTGAACCTCCGGGTCCCGAGCGACCGCCATTCCCTATTTGAGGGTGATTGAAACGGCATCCTCACTGAAAATAGATTGAACACGGTGTTTGGTCCGCGCTCCCGGACTTGA
>DATW01000093.1:9242-24728 GCA_002504845.1 Euryarchaeota archaeon UBA250 | reverse complement strand
ACCGGGGACCCCCTGATGGCTGCCCACAACCATGTGTTTCCAGTCTACAGTCAGGTGCTCTAGCCAACTGAGCTAAGCGCGGCTGGTCCGAGCGGCAAGCAGGAGACTTATCTCCGTTTCCGGGAAGTAGTCGCTTCGGCTTGCATCAAGACGGACGATAATCGGCCCTGCGGACGTCGTGCCTCCCTCAATCATTAAGAAGGCCAAGAAATCGATTGTCTGCATCCATTTGGGGTGGAGGCCAATACATGACGATAGGTAATGCGCCAGCTTGGGGGACCATGGCCCAACCAGGGTCATCCACCGCTCTCACAGATGAGCAGCTCGAGAGCTTCGGGCCGCCCGACCCGCGTATCCTTGTTTGCGGGTGCGGCGGGTCTGGCAACAACACGATGAATCGCATTACGCACATAGGGGTGGAAGGAGCCATAACCGTAGCGATAAACACGGACAAGCAGCATCTGGACAACACCCGCGCCCAGCAGAAGCTACTCGTTGGAAGACACATCACAAGAGGTCTCGGAGCAGGGGGCGACCCCCATATGGGCCGCAAAGCCGCTGAGGCTGGCAGGGGCGTGATTACCCAGATCGTGAATGGGGCGGATCTGGTATTCGTGACTGCGGGCCTCGGAGGGGGGACTGGGACAGGCATAGCGCCCGTGGTGGCAGCGGAGGCCAAGAGGGTCGGTGCTCTCGTCGTTGCGATCGTCACCACGCCATTCGCCGTCGAGAGAAAGATGCGGATGCAGCGTGCTTTGGAGGGTCTCGACCTTCTTCGGGGCGCTGCGGATGCGGTCCTCGTACTGGACAATAACCGGCTTCTCCAGTTCGTTCCCAATCTCCCCCTCGAAGAGGCCTTCAGCATCATGGATCAGCTGATTGCTGAGATAATCAAGGGAATAGTCGAGACGATCACAGTTCCAAGCTTGATAAATCTGGACTTCGCTGATGTCCGATCCATCATGAAGGGTGGCGGCGTGACCATGATGCTCTACGGGGAGAGCGACAAGGGGCCGGAGGAAGTCGTCCACGAGGCCATGAACCACCCTCTTCTCGATGTTGATATCGAGGGTGCGACTGGTGCGCTTATTCATGTGACTGGCGGCTCTTACATGACGCTGGAACAAGCCAACCAGGTTGTCGAGCTGATGACGGCGAAGCTCGCTCCAGATGCTCAGGTGATATTCGGAGCCCGGCAGGACCCCGCTTTCGGAGACACCATCAAGGTGATGTCGATAATCACAGGAGTGGCGGGCGATAGGCTCTCAGGAGGGTCGATGGCCGCGGATCTTCTCGGTGATGCGCTCAATATTGCTCGAAAGAGTGCCCGGGATGAGGATGGACTGCACAGATTTGATGGTTAGAGCGCACGGGGCCCCCATAGATTGAAACACGAGAGTATTGACATGAAAGCCATGATTGGGAAGAGAATCGCTGCATTAACTCTGCTTGCGGTTATGCTAATCGCAGTCATAGGCGCGCCTGCCACTGCACAGGCGGCAGATGCGAAGCAGCCCTCCGTGGAGAATCCTCACATGCACATTTGGGGCACCGACAACATAGGCCAGTGTTGGACCCATTTCGATGCGAATGAGACTACCTCCGCCGTAGATGGCTATGGGGAGAAGGAGTTTGCACAAAATCAACAGGTTGATGTCAACTTCAATTGCGCTATGTCAGAATCCTTCAAGGAAGATATGTACCTCAATCCAAATGGGACCATCAGGATAGATGTGGGTGTCTATGTCCAATCCGGTGACTGTAGCGACACAGCAGAATGTCAAGAGTTGCGAATCTCACTGATGAAGGGTAGTACCGTGGTTGCAGTGAATGAATTCGCAACCAATTCTTTTGAGGATGAGCAGGTAATCTGGGAAATCCCCGTAGCAGAGAATATGACAAGATGGAACAAGAGCTTTGAGGAGCCACAGTTGCAATTCGAGTACTCAAAACCCAATCCAGGAGGCTTGGAGTGCATCGTATTCGATTGTACGGGTGTTTTCAGATTGTATTATTCAAATAACCAAGACGGTATGAACACGGAGATTCTCTTCCCAGTCATCAACGCCTCCGATCCAATCGCTGTCGGTGGCGACAATGCTCCGCCGTCCGCGGTAGAAAGTGGCTTGTTGCCCGGATTCGGACTTCTTGCAGGGGTGGGGTCACTGGCAATCGGAGCGGTGGCGGCTAGCAGACTCCGTCACGAGAACTGAGTTGGGTCACAGAGACTCTGCATCAAAATCAGACTCTTCGCCGGTTTCTAGATTCTTGATTCTGACCTTTCCAGCCTGCCATTCCTCTGGCATGACCATGACGAGCCTCTGAGCACCCGTTCTCTCAGCATGTCTGAATGCCCACTTCATCCTCTTGTCATCCAAAACTAGATCCACGGATCTGCCGGATGCCCTGAGTCTGGACGCGACTGCCATAGCAGCGGGCCTCAGGGCCTTGTCGAGAGGGATTACTATGTCCTCATTCCCACTGGGCAGATGCGGTATCAGGCCCTTGACTGAAAGGAGTTCCATGATTACCATGTCGCCGAAGCCGAATCCCGTGGCTGGTAGATCCTTGCCACCGAGGGTGGACAGTAGCCGATCATATCTACCTCCCCCGCATATCGCCCGGAGTTCGTTGTCTCTATCATGAGCCTCGAACACGGATCCAGTGTAGTATGCGAGGCCCCTGACAACAGAGGCGTCAAAGGACAGCCAGCTCGTTATCCCGTAAGATTCGCATAGGGCGAATAGATCTTCGAGTTCCCTTACCGCCTTGCTGTCGCTATCCAACTCTGTGCTCAAATCATCTAGATCCTTTATCCCGAGGACTTTCCTTATCCTGGCTATCGAATCTTGACCGTGGCCTAAATCTGCGAGTTGCTGCTCAATGGCTTCAGAAGGTAGTTTGTCCATCTTGTCGATAATGATGCATGTTTTGGAGAATGTCTCCCCCTCGATTCCAAGGGCCCCCAAGACCTCCTCGAGGACTTTCCTATTGCTTACCCGTATTACGAGGTCGTCGGATTTGAGACCGACGGCTCGGAAGAAGTATACCAGCACCGAGAGTAGTTCGGCATCCGCCTCGACTCCTTGCATCCCCCATATGTCCACATTCCACTGGTAATGCTCCCTTCCACGGCCTCTTTGGGTTCTTTCATATCGCCAACACTGCGGGATGGAATACCACTTGATAGGCGTGGGGAGCGTTCCCGATTTGGCCATGACCATCCGCGCTAGGGAAGGCGTCATCTCAGGTCTGAGAGCTACGCGTCTGCCGCCCTTATCTTCGAAGTTGTACAGCTGTGCAGTAATCTCTTCGCCTGCCTTTCTCGTGTAGAGTTCCTCGCTCTCGAGGACTGGTGAATCGTACTCTTCGAAGCCGTGAGACCGGGCGGCGGCGTGGAAGTGCTCGAATAGCCAATTTCTGAGTCTCATCTCTTCCGGATAGAAGTCGCGAGTCCCTCGCACGCCGGCAGACACATCGGTCGCTGTCTGCGAATGCACTTCAAGACCTACGGCCCAACTTGGCAATCTCGATGCGTTCGCGGACTGAAATGGTTCCATCGGACATCGGGAATGCGATGAATCTCAATGCAATGAACGAGAGGAATCCGAATGCAGCTGTATTCAAGGCCCAGACAGCAAGGTGATCAAAACCCATCCTGTCTGCCAAAATAGCCTGTGAAAATGTGGAAATGATCAGTAGAATCGTGTATACAGCCATTGTGAGAGCGAGACTGCGGCCATAAGGGGAAGTCGAACGGAACGTGAACCACCTATGCATGGAGTGAGAGATTAGTGAGCTTAGGAGATAGGAAACTGACCATGCACTCGCAGCACGATACTCGATTTCCCCCGCTATGGAGTAGGCAACGGAGTACATGGCGAAGAAGATGAGGACGTTCAATGTTCCAACGACACAAAAATACGCATACTCAACCACAAGTGTACGTAAATTGTAATTCTCTCGTTGATGGTCTTTCATACGATTTCAGCGTCCATCACAGGGCCACCAGAGACAGCAAATGGCTGATTCTCAAGCTCGGGTATCGGATCGCCCACCTTGAGGATGAAGGGGTCTTCACCGCCAGGTAGCGTATCGATCGGCACGTCTGCCCCCTCTGGGACATTTCTGAACAGTGGCCTTGGCTCGAGGACGTATTCGCCGGATAAGAGGCACATGGGGAATCCAGATTTGCCAGTCGGCACGACTCTGTTGACGAGCATGAGACGGTTCATGCTGATGAACAAGAACGCAGTTATGCCCCAGAAGATGAGGATTATCGTGATGCCTTTCGGATTTGTCGGGTTCCAGGGGTCGTCGACAGTCGCTAGCATGTCCACGAAGAACGTGCCCATGAGTATCACGAACATTATCGGGAATCCGAGATACATGATGTAGTCCCACCATTTGCCTATCCACCAATCGTTGTCGCCAGTGTTGATGAAGTCGTCCCTGAATGACGAGACTCCGTGATCTAGGTAGTCGCGCATAGAGAAGCCCTCGACATCATTTTCCGTTTTCCAGACCTTGTATCTGGACCATCCGTACTTCCAGATAGCGAATGCGATGAACAGTCCGCTGAACATCAAACCGTATCCCCATATGTGGTCTTGCACCTCAAGGAACTGAGGGAAGGCAACGCCTGTGGATTCGTCCACTAATATCCAAGTGGCAGCGCTAGGTATGCCGAACAGGAATATTGCGATGCTAGTTAGACCGACGGCCTTCTCCCTATTCACCCCGTGATCCACGAAATTTCGAACGCATAGCTCTACAGTCGATATCATCGAGGTCAAAGCGGCGAATGAAAGTGCGAGGAAGAACATCGCGACCATCGCAAGCTGAACGACCGGTCCCCCGGGTGCCTGTGCGAATACCTCGGGGAGCACGAGGAACGTGATCGCGCTACTGCCTCCGCTCACTGCAGACAGGGGATCGTCCACGACGGAGAATACGGCCATCATGACGGTTAGCCCTGCTATGATCGAGATGCTATTGTTTGCAAGGCACATGGTGGCTGCATTCAGAGTTGTATCCTCGTCCTTCCTCATGTATACTGAATAGGTGATAACCATGCCCATTCCTGCTGAGCAAGACCACGCTGATTGCGACAGCCCGTTTATCCAGGTCTCTGGTTCCAAAAGGTACTCGGGTTGTATGCTGAACATGTATACGAAACCATCCAGTGAACCGTCATTCATATCCATGACAAAAGCGAGGAACAACGCTGAGAATAGAAGGATGAACAAAGAGACCATCAGAATCACATTGACCTTCTCGATGGCCTTAGCGCCCTTCCATATCGCTGCCATTGTGATCAGCACTGCAAGTGCTTGGAACATGATCACCTGGGATGGGTCTTGCAAGAAGGTGTTCCAAACTTCAGTCGTATCTACGTCTGACCCTAGGCCACCTCGAACAGCGCTCTGGAAGTAGTTGATGCACCAACCGGTCACCACGGCATAGTAGAAGCCTATGGCTGTGGAAATCCATGCAGTCCACAGCCCCATCCAAGCGAATTTTGGGCCGTTGAATATTCTGAATGTACCCACGGTGCCGGTCCTTGATCGCTTGCCGAGCGCGAATTCGGCGATGACCAGCGGGATGGACCAGAGAAAAAGGAAGATTAACCACGGGACCAGAAATGAGCCCCCGCCGTTAGCACCGACCATTCTCGGGAATCGCCATATGTTGCCTGTTCCAATCGCAGCGCCTATAGTAGCGAATATCAGTCCTAATCGGCCACTGAACTCGTCTGATGAGCTGGTCATTCATGCCCCCCCGGTGGGAGAGATAGAACTGGTGCGTCTTCGTCGAGCATAGTTCTCAGAAGGAATGCCAAGCCACCCCAGACGACGCCAGCGATGAATGCGAACATGAGGACTGACATAATCGCTGATCCGAATCCTGCCCTGTAGGGCATTGTGAGCTCGTAATAGTTCCCTCCGTCCTCGATAGTCGGGTATGTGAATGGGAATGCGCCATTGGTGGTCCCAAGCTGTGCGCGATACTGGAGCTTCCCCACAGACGTATCAGGTATCGGAACGGTGCTGGTCAGGACCGTGCCATTTGTGCCGTCCTTCAACTGGCAATCGGCTCCCGAGGCTGTGAAGGGTGCTTTCTCCCAAGGCACCAGTCTCCATTCCGTCGGACCGTAGTCATCTTGCTGGCGATTCGGCTCGACGAAACGCCATGACAAATGCGACCTGTCTTCCTGGGTGGAGAATGGGAAGTATGGGTCAAGGCACAGGTCGATGTGTATGTCTCCCTTCTCAGGTACATTCACCTCGGACGGGGTTTGTATCCAATGCCTGGCGCTCATATTCTCTATCCCATGTACGGCTCTGAAACGTGGATCATCCGCGATTTCAACCATGTAGAATGGAATGCCGAGGTTCCGAACTGCGATATGAGCTATGTCATCAGGCTGTTCGTGGAAGGTATTACCAATCTCTATCGTGTAGCAGTAGGACTGGTGAACGCCGTAGTGCCAATCGCAGAAATCACCCTGTGTTGCGTAAAGGTCCGACGATTGCATGGGTTCGTAATCTGTCATCTCCCCCATCACAAACCCATGGTATACTAGGTACTCGTCATCTACCGTTTGGCAATCGTTGCAATGGCCCCATGGCCAAAGAACGAGCTCGGAATATGAATGCCATGACAGTGTGGCCTTGAAGTCAGAGGCTCCGTCTCCGTTATCATCGTTCATCTCAGTTAGGTCTTGGATGAATTTGGTCTCTGGTTCGCTGTTTCCCCCTATCCAATCCTCGTCTATCAAGCCATCTCCATCATCGTCGACTCCGTCAACGTGGTCCTCATTGATTCTTCCATCTCCGTCGTTATCAACGGTATCAAGAGGTCCGGGGTAAGTCTGCACGAGGTCCGGATCTCCAAAGGTACAGACCCCAGGGACCGGCGAAACTCCAATCAGGAGTCCCCATTCGAACTGGTAGTTCCTGTTCAGGTCTACTCCATCGCACCCCTCGTTGACCTCTTCGTCGGTATCTGGAATTGGAGTAACACCAGTGATCGTATTATCCCTTAGATTCTTCCTCCATCCTGGGGAACCTGAGTCACAACCGTCGTATGCCTGTTCGCCACAGAACTCCTCCCTGTCGTACCTCACCCCATCCACGTTAAGCATTGGGATGAGGTAAATTTCACGAGTATCAATCATGTCTGTGATGAATTGCTCGCTGAAGTCCTCATCCACCCCGAGATCACCTGGGCCGCATGGAGTCCCATCTCCATTGGAGTCTTGGAATGAAGCGTTGAGCGAGGTGCAGTCGCCGTCGTTGTCGATACCGTCCCAGCCATCCTCGTCAACAAGTCCATCACCGTCGTTGTCGATACCGGCTTTTCCATAATAGTGAACCACTGTCTCGAGGAAAAACATTGGGACTTCATAGGACATCCATTCTCTTGAGTGGTGCGCGCCAACCAGCATGACATCGGGTCTGTCAGGGTAGTTACCTGAGTCATCGTTGAACTCGTTATAGTCGCCACCTTGTACATTTGCGGTGATCTTTACCCATGGGCTGGGATGTCTGTAATGCCACCCCTTGTAATCGTCGAGGGTCATTTGGTTTCCTCTTGCATTTACCCCTCCAAGAAGCCCTTCGTGAAAAGATAGAATATCCGGATTGCTATCCGCTAGGAATTGCATCCTGTTCTTCATTGAGAAATAGTCGTGGTACTCTGAGAACTGGGCCTTTTCATCACCTCCCCAGGGATAAATCTGATTTACGTACTCAGCTGACCATGTCTCATCTGGTGACATTCCTGACTCTTCTTCCTGTGCGAGCACTGCTGGCGCGATGGCGGCTGGAGCCACGACGGAGAGCAAGAATGGCAACAGAAGGCATGTCAGACGAGTTCTCAGACCTCTTGCGGGGTTCGGGCGGGTTGCCCTCTTCACCTCCTCCATAGGCGAACGTGAGGGGGCACATCCTTCAATCCCTCGGAGAAGTGTGGATACTTACAAAGTACTGGGGGGCGTTTATCAGGCCCCCCATTAGGGGACCCCCCATGAGTGAGGCAGTTCCGGGTGGCGGGCCATTCTCCGACTTCGGGTTAGAGGCAGACATCATGGGGTTCTCGGCAGGGACCCTAGCATGCATAGCAGTCATTGGAATTCTGTCACTTTTACTTGGGCGATTTGTAAGAAAGATAGTACTTCCCAAGATCATGGAAAAAATGTTTGATCGAGAAAAGGTGGATGACATGCTGGGAGTAAGGGGGGCTCGAGCTCTTTCCTTGGCGATAGCATTGGTTTTCTTCGTCGAGTTCATTGAGATTCTAGATAACATAGTTGAACCAGTATGGGACGAGGATTGGGTAGACTGGGCCCTCTCATCAATTGTTTCACTCTACGTACTCGTGTTCCTATTCGCCGCTTACGGGTTGGTTGGTTCCATAGGGGATATGCTATCCCATGATGACAACAGCAGTGCATCTCAGAAATCCCTGGCAAGCATAGGTGAATCACTGGCCAGAATGGGAGTATTTGTCCTGGGTGCCTTCGTAGTGGCTGGTGTCGCTGGTTTCGACCTGAATGGGATCATCGCGGGTCTCGGAATCACCGGTCTTGCGCTTGCCCTGGCAGCCAAGGACTCGGTGTCCAACATGTTCGGTGCTCTGTCTATCATAATAGACAGACCTTTCAATCTCGGTGATTGGATAAAAGTGGACGGCATAGAAGGTGAGGTCGTTGACATAGGGATGCGTATGACGGTACTGAGAACCGGCCTGGATACGATCATCACCGTTCCAAATGCTAACCTCGTAAATTCGCCGATAGAGAATTTCTCGCAACGTCGTTTCAGAAGAGTTGTGATGCCGTTTGAATTCGAGGTTTCCAGTGAATCTGGGGCCCTGCAGAGTTTCTGCGAGAAAATGTCAGAAATGCTGAATGCTGATGAGCGGACGGTCAACGAACAATCATCATGGGTGAAGATACTCTCCATGGGATCATCAAGCATCATAGTGCAAGCGAATTTCTACACCCAACAGTCTTCCGATGTACAGAGGGCAATGAGCGAAGACGCTCTAGTAGAGGCTAAGAAGTTCGCAGACACTCTCGGTCTTGAGTTCCACGAGCCACGGTTAAGGCGTTCTTGAGGTGTCAGAATGGGATTGTTGGTCCTTATTCGTCATGGTCAATCCCTTTGGAATGCTCAGAACAGATTCACAGGATGGGTGGATATCGAGCTTTCTGATAAGGGCATGGATGAGGCGAAGAGTGCTGGAGAAAAACTCTGTGAAATCGAATTCGATGCTGTCTATGCTAGTGGGCTTGTCAGAGCCCAACACACGGCCCAGATAATTCTGGACATCAATCATTCATGGAGTGGTGAAGTGACATATGACTCGCGATTAAATGAACGCAATTATGGGGATCTTCAAGGCAGGAATAAGCAAGAGTGCCGGGAAGAGTTTGGGATCGAGCAAGTCAGGATGTGGAGGAGGAGTTTCGAAGGCGTCCCCCCTGGTGGTGAGAGTCTTCGAATGACTTCGGAGCGGACATTACCGTGTCTGTTCGAACAGATTGTTCCTAATCTTGAATCCGGCCAGACTGTTCTCGTCGCTGCACATGGAAACTCGCTTCGTTCGATTGTGATGGAAATAGAAGGCCTTGGGCCTGACGAGATAGTGAAGAGAGAGATTCCAACAGGTGTGCCTATGGCCTACAGATACGAATCTGGTGCATGGCACCCTACGCAGATCACATGAATGTCGTCTCTGGATTTGGAGCCACGTACCTGTATAGCCCATTCATCATAATGTAAACAGAGACGCCTGCTGCAGCTGCAAAGAAAGACGTCTGAGTCGGCTCCAATATGGATGCAATGATACCCAAAAATGCAGAAGAAGCGCCCACCAGGGAAGCGGCAGAAAATATCCGTATGGTGAATAATTTTCTCTGGATGGGGGCGACTTTGCTTAGTATGTAACCCGTTCTTGGAGGAATTGGCGATGAGTTCTCGGTAGTGTCGAATTTCGAAGAAAGCGCCTGCTCATATTCCCATATCGATACCCCCCCTCCAATGATCTGTAGAGCTCTATGGGGATTTACACCACCAGTTCTTCGACGGCCTGGGTATTTGGACCACCCTCTTATCGTAGCGAGCCTTAGATTTTCGAAGTCTTCTTGCTCAACATTTCCATGTGCTATTTCACCAATGTTGTACAGCAGGGCCGCTAAATCCCTCAAAGCCGGCCACTCAATGCCCCTTGACCTTGAGGCGGCGTCAGATGGGCCACACATTGGCGGACGCAGTCGCATCAAACCCTCGTATGACTCCGAAAAACGATCTAGAGACATCTTGCCCAAAGAAAGCATGGCAGGCATTCCCGGTTTGAAAGGGGCTCTCCACAATGTTCTACTCTTAGTGGCCTCTTCCAACTTAGTAATTGATGAGTTCCAGGCACGAGAGTCGGATGGGCCTATCCATTGGGCGGATAGAGCCTCTTGAGCAGAAGCCAATGCTCTGCCGCACCTTTCCAATAGTTGAGTTGCTGAATCCATATCTTGAGACGCAATGTGCTGCAACATAACCTCCTCTGCATCTGATGAATTAGAATCATCCCTCCACAAGAGTGCGATATCCAACCCCTCAATAGATAATCCCCCAACTGGCCATTCAATCCGATTATTTTCCGATCTCATCCTAGCCCGCATGCCGGAAACGGGCCATTGAGAAAACTCGGCTCGATATGATCCGCTGCTGCTTTCAATCAAGATCTCCTGTCCTCGATTATCCATGGAGATCAGTTCCACCGGAACGTCTCCCCACACTTCAAAAAATTGAGTATATTTCACCCACTCTTCGATGGACGAAGGAGTATTCTCAGAGGGGATTTTGTGTATTCTTGAGCCTAATAATTCGACCATTGTGAAGGGCGTCCTGGAATCGGGCTCTGCGGGGGTATCGCCGGACTCCATGACAGTAGGATTGGGTACATGCGTATCAGACGAACGGTCAGAACATTGAACCCAGAGGCTCGGCCAGGTGATATCGTGGCCGGCCAACATTCGGAAATGCCCTTAGCCGTCGACTTGGATGGGACCCTTATTCTCACAGACATGAGTTGGGTGTCTATTCGCAGAGTTTTGCTGCCGAGGCCATGGAGGATTTTCAGATTTATCTGGCTTGAGTTAACGGGGCAAAGAGCGGTTTGGAAGCAACGTCTAGGAAGATTGCTGAAGTTTGATCCTGCAGAGTTAGAATTTCATCCTTCATTCATGGAATGGGTAACGGGCGAATACGCACGTGGAAGAGAGTTGTATCTCGTGACTGCGTCTGATCGGCTAATTGCTGAGTCCATTGCTGCGCATCTCGGTATATTCAATGACGTAATGGCATCGGACGGCGACATAAACCTCAGAGGGGCCAATAAGGCTGAGGCTCTTACAGCAAGGTTCGGGAAAGGTCAATTCGGGTATGCTGGGAACAGCCACATCGATATCCCAGTTTGGGAAGCTGCAGGAGAAGTAATAGTCGTTAATCCGGAAAAGGGGCTGATGGACTTGGTCGGCGATTCTGCAGACATCATCTTCACGTGAGGGGCATTCATGGCAAATCATAGAGGGTGGCTCGGTCGATCAATAGACAGGTCTGCAAAGTGGCTACTTAGATTCAGAATTTTCAAAACTCTGGGAAAATGGATTGTCAATTCTCGGCTCGCATGGAGTCTTGTCAGCAGAATTGAACGTGTGAGGGGGGTGAGGGCGCGTTCTAGGCTCCGTGAGCTTGATCCTTCTGAGCTTCCCCAGCATATCTCAATCATAATGGACGGGAATAGAAGGTTTGCATGGGCTCATTCCATGGAATCTGGACAAGGGCACTCAGCTGGCAAGGAACGACTGAAAGAGGTGATGAAGTGGGTCTTGGATCTTGATATACCCTATCTTACAGTCTATGCATTGTCCAGTGAGAACCTCACTAACAGGACTGAAGAAGAAATTGAAATCTTATTCGACCTATACGTCCAAGGTCTGAATGAGATTTCGGTAGACCCTCTTATCCATGAGAATGGGGTTCGCGTCAACGCCGTAGGACGTCTCGATATGCTTCCAGAACGTGTTAGAAATGCAATATCCAGAGCTGAAGAGGTCACTCGTGAGTACAAGAATTTCACATTCACGGTATGTCTGGCATACGGCGGAAGGGAAGAGATAATCGATGCTGTCAAATCATTGGCTAAGGACCATGCCGATGGGGATCTTGAGATAGATTCGATAGATGCGAATGCTATATCATCAAGGCTGTATACTTCTGAGTTACCAGATCCCGATCTTGTGATCAGGACCAGTGGGGAGGAGCGAATATCGAATTTCCTTCTCTGGCAAATTGCATATTCAGAATTGTATTTCACGGATATTCATTGGCCCTCTTTTTCAAGGCAGGACCTGTACTGGGCGATTGAAGATTATGTTTCTAGAGGACGCAGATATGGCTCGTAAGACATGTGATGTCTGTGGCAGCGATGGTTACAGCTCACCGTCGGTAACGGTTGATGCAGTCGCGACTAGGGTGTGTGATGGGGTGATTGAGGCCCTCATGATCCAAAGAGGGCCGAATCCTCCAGAATGGCGAGGCAAGTGGGCCTTTCCAGGAGGCTTCGTTGATGTGGGCGAAGACCCACTTGACGCGGTTCTACGAGAATTGAGAGAAGAGACGGGCGTATATGGCCGAAATCCGACTCTTCTAAGTGTGCTAGGTTCGCCCGGAAGAGATCCAAGGAAGCATTGTGTGGGTCTATTCTACAGAGTTGATGTAGATGCTGACTCCAAGCCTTCAGCAGGTGATGATGCGATTAATGCAGAATGGGTACCTCTTGGAATGATGGATACTGAAAATGTCGCTGGGGACCACATACAAGTGATTGGCATGATTAGTAATGCTGAATGACTGAATACAACAGGCGAGGGCATGTACGAGAAGCGCGCGGTCGACCTCGGGGGGCTTCGATTGGCACCCTACAGTCCATGTATAACTGTTGGAAATCACATTTGGGTAGCAGGTCAGATTGGAACTGATGGCGGGGATTCTCTCAAGGAGCAAACAGTTACTGCACTTCAAAAGATAGACAGCCTCCTATCTGAAGCGGGGTCTTCGAAATCAGATTTGGTGAGGGTCACCGTCCTGCTTCTTGATATGTCTGACTTTTCTGAATTCAACGATATCTATGGTTCGTGGCTAGCAGGAACCGTACTTCCAGCAAGAGCGGCATACGCTGTGAAGGAATTGCCAGGAGGGGCCAAAGTGGAAATCGTCGCCGAGGCCTTTCTTGGAAGTGGAAAGAAATGACCGTGAATGCTGATCAGGGCAAGGTTCGTCTGTTCACACCTGTCCTGGCAGTCGGGTGCATCATAGTACTCGTTGGTTTTGCGATACGTGCATCTTTTGGTGTTTTTCAGATTCCAATTCAAGAAGAATATGGATGGGCAAGAGCGGAGTTTAGCCTGGCGATAGCGATTCAGAATCTGGCATGGGGATTCGGCGCGCCATTCTTCGGGGCATTTGCTGAAAAAATGGGGGATAGGCGGGCGATTGTCTTAGGATCGATCTTGTATGCCCTAGGCTTGGTCCTCACAACAGAGGCAAATACAGCCCTTTCAATTCAATTGTATGAGATTCTTGTCGGCTTCGGGATCGCAGGCACTGGTTTTGGGGTCATTCTAGCAGTGGTGGGGCGCGCAAGTGCGCCGGAACATCGGGCAATGAGTCTTGCAATCGCAACGGCGGCGGGATCTGCTGGACAGATAGTAGGCCCCATGGTGGCAGTCTTGCTTCTGGAAAGCATGTCATGGCAATCGATATTCATCATATTCGCCGCTTCGATTCTTGCTGTGCTCTTGCTCCTGCCGTTCATGACATCCCCAGATCGTGCAGCAAAGGAAGAGATTGAGGAAAGTCTTGGAGAAATACTTCGCATAGCCATGAAGGATCCATCGTACATGATGATCTTCGTTGGCTTCTTTTCTTGCGGGTACCAACTTGCCTTTATCACGGCACATTTCCCAGCTTTGATCACAGAGATGAGCGCTCCTGTGGAGCCGATTGGCTGGTGCGGCGATTTAGGCATAGAAACAACTGCTGCATTGGGTGGGTTCGCAATTTCGGTGATCGGGGCGGCCAACATAATTGGCACCCTGATGGCAGGATGGGCTGGCAAGAGATTCGGTAAGAAATGGCTTTTATCGGGGATATACGCTGGACGATCGATAGCAGCGGCTTGGTTTATTCTAACTCCAATAACCGCCAATACCGTGCTGATATTCTCATTCGCAATGGGCTTTCTCTGGCTTGCCACAGTTCCACTGACCAGCGGATTAGTAGCACACATATACGGGCTCAGATACATGGCAACATTGTATGGGATAGTATTCTTTTCACATCAAATGGGTAGTTTCGTTGGAGTCTATCTGGGTGGTGTTCTTTACGATGTATATGGCAGCTATACGATTGTTTGGTGGATAGGTATAGCAGTGGGCGTTTTCTCATCATTGATTCATCTTCCCGTACGAGAAGAGTCTCGACTTGCCCCGACTGTGTCCTAAATTGGCAACGCTTAGGAGTACGCGTATCTGGTCAGGGCTGTGAGCGTGTTCAAGGCGTATGACATACGCGGCATAGCGGGATCTGAAATTGACGTCTCTTTTTCGAAAAAACTAGGGCAGTCCATCGTAGACTTCACAGGAGCTACGTCGATAGCTGTGGGACGTGATATTCGAACATCTGGGGAGGAATTACATGGGGCCTTGGTGGATGGAATAAGGTCATCTGGTTGTGAAGTTGTAAATCTTGGAGTGGTGCCTACAGGAGTTGTTTATCGCTCAACTGTGGATATGGAGATAGACGTGGCCGTAGTGATTACAGCAAGTCACAACCCTCCTGAGTATAATGGATTCAAGATTGTTCATTCCGGTTTGCCCTTGGCAGGGAGAGACCTGCAAGATCTGAAAGCCGTTTTCGATTCTATGTCTGAAGAGGAAGGGGGTCTTTACGGCGCCTTGATTGACGGAACTGGATATGTCAATTCAGTTATCGAAGAGATTGTGAAAGATATAGGGCCCATAAATCGAAAAATAGTGGTTTCAGTTGATGCTGCCAATGCTGTTCCCGGACCTTATATTGTTGACCTATTCGAGAAATTAGGCGTAGAAACTGTAGCGATTAACTGCGAATGGGATGCTGATTTCCCTGCGCATCCGGCTGATCCGACTCGTCCTGCCAACATGATGGAGTTGTCAGCTACAGTGGCATCTTCGGAGGCTGAATTTGGAATCGGCGTGGACGGAGACGGGGACAGGATTGGCGTAGTTGATGAGAAGGGGAGGTTCATTCATCCGGATCGTTTGATTGGACTTTTTGCCAGGGATATCTTGCTCAATGAAGAGTCGGATAAAGATTCAGAAGAGGGCCGTACTATCCTGTATGATGTGAAATGTAGTATGGGTGTTGATGAAGCCATAGC
>DATW01000093.1:0-8846 GCA_002504845.1 Euryarchaeota archaeon UBA250 | reverse complement strand
CGATAAGATTCGCAGGGGAAATGTCCGGCCATCTTTTCTTCAATGATCGCTGGAATGGATTTGACTGTTCACTCTACAACAGTGCGAGGCTCATAGAACTCGTAGCGAGGTCGTCTGACCCGAATAATGGCGGCATTGGATTCTCCGAACTTCTTTCTTCGATTCCAGAGTATCCATCAACGGGAGAATCGAAAATCAGTTTTGAAGGTGAGCGGCATGACATAATGAAATCAGTGCGCTCATCATTTTCAGACTTGCAATTCTCAGAGGTCGACGGAGTGCGGGTCACATATCCAGATGGATGGTTCCTATGCAGGCCCTCGAATACAGAGCCAATCCTGATCATGAGGGCCGAAGGTCGGACAGAAGCTGCGCTAGAGTCCATCCTATCGGATGTCCATGCCCGCATAGGCGGGATCATAAATCTCAGAGAGTTGCGTTGAATCACTCGTCGTCGAGATCGTTTCCGTTCATGAGGAGCGGTAATGCTACGATTAGTCCGCAACATACTGCGCCGATAGCGGTGAAAACGAGTCCGGCGCCGGCCATTATGCCGCCGAGTCCCTCGACACCTGCTGCCTCTCCGACCTCGTCAGTGATCATCCCAATTAGGACTGAACCAAGGATGCCATCCAGGACGTTGATTCCGACGGCACCGAAGCCCATCCATACGCCCTTCTTCTTGTAGTTCCATAGTAGGAATCCTGCGTAAGCGAACAATCCGCCCGAGGCGGCTGCTAGAAGCGGGGAAACGTAGAACCACCATGAGTACGATGTTTCATCAGCACCCCAGAGTTCTATGGTCTCGCCAGCAGATGCAATATCGAGCAGCGCCATTATTACTCCTATGCCTCCGAGAAGCATGGCTAGGGCTCCGAAAACTCTTGGCCCGCCACTCTTCTGATTTGCATAAACGATCGTTGTTCCGGCTGGTGCAGAGGTTGCTTCGCCCTCTAATGTCATACATGTCCGTGTAACTCTACATAGTTAACCTTGGTGCCGTCGATAAGGTGAAGGTATCACCGATTTGCTTATTCCGGGAATGCGGACGGACGGCTTGTTGCCACTGTAGCTTAGCCTGGTTGAGCGTCTGATTCGTAATCAGAAGGCCGGGAGTTCGAATCTCCCCAGTGGCTCCATCACACAAGTAGGCCGCGTTCCCCGAGTATGCTTTCAGATGCCTCGAATGACCGTTCAAGTGCCTCGATGACGGGCATCCTGCCTCCTGAGAGCATCGTTAGGGTGGCTCCACCACCCGAGCTGTTGTGCGTGACTCGACTAGAGGCGCCTCTTGCTTCGACCAAGGCGCTAGTATGGCCACCTCCAATTATTGTGATCGCGTCGGTCTCTATGCACATATTCAGGACCTCTACAGTTCCAAAGGCGAAATTTTGTTTCTCGAAATAAGATGCTGGTCCGTTCCACAATACGCAGGATGCACCCATGACTACGGGCCTCAAACCCATCAAAGTGCTGAGGCCAACATCGTAGATTGGATGTGGTGTGGGGAGTTGCTGAATCGAAAGTGGCTCTCTAGATCCGTTCAACTCGATAGCTAGATCTTCTGGAAGAATTACCTTTTCCCGATAGTTAGAGAGTATGTGTTTTGCCATTTTTGAAGTCTCGTCAACGAATGGTTCGACCTGTGATCTTGCGAAATCTGCATTGGATTTCCCTATGTCTAAACCGTCTGCCATCAGCATAAAATTTCCAACAACTCCGAGGAATGCCACTGTATCAACGATGTTTCTCTCGAACAAATTGATTGCGACTCTGAGGGAATCGTCAGCTTTGGCCCCGCCCAACAATGCCACATAGGGCCTTGGTGGGTTTTCTACAGCAATGGAAAGAGCATCAATCTCACGCTTCATGAGTTCGCCTGCTACGGAAGGCAATTTACGTGTAAATCCCGTTAGGCTAGGGGATGATCGGTGTGCGGCGCCGAATGCGTCATTGACGAAAATATCAAAATGAGATTCTAAATTCCGTATTATATCAGATGTTTCTTGTTCCTCTATCTCGCCCTTTAGCAGATTTTCGTCCGGATGCAATCTGACGTTATCTAACATCAGAATATCACCTGACTGCATCGAATCTATTGCAGCCTTTGCTGATGGGCCGCATACATCGGATACGAAATCCACGGGCCGGCCGAGGAGTTGGGAGAGTCTGTTTGCATGTCTTTGGAGATTTGTAAAGTCGAATCTCCCCGGCCTAGACTGGTGTGCAAGTATTGTGACGGATGATGATTCTAATTTCTGAAGAGTGGGTACTATTGCTCGAATTCTCGTATCGTCGAGGAATTCTTTCGTGGAAGGGTGAACGGGCAAATTTAGATCTGCACGATACAGAATCTTCAGACCATCGAGCTTGATATCGTCGAGTCCGAGGACTTTCGGCACAGGGGGCCCTCTGGCCACTTGGATTTGACTGTGTGGTGAAATTGATGCATCCGAACTGTCTATGCATCCGAACATAGGCGGTGGCGCATGGACTTCGATCTGAGCGGGCCGGAAGGTGAAGACTGGCGCGTTCCCGTATCTGAACTGACTGATCGAAGGAGGAGGGTTTCTGACGCTCTAGCAGAGGCCGGATATGAATCCGTTATTGTAGAAGATCCCGTTGAGTTATACTGGCTAACTGGGGGGAGGCAGAGCGGTATACTCGTAATAGGAGCATCTGGCTCCGATGTGGAAACCACCCATTTAGTGAAGAAATCGCTTCCAAGGGCTATTTGGGAATCTGGAGGGAGTGATTCACCTGATCCTGTTATTCAACAACATAGATCAGCAGATTTGGAAAAGGGGCTCAGATCGATAGGAGTTACCAGGACTCCAGCAATGTTGGATTCAACGCTGCCCTATTCTCGAAAGAGATATCTTTCGAAGTGTCTTTCAGGATTTGAAGATAGTAAAGAAGATGCTTCTAAGATACTTCATCGACTTAGGGAAACTAAGAGTTCATGGGAGATTGATCAGATTCGAAAATCCGGACATGTGAATCATGAGATGTTTCTTGCAGTGGCTGAAAGATGTGGGAATGGAGTAACTGAGTTAGATGTGGCATCAGTCGCTGAAGAAGTGAGCCGGAAAAGAGGGTTTGGTGGGCGTATCAGAATGAGGCGTTGGCCGATGGATTGTGACAGGGCGGTTGTTGCTGCTGGACGTTCGGGAGGGGTTCCCTCATTCTTCGATTCGGCAATAGGGGGTTCTGGTGCGAATCCGATGGCACCCCTTGGTTCGGGTCATAGACGCATAGAAGAAGGGGTTCCGGTTTTGGTAGATATCGTCCATGTGCACCGAGGATATATCTCAGATTGCACGAGGATGTTTAGCTCTGGTAGCCTACCTGAAATTTGGAATGAGAGATTGAATGACATGGTTGAAATTAGAGATTCGATAGTGAATAATCTTGGCTCTGGTGGAACCTGCTCCGAAGCCTGGGAATTAGGGAGAGATCTTGCTATTGAAATGGGGCATGCTGAGCACCTGATGGGGATGAAGCCGCATCAAGCAAAATTTCTCGGCCATTCTGTTGGATTGGAGTTGGATGAATCGCCAGTTCTAGCTAATGGTTTTGACAGGTCGATGCATGAAGGATGCACCATGGCAATAGAACCCAAAGTGGTCTACGATGATGGAGCGGTGGGAACCGAAGACACGTGGGCTGCAGGAAAGGATGGGCTTGAGTGTCTGACGTCTGGCAAATCCTTTCCGCTACATGTAGAGTGGTAACATGCCAGGCAAGACAAGAGATTACGCGGCTAGAAATCTTGCACGGATTCTGAAAGAAAGAACCGACCCGCATGGGTATCCGATGAATGATGAAACTGTTGTTCGTAGGCTTACAATAAGTGACGAGGGGGGTGTGAAGATGTGGTTGAAACCGAAAATGGCGCATTGTCCGTGTTGCCTTCATGATCTATTCTTGCTGAGAGAGGAAATTGGTAATCAAAGAGGCGTTTCTTCTGTTAAATTCGAGATAGTAGATATCCCCGGATCTGAAGAGTGGAATGCTGCTTTATCTTAATCCATTGGGATTCATTTCCATGTCTCGTTGATGTTTGGTCAACGATTTATCGCATCTTCATCGGAGTGATTCTTTCCCCCTGCCTGAAGGATTTGTTTCCGTTTCTTTTCTCTTCTTTGCTCTATGACTTTTAATTTCAAAGAAAGCCTACTGGATAAGAACCATACAAAAGCACCGATTCCGATTATATCGAAAATGATGATCGCTAAAATTTTTGGATCTTGTAAATCGACCATATCATTCAGCGATCTTCCCATCTAGTCCACTTGCCGGACTGTTTGTTGAAGTAAAGGCCTGCCTTCTTCATCCACTTGTTGAACTTGGTTGCTCCTGCTCCTGTTGCTATGATGAAATCTTCACGGTGCTCTTGAGCCTGTATGTATCCTTTGGCAGAGAGTTTCTGATCAATCCAATCATCGATGCTCATGAGTGTTCCTGAGATGTTGCTGGCTTCTGTAGATGCTATTATTTCGGTGGCTGCGGCACCCGTGGCCTCAATCTCCTGTATCATCAGATCGGCAATGGCATCTGCACTCGCCTTGGAGGGAGGTGAAACGACGGGATCTCGGGGGCCTCGTTTTGGATCGATTTTAACCCAAGTCTCTGAATCTTCAAGTCGTTCGGCTATAGTAGTAGCGAGGTCGACGTGGAACTCTTCTTCACACTCCCAGCACACAAACTTGTAATCGCGAATATCCTCGATTATAGATGACCCGCGTGGATCCATTTCATCACCGCAATGTGGGCATGCATGGAGGCATAATACTGGTGCTATTTTCCTTCTAAAATCTACAATGTCTTGCGGTGTGCCGTCCAACTCCAACATCTCATGATCTCGTGCAGCTTCCAGCCCCCTCGTCTCGAGTTGATCTTTCAACTTGGAGCGTTGCTCGGATTTGGCCTCCTCATCATAGATTGTCTCCAATTTGACAATCAGCTCAACTGTTTTTCCTAACCTATTCATTACCAGTTTCTTATTCCTGAATGATTCAACCCTTGCTATTCGCTGCTCTTCACGCTTTTCATTTAGCTGCTGAAGAAGGTCTTTTTGTTCCCTTTTGAAACGCTGCTCTTGTATTTTGTCGACTTTCTTCGGCTTACCGCCTTTCGTAATTACATCTGCAATAAATCTCTGTCTGCTTGATGCCCTTGGTCCAGATTTAACAGATTCAAGAACGGATTTGGCGATCTCTTTCTTGATACCATAATTGTTGACCAGTTTTTCTTCATCGAGCTTCTTGAGGTCCCCAATTTTCAAACCGGACTCCGATAGAAGTTGCGAAGTGGTTTCATCGATACCTCTTCTAAGCAGCGCTAGATAGGTATCCTTCTTTGCCATTTAATCCCCTCTCGATGGTTCGGCTAGGCCGTTCCGACGCCTTGCGGAGAGGGGGGTTGAATTTCAAGTCACGGTAAACATGATTTGCGATCATCTTGTAATTATGCGACAAATAGACGTCCATTGCTCAGGCGTAAGTTCCTCTGGACGTTTGTCCATGAAGCCCCGGAGATCGCCCTTTTCATTTTCCAAGTTATCCAATATTTGGAGCCAATCAGCAGATGACCATTTTCCAATCTTTAGCAACCTCCGGGGAAGATCTCGAAGTGACGTGCGTATCTTTCGTCTTCGTCTTCCAAAGCACCAAGAGGATATTCTTCGGACTAATTTCCTACTTACATCCTGAAGTTCGATTCTGGAAACAGGTCGAAGAGTCACGATTGACGAGGCTACATCGGGTTGCGGTCTGAATGAAGATGAAGGAACATCCGAGATGATCTTGCATTCAAAATCGAGCCAAAGAGCAATTCCTAATGGGCCTCTGTCTTTTGGTATGCTCTTCATAGCCATCCTATGGGCAAACTCTCGTTGAACGAGTAACGAGACGCCCCTCAGAGGACTTGATTGGTGATGATCTTGTATTCTTTCAAGAATCGGACTGGAGATGCCGTAAGGTATGTTCGCCACGACATGGGTTATGTCGTCTGGCCATTGAGTGCTCAAAGCGTCCTCATTCAATAAATTGAACTCTTCGTGATTGAATTCTGATTCTAAAAAATCACATGCATCTCGAGATATTTCTATCGCGGTGACCTTTAATCCTAAACGGAGGAGTTCGATGGATAGGACGCCTGGACCGGGGCCGATTTCAAGGACATGTGAATCATTATTCAGTCCGAGATCACATGATGCTTGAATGGATGTGTGTATGGGGGATGGATCTATCAAAAAATTCTGACCGAGATTCGGTTCTATGTTGTATCTAGAAAGATACCTATCAACTATTCTAGAAGGGTGTTCGTGATCTTTGTTCGTGAAAGACACAATTAAGCCCCAGCACGTACCACGAGGTCAATCAATCTGGGAGACTGTGCAGGATCTTCCATTTCTTGTGCGTATCGCTCGGCTAGTAATTCAGAAGCGTCTTGACCGATAGCATTAGTCACTCCCTGGAGATCATTCCACCCCATCGAACCTCTCTTGGAGACCCACTGTTGGGCTGTTGACTTACCGATTCCTGGGAGAAGTTGGTATGAGTGCATCTTCAAAGATATCGGCTGTGCTCTATTGAAGAATGAAAGATGCACTGATTCGTCCATTGCTATTGATTCTACAATGGCCCCATTCAAATCATCCTCATTGTCTAGAGAGATGTCCTTTTTCCTTATACTAGAAAGTGGTCCTATGCGTGGATCTCCCATTGGAATCCAACCGACATCAGACGACAATGGGCCATCCTGCACGATCTTTGCACGTACTAGGAAAAGTCCTGGGTGGGTGAGTCCGTGTATCTCCATGCCTCTTGGCCTTCGCTCGATGACAGAAAGTACTCTGATCATCGACTCGGCTTGCATTTCATCGGGAGTTTCGTCCTCTCGATCGTCCAACATGTGTCAGGCCCCTAGTGAACGGAAGGGGATTTCATTGATGAATCGCTCTATCGACTTCAGAGGACGTGTTGACGTACGATGTCGAGGACGGACTCGACTTCAGCGGTATCCATTGCAATTCGCTTCGAGGCTATTATGACTCGAAGTGCATGGACGCTGAGAGGCATTAATTCGGCTATCTTAGCGCATATATCCGGGTGATCGCCGAGTTTATCATTTGCAGACAGGGCCGCCGACAATTCCAGGAAGACTTTGGAATCGGTCTTTATGCCTCCTCTTTGAGCGCTTGCGGCCCATTCAGAATGCTGTAGAGCCATCTGCTGCTCGTATGAAAGCTCTTGGCGGCGTTCTTGGGCAGACAAGAGGAGATCCCTCACCTTGGCATAATCGACATATTCATTTGATTCAGACATCTAATTCACTCCTCTTCGTTAAGCAGATCTTTGGCCTGATTCACCCATTGATCGCGCTTTACACGACCGGGGAAGAACTCGATGGCCTCGTTGACTTGGTCTTCGAGATCGCCCTTCATCTTGCTGATTTGCAAGTAGGTGTAGATGCCCAAAGCATTCAGTTTCTCTTCGATGAATGGACCGACACCCTTGATGACTTGGAGATCGTCTTTGTCGCTAGCCTTCGCCGTGCCGAGCACCTTGAAGTCAATGGACTTGGCACGTTCTTTGACGCGCTCGAGTTCCGCTTTCTTCTTGGCTTCCTTTGATTCTGGCTTGGAATCCTCTGCGGGAGTAGCAACGGCTTCATCCTTGACTTTCTGACCTTGGCGGCGTGGTATCTCGGGTTTTGGAGCGCCATCTGCAGGGCGAAGATGCTCAGGCCTGACGATTAGCGTCTTCGCCATGTTCTTGTCATGTACATCGACGATGAACGCTCGTCCCTGTTTTGCCCTGACAGTGCCAGTAGCACCTTGGAAACGACGGTGGGGCATTCCTTTCTGCTGTGCGCCATCCAACACGATGGATACCTTGTCTCCCTCTGAGTAAGAGTGCATTGATCTGGTGATATTTATTCTACCTCTCTGGGACTTAGAGCGGGATAAAATTGAACGAGTCCCTTGACGAGTTCCATGACTTCTCTTCATGTTCAGTGGGCCCCCTGAGACTAACTCAGCGAGCCGGCGACCTACCTGCTGCGTTTAAGTTCATCTCCCGAGAGGAATTTAGTCTGCATGCACATCTTCGACATCTAACCAGATGACTTCGCATGGGACGCCGATGATGCTTGTGACTGATGGGGTGGTTCTTCCTTCATCGGAATGCACTAATTCTTTGATGTACGTTCCAGCCTCACACCTCAAAGTCATTTCAATCTCATCGCCGTCGATATCTACTCGATCTACTGATACAACTTGTCGTACTCGATTTCGATCGGCTCTTCGATGGCTGACGCGTTTCGGTGTTTGCTGCTCAATCATAGTCCCGGCTAGAGCGAGTATGTCTTTGGATATCTTTTCAGGATCTTCGATTGATTCTGGTTTGAACCTTATAGTGTAGCTTTTCTCGGATCTAGTCTGCTTGATTCTGGCTACTTCTTTCCTGTCGGATAGCCTCAGTGAGTCGATCTCCACTCGTCCCTTGGCATTAGACTCAACCAACTTAAGCAATGAAGCAAATTGAGGTGTTCTCTTCTTGGGGGATTTCACTTCAAGGACAAAGGGTCGCCCCTGGCCTAAGCATCGGACATCGATGTCTTCTCTCCCCATGCCATGGAATGCTGTATCCGTAGCATCCATTTGTTCAGCGATGGGTTTCCCTATCAAATCTTGAACTGAATCCGGGTATTGAAGACCTGTCGATTCACATGATTCACAACCGCCATCGCGGCCCCTACACGCTCTACACGGCCATCTTGTCTGCGGTATTCCTCTGGACAGTTTTCTGTATCTTCCATAGAGGAAGACTGGGCGTACA
>DATW01000036.1 GCA_002504845.1 Euryarchaeota archaeon UBA250 | reverse complement strand
GGAAATCATAGGCGGTTCATTCAGTACAATGAATGAGACGTCGTCGCCCAATACGCCAGTATGGATCGTTCTTGCTCCGAATGAGTCCTCAAGTACGATGGGGAAAGCCACCTTTCCTGGGCTCACTCCATCTGGCATTATGGCGCTGCCTGACCAGGTGTCTCCATTCAATTCAAGCATCACCTTATCGCCGCCGTATGACTGCAGGTCTATGCTAACAGTAGCGATCCCATGCATGTCCATTGCATCGACCGAGATAGAGAACTCTTCACCCCGGAATAGTCGATTTGGTGCTCTATCGACCTCTATGACCCTAGGGCCTGGGTTAGTGATATTCAGTATGACGTTCTCAGATATCGTCGCCCAAATATCCTCCACGTAGATTGTGGCTTCCATGGCTCCATAGAATAGGCCCGAAGAGTTGACTTGAGCGGTCCAGATATCGTCGTGTACAACAAGATCGCCTGAGAGGCCCGAATCTGAAAGCTCCAATATCCCCCAATCCTGCCCATGGAGGTCTATTATGACTGAAACTATGTCAGTATCTGGATCTACAATAGTGACTTCGAGATGCACATTGTCCCCCTCACCACGCCATATCCCCTCCCTGTAAGCAACGCCTGTAATCTCAGGGAGGGTATTCTCAGCAGCAGTGATGACGGACGGCCTGAGCACCCTGTCAACTGTCTGAGTTTCCCTAAATATGGATGGATCTTCATCCTCCAGGAGGGGCAGGGGCATCGTACGCTCACAATGAATCAGCAATCCTGCTAAGATCCCTTCATTGACTGTGGAACCAATTGCTTGTCCTCCCCCAGGGTATGTTCCGATCCATTCTGCTGACTTGACCTCATGGCCATCGATATCTTCAATCGAGATATTTTGTACATCAACAGCCATGGAAAATCGGCCATCGTGGACCAAATCTATCCTATCGCCCTGAATGAGCACATCAGGCACCAGTCCAGACTCTCTAGTCACGTTTGAAGAAAGAATAGAGACAGCCTCTGGAGGCACTGGGCTGAGAACTCTTGGGGAGCCCTGAGGAAATTCATTGTTGACTTCTCCATTATCCTCGACATAGCGATATCTCACTACCGGAGATTCCCAGTCGATGTAGGGAGACGTGTACATATACGTAAGATTGTGATCGGAATAAAGCTCCTGACCAGGAACGGTGAATGCGGATCCTGAGACATTGAACCAATATTCATCACGAATAACGATCACGTCGTGGTCAACTCCAGAAGAGTTAGTCTGTACACCGGTATCCACGATTTGCCGGACTGATCCAAATGTCCCGGAGGCGGTGCCAGAATAAATGCCATCGAGGATGAATGTATCAGCGATGATTACCCCGTCTAACTGTTCATTGTAAATCTCCTCAATAGTTCCATTTACCTCAATCTGGATGCCATTCTCATCCTCGATCAAGACGTCAAAATCACCTTCTCCTCTGAATCTCTGATGTTGCTCGACACGCTGATCTCCTTCCCAACGTTCCCTCAATATGAACTCGTCAAGTTCGAAGTTTATCTTATCTGAATCAAACTCAATCAGTGCGGTGGCCATTGCCTCGATCCAGATGTCCTGGAAGACTCGTTCGCCGTCTACATCGGTAGTTTCGTACCTCAATAAGGATATATCGCCCGAGATATCGAGTGATTCCTCCTCATTTGAATTCAAGGCTAATGAGCCGTTTGCCTCGAGTTCTAGGTGCTCCGTTACTATGCCATTTTCTAGTGTTCTTGTAAATTTGGCTTCTCTAACTGTGCCATCGACCGATATACCCTCAAATCCATCATAGAGGGTCATTCGTATTGTTCCTGAACCTTCCAGTTGAAACTCCTGACTAGAAAGGTCGGTTCCATTCCAAGACTCGTTCAACCATGCTCTCTGAATATCCAGATTGACATCGATCTCCCTGTCTTGGTCGTTAAGCATCAATCGTATGGTTCCGTTTCCGAGCTCGTTGGCTTCTAGATTCAAATCTGATCGTTGCTGCCATCCTCTTCCAGTTACAGATAACGCAGTTTCATCAGCACCAGAAGTTAACGACCAAGTTGTTTCTCTGGTGATTTCGTGGTCCATAACCGGCTGGTTCCACATTGTGACTTCGAACGACCTCTCACATGATGCTTCAGTTGTTTCAACCGAGATGGAGACAATGTCCCCGAAAGACGGAGCGTGGTCCATCTGTATGTCTATGACTCCTCCTGCGGTGAGGAAGGAATACGTTCCAACCTGGATTCCAGCGTTATCCAGATGGGTTGCAATTACATCTACGTTAGAAGGATCCACTGCAAGGGGGAACGACGGATAGAATTGAACTCTGTAAGCATGTTGAGTTTGTTCCCCTGAATCGCTCCAAAAGGTTCCCCAGTCTGCATGTATGATACATTCTCTGGAATCGGACTCATTGCCTTCTTGCTGTGCTACCGCAATTGATGAGAAGGCGAGTGATGCTGTTAGCGCGGCCAGGACGAATGCTTCGGCCTTCCGAGTTGCCATGTTTCCTTTGTCTACTTTTTCGTATAACAGGCTGTGGG
>DATW01000018.1 GCA_002504845.1 Euryarchaeota archaeon UBA250 | reverse complement strand
GATCGAACTTCTAAGTACAACCAACTACTCAGAATATCTGAATCTGGGCTCCCATATTCGGGATGGAATTGAATGGTCTTTAGCTCTCCATAATCGCTTCAAGTATGAGTGGGAGAACTATTGATGCATCGGACTCTATAACGAATGTAGGGGTTTCTAGACTCAACTTCCCCCAACTAATCTTCTCATTTGGCGGGGCTCCCGAATACCCTCCATAAGATGGCCTTGACTCGGATATCTGAGCGAACCATGACCAGAGATTGACATCGATGCCGACGTCTTGTCTGAGCATTGGAACCACACAGATCGGAAAGTCGCCCGATATGCCTCCGCCCACTTGAAGAAGTCCTGTTGGAGAGTCATCTTCACGATACCAATCCGCCAAAGCTTGCATTGCATGGAGCCCACTCAATACGATATCTTGGGAAGACAGTGTGAGGTCTATGACACGTGCAACTAGAATATTGCCGAGAGTGGAGTCTTCCCACCCTGGAGTGAATATCGGAAGATTTGCATCTGCGGCTGCCATCAGCCATGATTCATTTGGATCGCCGTCGAAGTCGAGACCCCCATGCAGAAGTAGGTCGTAGATATACTCGTGAGGGAATCTTCTGTCGCCAGCCGCTTCAGCGTCTTTCCATAGGTCTAACATTTGTTTTTCGACATATCTTATCGCTTCTTGTTCAGGAATTGCCACATCTGTTACACGATTCAACCCCCTTTCATGGAGATCAAAGTCGTCTGAAGCAGAGAAATCTCTCCAATTGGGTATTCTCTCATAATCTGATCTTGCTATCAAATTGAACAAGTCTTCCTCGAGATTCGCACCAGTGCAGCATATCGCATGTACTTTCTGCGATCGTATCGCAGGTGCCAGAGTTTTACCAATCTCAGCAGTCGACATCGCGCCTGCAAGGGTGATCATTAGTCGGCCATCATTATCGAGAAATGTTCTGATTGATTCGATACAATCGGATAGTGCACCAGCATTGAAATGCCTGTAATTCCTCTGAATGAAATCTCTTACAGACATCTGAATCCCTCATCAATTCGAGTCTTTTTCTTCCTCAATGCTAGTTTGTGGGTATATGAATCGATTTACCGTATCTCTTCTCATTTGAATGATGTTTGGACTGGATAAAGTCAAGCTCTCATGGATGATATCCATGATATTCTCAGGATCATGATCGCCACATGTGAAGGCATCTATTGCCAGCCAACCACGATCCGAATAGCAGTGTGCTGAGACGTGGCTTTCGTCGATTAGAACGACTGCAGCAAAACCAGGGGGAGAGTGTTTCCCGTCAAAAATCTCCACATGTGAATGGACCTCTCTTATTCCACACTCATTCACAGCATTCTGGAGGATTTTAAGCATCCATCGGCCATCTATGGGACTTTGGTTTGATTGAAATCCCACATAGTCCACATACACATGCTTACCGTGCGCCCTATTCATCTGAAATCCTCTATTTTCACTCTAAAAATCGTTATGTTGAACATGTAAATAATATGGCGATTTTGCTTCCTCGGACCCATCTAGACAGAGCATGTGCGGGGCGTTCATCAAGGCACATTTTGCAATTGATTTCATTGTCTTACTGATGAAGTTAACAGACTCTATTTCCGTCATGCCAAACCATCCAAAATCTGATATTTCTTCATTATCGATAGTTATGTCAGTCGTTTTCGGGTGGATCGAATATGCGATGAAGAGTGCGGGCATGCCTGACCTAATTGTCTCACGCACGGCGATTATTCCTTTGATGTCGCCATCTATCCCGCATTCCTCTTTCAATTCTCTGAGAGCCGATTGCATGGGATATTCATCAGAGTTAGCGTATCCTTTAGGCGCTCCCCATAACCCTGCGTGTTTACCTGCAGCTTCCTTTACGAGGAGGATCTTGTCATCGTTTACAACGCATGCAGCCACGCCCAGATCGCAGGATACGGGATGTGCTCTGAAGGTGGTAGTTGGCTGTTCAGGCGTCATCCAAAAGCCAACCCCTGATTCTACTTATTCCTTCTTTGATATCGGCTTCAGGAGCTGCATAGGATATTCTTACGAATCCTTCGCCCCCCGTGATGAGGGATGCTGGAATTAATTGCACTCCAGCATCAAGTGCGCCATCTGCAAATTCTATGTCTGTCATCCCAGTTTCAGTGACGTCTACGAAGAGGTAGAATGCCCCCTCAGGATCTACTATTCTCAGCCCGGGTATGTCCGACAGGCCGTCAATCATCAGGTCTCTTCTTTTCCTATACGACTCAGAAAATTCCTCAACTTCATCATCGCAATCCAACGCAACTCTGGCGGCTTCCATCATGAATGTGGGGATGTGTGATGCAGAATTGGCCTGGCATTTCAAGGCGGCTTTGACTACGGGATTTGGTCCAGCCAAGAATCCGACACGCATCCCCGTCATTGCCCACGTCTTTGACCATCCGCTGATTACAATCGTTCGTTCGGCGCCTCCATCTATTGTAGCTGGAGAGACGTGTTCGACACCATTCCAGATGAGTCTGGAATATATTTCATCTGAGATAATCCAAAGATCGTTTTCTACCGCTATCTCAACAATCTCCGCTATCTCTTCCCTGGAATAGACAGCGCCAGTCGGGTTGCATGGTGAGTTGATCATGATGGTCCGTGTTCGCCCGGTTATCGCGGATCGTATGGCATCCATATCAGGGTGAAAATTGGTCCTGTGGACAGGCACGTTTACTGGAACGGCGCCTATGAGCGATATCATCGGCTCATAAGAAGCCCAAGATGGTGAAAGAAGGATTGCCTCGTCCCCCTGGTTGAGGGTAATCATGTACGCATACAGCAGAGCTTGCTTGGCTCCGGGGGTGATGAGTACGTTCTCACCGGAAGTTGTTATTCCGCTGGTTCTCATGAGGTGGTTAGCGACGGCTTCGCAGAGTTCGGGGGAGCCTTGGCCTCTGGTGTACTTGGTACGGCCGGCTTCCAAACCCTGTATGGCGGCCTCTATTATCGGCTGTGGTGTTGGAAATCCTGGTTCTCCTACTGTCCAACGTATCACACCATCAGGAGGAGGTTGGAGGTATGGTGCGAATCCGACTCCAAGGCCTTCGAATCGGGTCGCGGTGCGTGGCATAACTAGCGGTTGTGCTTGGCGTCCATGAAGGTATTCTAGGGTAAGTGCGTGATTTCCAACTCGGGAAGTGTTGAAATCGGAATCTTTGGTGGGCCACATGCTGCACGAGTGGCAGAGTAGCTATGCAACGGACTGCAGATCCGTGTACCCGGGTGCAAATCCCGGCTCGTGCTCCACAATTTACCCCATTATCGCATTCAACGTAAACAACAGACCCAGGACCAGTCCGAAACTGATCACCATGACGTTGAAGTCTTCAGCCTTGTTAGGCCACTCTTCTCCAGCGTTAGTCATGCCGTCCTCTATGCCCTCGGGCCTTAGCCTGTAGTAACTGAACAAGACGAGTAGCAGAGCAAGCGGGCCTGCAACTGCATCTTGTATTGTGGCGTCTGTGATAGCTCTTCGAGCTTCGTCGCCTGCTGATGCGTATCCGACATAATTCTGAATCGTTACAGCCAGCAGAGCGAAAATTCCCGGGTGGATAATGGCCCACTTACCGCTAGCCCCGTCTAAGATGGTCAGGATGGTCCATAGGAAATACACAAGGAATAGACTGCCACCAACAGCCACAGTCACATCGGAAGGCGCGCCGAGGCCATGTGCAAGGGCCCCGGGTTCTACGAGATCGCTGACAGATTCTGGGCTCAATAGAGCTCGGAAGCAGTAGTAGCCGCCCATCAGCGTTACAAGAGATAACGAGATCAAAGCAGGTGTGTCCTTGATATTCTGTCCCGGGGAGAAATCTGAGAGTCCATCATCCACCTCATCTTCACCCTTCAACAAGAAGTAGGCCGCCGTGTAAGCAACCAGAAGAATGGGTGTGACATACTTCGGAGTCTCTGCGGAGTCTAGGTCATTGCCCCAGTATAGCCAGAGTACGGCCGTCATTGTAGCAAGGCCCATCATAACGGGGATCATAGTACTCCACTTACCCTTAGCACCCTCATTCAAAATGATGGCAGTAGAGATGAATATACCAAACATGAGGACGCCGTTGAAGGCGGTCTCAGGGCCCCCGTTGCCCCATGAATTCATCCCCTCGGACGTACCGTTTGAGAGAAGTGTAAAGCAATCGGCACCACCAGTCACATAGCAATCAGCGAAGAACATGAAGTTCAACGCATATACCAGGGAAATAATCGCGGTAAACGATAGCAGTGCAGCAGCAGGTGTTGATTTGACTCTGAGGAAGCCCATGCTTATAATAAAAACAGGCGCCTTAAAATTGTATAGGGAATCGCAATTTAACCGAGATACGTGCAAGGAGACGATTTCAGATGAGCGCGACTTTTCATTTCGCAATTCCCGCTGGTGATTTATCCATAACTGAAAGGTTCTATGTTGAGGTTCTGGGGTGTGCCACGGGAAATCGGGAAGTCGGTCGCTGGGTAGATATCGATTTCTGGGGAAACGAGTTGACTCTCCACCAAAGTACCGAGGTGTTGCCTTCGGTGGTGCATGATGTGGATATGGGCAAAGTGGAGGTTCCACATTTCGGGGTCCATCTGAGTGAAGAGGATTTTCAGAGGGTTAAACTTCGAATTGAAGACTCGGGTTTCGATTATCTGCAAGAGCCATATCGTCGTTTCATCGGCACAGATTTCGAGCAAGAGACGTTTTTCATCGAGGATCCTAATGGTAATATTCTAGAATTGAAAACTTTGGTTGTTCCCGAC
>DATW01000016.1 GCA_002504845.1 Euryarchaeota archaeon UBA250 | reverse complement strand
GTTCTAGCGCCTACCTGGGGGAGGGAGAGGATCAGGAACAGGACCCCCTCAAGGAAAACAGCGAGTAGAGCTACTTCCCAGGCACCCATGTGCCAGTCGACTCCGGGGATCGGGCTAGCAACGATTGTCTCGCCTAGCATCCCGTCGCCTTGGTCCCACACAGTTCCTACGACTGTGAATGTGAAGTAGGCGTTCAAGCCCATTCCCGGGGCAAGGGCGAAGGGTAGGTTAGCCCATAATCCCATGACGATGCATCCTACGAATGCTGCAATCGCGGTCGCGAACAGTGCGTCTTCAAAGGGTATGCCCGTTAGGGCAAGCATCGACGGGTTCACGAATAGGATGTAAGCCATCGTTAGGAACGTGGTTATCCCTGCTCTGATCTCTGATGATGCGGTCACGCCTTTGGCGCTGAGTCCGAATGTTCTGTCTAGTATGTTGTCTACTGCGCTCATAATTTAGTCTCCTGAGGAAGCCTCTTAGTCGGCGCTTATATCTATACGGCATATCAACGATTCGTCTATCATGCGTCAGTATCGATGACCATATCTTTCCCGTTTTCAGGGATTAATATCTGAAATGGGGGTGTCTCGCCAAAGCTCCTCGCGAACTCATCGACATCATCGTCAGGAGTATGAAATAGAACGAGGTGAGCCGGTTTGCAGTCTAGGGCGAATTGAATTAAATCGCTCTTTCCAGCATGATTCGAGAGATCGAACTTCTCCACCTCCAAGTCTATTTTTGTCATTTTTCCAAAAATCGGAAGCATGCCTGTATCCAAGAGCGACCTGCCGCCGGAGCGATCTGCCTGATACCCTGTGAGGAGGATGGCATTAGCAGAATCATGTCGTAAGCGGTTGAGATACCATATTGCAGGGCCGCCATCTAGCATACCGGATGTGGTGACGATTACATCCGCCTCCAAGGCCTTGAAGCGGTCTGACTTTCCCCTCACCCTTTTTGACCACCGATAGGCTCTCTCAAAGACGGCGGGGTCGCTCAGATAGGAGGGGTTATCCATCCATATCTGAGATATTCTCGTTCCCATCCCATCATAATGTACATTCAAGGAAGGATCGTTTTCGTAAAGGATCTTGATGATGTCTTGACCTCTTCCAGAAGCAAAACTGGGAATGATGGCAGTGCCGCCACGAGATCGTATCTCCTGAACTCTTTCAACGAGTCTCTTTTCTTCTTCCGATCTGTCATTGTGGTCTCTTGCAGCGTATGTTGCCTCCATGACCAGAATATCACATTTGATGGGTTTGGCGCCGAGGACGTTTGGGCTGTTTCGTGTATCGATATCTCCCGTCCAAAGTATCGTGAGGTCCTCTTTCCTCAGCTCGATCATGGAAGCCCCGGGAACGTGGCCTGCTAGATGCAGCGTGCAGTTCCATCCATCCAATTCGAATGTGTCGCCATGATCATGGGTTAGCCAGGAGTCGGCGGCGTCGTCGATATCCCTCTTATCCCATGTCAGTGGATACCCTTCTATGCTGGATACTTTGTAGGTATCTCTCCACATAATTCCGGATAAATCTGCTACAAGGGGGGTAGCGTGCAATTTAGCATTGTGATGACCCACCAACCACGGCGCCATTCCGATATGATCTATATGTGCATGTGTGATTATCGCATTATCCACATGAGGGGCGGGGGATGGATATCTAGGAGGCCTTGAAGCTGCTAATCCATAATCAATTAGAATTCTCTTAGTTCCATGTGTTTCAATGGTACAACCTACATTTCCGACTTCTCTCGCACCACCTAGAAAGTGAAGCCACACCTTAGGCATGCTTAGTTGTTCCAGCCCAAGTTCATGAAACCTCGGACCCACCCCCTGATTTCTCGTCGAACTAAGAATCAGTCGAACTGTAAAATAGTAAATATGCGGATTTATCAGCGCTTAATTCTCAATATTGATTTTGGTTTATGATTATTGAGAGATTCATTCTGTGATCAGAGAAAATGAATTGTAATCTCCACTGGAACACAGGGGGTCCGTATCAATGAAAAGGGATGTTCGTCATGCACTGTTCATGGCGAGAGTACCAGGGCATAATTTAGTCTTGGACGAACTCCGATGTTTCGGATGTGCTGCTTGTATAGCAGCATGTCCTATTGATGTATTAATTTTAGAACCGCCCATAATAGCAATTAGAGAAGAATCCTGCACTCACTGTGAGATTTGCATACCCACATGCCCCGTCCACGCACTTTCTATCATGGAAGCATAATCATGAGAATTTTGGTGAATGGAATCACAATTCGACATCTTGCATTCGCCCTCGAAGCATTACTCAATGGGGATGAGATACAAATTCATATAATCACTAGAGAGCCAGAAATCGGTCTTTCTCAATCTCTGCAACCCGGATCCAAATTGAATGCACATCCCCTTTTGAAAATCTTAGTCAGACATTTCCCCCGAGATGTGGATGCGGACACATTCATACGAGGTATGTGGATTTCAAGAGCCTTGGGGATCGAAGCTGCAGAACGAGGCGCTATCATTCACTTACGCAGTTCTCTAATCGAACTCAAAAACAACACATTTGCAATTATAGGCGCAGGCCAGATTTCAAATGAACCGATACCTTTCGATTATATTTACGACCCGGAAATCAAAGAATTAGAAAAATGGTTTGGATCATCATTTCCAGATCCATGCGAAGAAGAATGTATACCAAGGGGCGATGGAACATGCGAGTCCTGGTCAAAGAAACCAATTGTGAGCAAAGCATCACTTGAAACCTCTATTTGGTTTGGAAACGACCCCTTCGAAACCATACCAATCGAAATCGAAAAGGGAACTATAGATGCGAGGGAATACTTGCAATCTCCGAAATACTCCTAATACCACCATCCACTGTGCAAACACGTGGTCGGCGTTGAAAGCATAGTGAGTAGAGACGTCCCAAGGCACGCCCTGCTCATAGATCCGGCCGACCAAACGCCCGATGTTGCTGCAAAACGTGCTATTGCAGCCGCAATGGCCGGCTCCTCTATGATTTTGATCGGCGGATCCTCTGGTACAGATTCAGATAACGTGGACCGCACAGTAGTCGCTATCAGAGAAGCACTGGAACTGATAGAGTGGGCGGCCACTCAAGACTCCGATGCGCAAACCCAGGGAAGAATACCAATCATACTCTTCCCACAGGGAGCAAACGCACTATCCCCCAACGCCGATGGAATAACCTTCATGATGCTGATGAACAGCACGGACCCAAGATTCCTGATTGGAGAACAAGTTGCAGGCGCATCATACATCAAAAAAGCAGGAATCAGACCGATACCCATGGGCTATCTAATATGCGCACCAGGGGGGAAAGCAGGCGAAGTCGGGAAAGCAGAACTAATCAAACCAGGAGATGTAAAGAGAGTATCGTCATATGCTGCAGCAGCCGAACTATTCGGTTTCCAACTCCTGTATCTGGAAGCAGGAAGTGGAGCAGCAACACCAGTTTCCCAAGACCTGATTTCAGCAGCTCGTAGAAGTACCGACATACCTATTGTGGTAGGTGGAGGAATAAGGAATGGAGCCACTGCCAGAATCGCGGTAGAAGCCGGTGCGGATTGGATCGTAACAGGCACGCTTGGAGAGGAATTCGAAAATGCAGACGAGCTTCGAGAAGTAATATCAGAACTCATAATTTCCATGCGATCAAATGAGTGAAAATAGAAACGCAGGACTTCCTTCTTGAGGTGTGCGTTGAATTGT
>DATW01000072.1:2694-11450 GCA_002504845.1 Euryarchaeota archaeon UBA250 | reverse complement strand
TAAGGGGTAGTCCATAAACCTTTCCTTGATATTAGAGCAGTCCACTGGAAATAGGGGTCAATAAACCCTTATTTCTCTTCCAAGGTATTGCTCTTATCTCCAAATCTTAACATTCTAAGGCGTGCTCTAATCAAAGAGTCGTCTTCATCTGAAAATTCTGGTTTGGTGATTCTTCTTTTCAAAACATTGGTTTCCAAAAGGAGTACTTCTCCGTTTAAGCAGCCCAACACTGTTCTATCCAAATAGCTGTGTACTGTCGTTATCTCACTGGTGTGAGTCCAGTTCATTCGTATTTTCCCAATGAAGACCGTCCCGAAAGAATCGGGTTTCCTCGTAGCTAACAAAGTCATCTCATCAGTGCTGGTGAAATGTTGTGGGAAGCCGTTCAAATCTTCGTCATCAGGTTCCGCGTTCCCAGCTTCTCCATTTTGATTGTAGGTGGTCCATCTTCCATCATGTCTGAATCCTGCCAAAACAACATCTTTCGCCGTATCTATGATTTTACCAACCTGATCAATTTGGATTGCATGGGAATCTGAAGTTGTGAATGACATGCGGTTGTCAGAGGATATCGAAGAATGTGATATTGGGGCTCTAGGAGAGTGTTCGAGATGGTGTAAGTCATCTTTTCCTGTTTTTATGGTGTATATGCCTGGTTGAGGTCTGCCCAATCCCAAGATGCAGCCTCGTCCAAAGGCATCTAATGTCCATGCTTTAGAAGGTAGGGAGATCGATTGTTCGACTACACCTCGACGTGGTTCGATTCGCATAATTCGACATGCCACATAGTCTTCGATTTCAATCTCATAAACAGAAGAAGTGACCCATAGCGATTGATTGTCAAACACAACGAAATCACAAGCACCGTCTACAGGAATTGTCCAAATTATTGCGCCATCATCAGGGTTAACCGCTGTTATGGATGCCCCATGCGCAATCGCTACGATTCCATTGGCGAATACGATAGATGACACAGAAGGTTCTAGATTGATTGACCAGAGGGGGGCACCATCTGTGATAGACCAAGCGGATGCTATCCCTTCAGCGTCTCCGGCGATGAAGGATTTAGCGTTCTGTGCGATGGTTGTAACGGGTGCTTTCAGAGACCTGACCAATGAAGACAGGTCTGAAAGACGGGCGCTACTATTCATTTTTACACTTCACTCTCAGATTTCGATATCATATAGGCGTCGCACCTTGTCTGATAGGTACTCAACAAACGGTTGTGGGGAAGGATAGCTGCCTGTTGCCTCTTTGATGAGTTCAGCAGGCTCAAGGATGCTGCCTCTGGAGTGGATTTTCGATCTCATCCAATTAAGAAGAGGATGGAAGTCTCCTTTTATCACTCTCTCATCGTGATCGGGGATATCATCTCTAGCTGCTTCTAGTAATTGGGCGGCATAGAGGTTGCCAAGGGTGTATGTCGGGAAGTAACCGATTGCACCCATGCACCAATGTATGTCTTGTAAAACACCAATAGTACGATTTGGTGGTCTAATACCTAGATATTCCTCATACATTGCATCCCATGCATCTGGAATTTCATCGACTTCTATATCGCCTTCGACCATTAGTTTCTCTAATTCATATCTAATCATAATATGAAGATTGTATGTTGCTTCATCTGATTCAGTGCGTATGTAGCTTGGTTGGATGGTGTTGACGCTTCTCCAAAGAATCTCAGGCGTAACATCATCCATCTGTCCAGGAAAGCATTCCCTCCACATTGGAAGAACCCATTCACAGAATTGGATCGATCGGCCTACTTGATTTTCCCATAAACGAGATTGGCTCTCATGGACGCCGAGCCCGCATGCTTTCCCTGCAGGTTGGAAGTCGAGATTTCTTGGACGACCTTGCTCATATGTGCCGTGGCCCGTTTCATGCATCGAGCCAAACAAAGATCCGAATGGCTCTGATTCATCATAACGGGTTGTCCATCGAACATCGCTTGGATTGGGGCCCCCACAAAAAGGATGTACTGACGCATCTCTCCTTCCAGCGGTGAAATCGAATCCTATTGCTTCTGATACTCTTTGACTGAGTTGGGTTTGTGCTAATTCTGACCATTTTGATCGTTCGACCCAAGTCATATCTGGTTGTTTTCCAGATTCTGTGACTTTCCTGACAAGCGGCGCAACGCTGTCTCGTAGTCCGTTGAAAAGTGGGTTCAATCGGCTAACAGTAAGTCCGGTCTCGTATTGATCTAGAAGAGCATTGTATGGGGACTCGCTGTAACCAAAGTATTCCGCTTTTCTACGTGTCATGTCGAGGATCTTCTCCATATCGTCTCTGAATATAGAAAAATCATCTTCCTTCCTTGCTCTGGCCCATGTGTGATGAGCATTGGATCTTAACCGTGCGAATTCTTCGACAAAATCTGCAGGAAGGCACGTAGCACGCTCATAGGAAACCGTCGCAAGCCTGAGGTTGGCAGCCTGGATCTGGTCTAAAGAGGTTGAATCTAATTCAGATATCAACTCTCCAACCCGGGGATCGGTAATCTTCTCATGGACTGTTTTGGATAACCATGCCAGATGCTCTGCCCTGCTTTCCGCAGCGGCTTTGGGCATAATCACCTCTTGATCCCAGCCCAAGATACTCCCAATCTGAGATGCTAAATCAATATCTCTGAGTCGATTGAGTAGTTCCTCATACGAGTCCATGGGGGGTGGAGGGGGGCACGGCACATAATCGGGTTGCATGATGTATCATTTCAACATCATACGGAGTTCTTCGACAGATCGAAGCTCATCAAAATAAATCACTTCAAGGGCATCGTACAGTTCAGAGTCTCCGATTTCTTGAATCATGGGCAGTATTCTTCCATACGTTTCGCTTGCATTTTTCTCAGTCTTGTAAGCTTCTTTCAACATTTCGAGATAGTCGGATGTATGAGGGATTGGTGTTGCATCCCTCTCAGTGATGGCTTTCCCGTCTAGTTTTACAATGGCGGCCCTGACAGTCGCTGCATGGGTTATCGATTCCGTGACTTCGTTGTTGAAGTAGGTCGCTAAGTGGGATCTGTGTATTCCAGAGACATAAGCCGAATAATGTGCATACATGGTTATGGCTCTGAGTTCCCATGCAAGGGCTTCATTCAGAGCGACGACGATCTCAGTCCGGGTCATCATTCATCCCTCGTCCGTCTCAGCACAGACGGGGTTCATGAATCCATTGAATCCAATTGGAATCAGGCGGAATTTGAGCGAACCATTGATGGCAGGGCTGATTCATGCAGATTCATGGGGGAGGGTGCCCGTGTTAACGTGGCTGTGGCAGATAGGATTCTCCTGCATCTATTGAATCACATATCCCAGGTAGATCTCCATACCGTCACTTCTGAAATTACTAGGCGGGGGATATCGATAGCATGTGCAGTCCATCCGCCTAATGTTTCTCGGAGTATGCGAGATTTGGTGGCAACGGGCGTTGTTGCGCAGGGCATGCGCTTGGTGAGAGGTGAAAATCGACGTCAGAAAATATGGTATCTCACGTCATTAGGAGTGGAAATGGCCGCAGCGGTGAAAGATAGGCTTTCAGAAACGCCCGTTCTCGTTCGAAGTCGGAATGGGGATCTCTTGGAGATACCAGCTTCAGAGGCGTCTGATCGGTTGAGGGCGGATCTTGACCTGCTATCTGTTTTGATGCACGCTCAACATGAAGGCGCTCTCAGTTATGGAGATATTCGTTTCGGGCCAATACGAAACAAAACAACCGAGCCGGGTTCGATAAGGATGATGGCTGGAGCCCATTCTACCTACCACACTGAGCCCCCGAGGACAAGGGACATACATGGTAGGGATGAAGAAAAAAAATCTCTGGATGTGTGGTTTTCAGGTACTGAGGGCATTTGTACGGTAACTGGGGTCGCTGGTTGCGGAAAGACTACTCTGGTATCTGACTGGTTCAGGACGCGTAATTCTGGAATTGAGGATATGCTCGTCATGTACTATCCATGTCAGCCATGGGATACCGCAATTGGCCTAACTACGAGCATATTTCACAGACTTGGGTTGGGGCACAAGAATGAAATTGATGACTCATATGATTTGATTTCCATTCTGCCTCCGCCAGGGAATCCTCTTGATCACGATCTTCTGAGGAGGAGATTGACTGCTACGTTGATTGATGAAGATGGATCCATAGGTAGTAAATCGAAGCTGTTCCTAATTCTCGATGATGTGCACAATCTCGACAAGGATGGGGTTCGCCTCCTAGGTGTATTAATGCAGGTTATAGAGGCCTCTCATTCGAGAATGATTGTCATATCTAGATCGTCTCCAGATTTCTATGACAGACGGGATGTCATGACAAGGGGTAGGGTCGCCGAAATCGCCCTAGGAGGTCTGAGTCGAAATGAGCTTGAGATGTGGGTGGAAAGTATGGGCCTCTCGGACAAGATATCAGCAGAGGCCCTGCATGAGCGTACAGGAGGACATCCTCTGGCGATCGAGCTCTTGGAAATGTACGGTGAGATTAACCATCGTGATTGGATTCGATTTCTAGATTCAGAAATAGTGGATGTTCTTCCAGATGAAGATCGGTCCATTCTTCTGACTCTTGCCAGAGCGGAAAGGCCCATGCCTTGGAAAGAATTGTCTGAATCAGTCGGGTATGTGGGCCAGCCTCCGAAATCTTTGATTTCTAGAGGTCTGATGATTGAACTTGAAGATGGTATGTGGCTCCATGAAGCATTGAGAAGTCGCTTACAGATGCATACGGAGAAACAAGACTGACGTAGAGTCGGTTTTTTCGATATTTACGCCATATGCCGATTCAACCAATCGTCAAAGTAAGGCTTGGGAGCGGCCCCTGTGTGTTGATCGACGGGTTGTCCGTTGTGGAAAAGAACGAGGAACGGAATTCCCCTCACACCATACTGACCAGGGGTCAGTGGATTAGTGTCCGTGTTGACCTTCGCAATCGTGATGTCTCTCTCATCGGCGATGGAATGGAGGACTGGTGAAATCATCTTACATGGTCCGCACCAAGGCGCCCAGAAGTCCACTAATACCCATTCTGATTCTGAAATCACGGATTGAAAATTCGAGTCTGACGCTTCTAAGACTTGGCCCATTGACCGAGATATTGACTGTCTTATGTATGAATCCTTGCTGTAGACCATATGGGTATTTCGTAATCTGGACCCCCCCAAGTGTTGAGAACCTGTTTGTTCAGAGGGGCATGTGGACATGCAGATCGCGCCGAGTATCTTGACTGCTGATTTCACACGTCTCGGCGAGGTCCTTGAAGAATCCATCGATGCGGGAATAGATTGGATTCATCTTGATGTGATGGATGGGAATTGGGTGGTAAATGAGACCATTACATTCGGGCCTGCAGTTGTGCGATCCGTAAGAGAAAGGGTAGGGCCGGACATTTTCGTCGATTGTCATCTCATGATCACGAATGCTGAGAGGACATGGAAGCAGTATGCCGATGCAGGGGTGGATCTGATTATTGCTCATATAGAGGCAATCAACGACCCTGCGGCCCTTATCTCGGAAATAAGAGGATCAGGCACGATGGTTGGGCTTGTTCTGAATCCAGATACAGAACCCGATGCAATATTGCCCTACCTTTCTGAGTTGGATCTTGTATTGGTGATGTCAGTCGTGCCAGGCAAGGGGGGGCAGTCATTCATGCCGGAAGTCGAAGGGAAGGTACGTGTTTTTAGAGCGGCGATAGATGAACAAATCTCTGATGGAGGGAGAAAAACGAAGTTGATGATTGACGGGGGCATCAAGGCACACAACGCATCGATGGTAGCCTCATGGGGAGTGGATGTTGCAGTCATCGGTAGTGGCTTGATAAATGACAAGGCCTCGATTGCGGAGAATATTTCTGAAATACGTTCAAAATAATCTATTTTCGTTACAATAGTTCAAATCTAACTGGCCTGAAAGCGGTATATGCCCAGTGATGAATGGATTGAAGAGGAGGTCCGAAAGATCGTCCCTGACTCTGAGGTTCAGGTAAGCGACCTACATGGTACTGGAGATCATTTCCATGTCAGAGTTATCTCTGACTCTTTCGATGGCTTGTTGCCTCTCGAGAGGCAGCAACCGATCCTATCACATTTCATGCCTTACATCAAGAATGGAAGCGTGCATGCGCTAGATTTGAAGTGCATGACCAAGAAGCAGGCAGAGGCCTCGGGCAACACGGTTTTCGATCCTCACGGCGAGGGAGAGAAACAATTTCTAGGAGTGCATATACGCCGACCAAGGGAGGGTCGTTCATGACCGGTTTTAATTGGACATCAGAAGAATTGCAAGAAATAGTGGATAACAACAAGATCGTACTCTTCATGAAGGGGACTGCCGAAGCGCCTCAATGCGGGTTTAGCAACAGGGCTGCTTCAGTCGTATCAAAGCTCGGCGTGCCTTTTGCTACTGTGAATGTGCTTTCAGATCCACGAGCAAGAAATGCTCTCAGGGACTGGTCTGGTTTCCCAACGATGCCTCAGCTTTTCATCGGTGGTAAGTTGATTGGAGGATCAGACATAGCTCTTGAGCTCTTTGAAAGCGGAGAACTTCAAGCACTAGCTTCCAATGCGATGGCTGATGAGTGATTTCAGTACACGTGCCAAACTAACAACAGAGTTCATCGGAACGCTGTTCCTCTCCCTTACTGTCTGTACTGCAGCCTTGCTGGGCACTGCCGGAACGCTTGCTCCATTTGCAATAGCGTCCACCCTTATGGTAATGATATATGCAGGCGGGCACATCTCGGGGGCTCACTACAATCCTGCTGTGACGCTCTCAATATATCTCAGAGGAGCGTGCGAAAAGTCTGATCTGGCGCCATATATCGCAACTCAATTGGCTGCTGGTGCAGCAGGCGCCCTTATTGCAGCGAATGTGCTTGTCCCTGGGGGCAATGTCGAACAGCTTGTTCTCGAAACAGGACCTGCGTTTGCAGCGGAATTGCTGTTTACATTCGCACTTGCATACGTGATATTGAATGTGGCAACATCGGAGACGACCGAGGGCAATGGATTCTATGGCGCTGCAATCGCTTTGGTTGTACTCGCAGGAGCTCTTTCGGTTGGATCAATCTCAGGTGGCTCGTTCAACCCAGCAGTGACGGTGTCGATGATTGCTTCAGGCGTACTTAGCGTCGAAGACTCGTGGATACACTTCATCCCGCAACTGGTGGGCGGGGGTCTGGCAGCATTGGTGTTCAAGGCTCAGCGTGTTTGAATTGCACTATCGACCGAGAAGATAGGGAGAAGGATTTCAAACATCGATCCAAAATAAACGATGATGACGGACGGTTATTCAGTCAGGAGTTTGATGGTAATCGCACTGGCCGGTGCGACTGCAATTTCGTTCGCACCGATGCTATACACCATCTCAGGAGAAGGTCCGCTGACTGGTGCGTTCTTCAGAATGCTGTATGCTATACCTGTCCTGTGGTTCATGTCACACATGTGGGGCGGGACCGATGAAAGAAAGGGGCGAGGGAAATGGATGGCGTTTGGTGCAGGAATCGTATTGGCGTTTGATTTCATTTCATACCACAGTGCAATTGACTGGGTTGGTACTGGAATTGCGACCCTCATAGGAAACTCACAGGTGATAATTGTCACATTGTTGAGTTGGTGGTTGTTAGGAGAGCGCCCCAATAAGGCGATTGTGATTGCTCTTCCAATAGTGGTACTAGGGCTCTTATTCATCTCAGGCGTATGGGATGATTCCCCATATGGAGAAAGGCCGAAAATGGGGGTTATAGCGGGCGTTTTCACCGCGTTTTTCTATTCGGCCTTTCTGATTATTTACAGATACGCAAACAAATCCCTGGCTCCTGCTACAAAGCTTCAATTTGAAGCAACTGCAGGAGGGGCGTTCGGTCTTCTGATCTTGGGCTTACTGCCTCTTAATTCGTTAAATATAGAGCCGATTGCATTTCAGCCAACCTTTCCAGCCCATGCTTGGCTGCTTCTTCTAGCGGTAATGTGCCAATGTGTTGGCTGGGTTGCTATCACCTACGCACTTCCTCGTCTTCCGGCGGCACATACATCATTCGCGATTCTGCTTCAGCCGGTTCTGACGATCGTCTGGGGGATATTGCTGCTTGGGGAGGACCCCTCGACACAACAAACGATTGGGATGTTTCTGATCCTGATAGCAGTAATCGGTGTGACTTTGAAAGGTGCTGTCGAGGCTCCCGCCGCCGATTATTGAAGTGTACAGGGCAGAGACACAAGCGAGGGGATGGGATGCACTCAGCGAGAACCTCAGTTCCCTGTACGATTTGACGAAGAAGTTCAAGCCTTGATAACCCTTGTGAATGACCACAACGGTGAGTTAAACATATCCTCATTCAACTGTGAGTACTTCTGGGCCGCCTTCAGTCATCCATACTGTATGTTCGAACTGTGCCACTGAGCCCCTATCTGCACACCTTAGTGCTGAGTAAGATTCCAAAAATCTGATGCTTGTGAGTTTCTTAATCAACGCATTCCACTTTCTTCTGATGGATTCTTGCTCTTCTCCTGGAAATGGCTTCTCGAGGAGGGAGTAAGCCCATCTCTCTGCGAAGGGGAGAGTGGAATACCTCTCTTCGATATATCTGGCCATTGTGGCTCCAAGCGGCTTCAGTTTCTTCTTTGCTACTGCACGACGGACGGTTATGTTGCCCGTGACTCGATGGATGTTGGATGAGGTGGCAGGAGGTATGTCTTCGATTTTACCGCTTTTTCCAGTGGTGTTGAACGGTTCAATGGCATAGAATGCATCAACCTCTGG
>DATW01000072.1:0-2359 GCA_002504845.1 Euryarchaeota archaeon UBA250 | reverse complement strand
TGAAAGACTGGTTTGATTCCCCGCAATCGAAAGAAGGAACGGAGACCCCGGCGTGCAAATTCCAGCGCTCTAGCTGGTGACCGCAGAGATTTGTGATCGGTTGGAAACCCGCATCTGTGTGGACCTGTTCAGCTGCTGCGCCTACTTGTGCCCATGTGCCTCCTGGTACCATCGCTTCGATAGAGGCGTCTCTTGCCTCGCGCGCAGCGCGGATCTGGTCTGTGTGCTTACCGCCGCCGCCGACTTCAACGGTTAGCGCGTTGTCCGCAAGTGCGCCTTTGATGTGGACGCCCACATCCAATTTTACTAAATCGCCTTTCTCAAAGGTCATTTCACCCTCAAAGCCTTCGGGTTTAGAGAGCATGGAATTGGTGGTGTAGTGGGCTGCGATATCATTCACTGAAATAGTGACTGGAAATGCGGGTGTACCGCCATGTCGACGAATGAATCTCTCTGCTGAATCAATTAAATCGTCCCACGATTTCCCAGCTACAATTTCTCCTTTGATTCCCTCTACGGTTCTTCGTGCCACGTGTCCAGCGTCTTTCCAGAATTTCAAATCGGATTCTTCCATGCACTCATTACCTCTCTAATTGGGATTATTCCTTCTCTCAGAATCTTGGGCGCGCGAGACGCATTCAGCCCAATCTGTAGGGGCCATGATATCAAAGTACTGGGAAGACCGCCCGGACAGATGGCATCAATCCAATCGATTCCAGCATCGCGGCCCCCCAATTCTAAAGCAGCATCGGAGCACGATGTAAGCGGGTCTGTTCCAGACATATTTGCACTAGTGGCTGATAACGGCCCTGTTTGTCTCACTAATTCTCGGGCCATTGGATGGTCAAGTATTCTGACTGCAACCCCTTGAGTGCCGAGTCTCGAGTCCAATTCTTTTTTCGCAGGCAGAATGACGGTGATAGCACCTCTTTCGAAATGTGATAGGAATGATTCGAGATTGGTTGGAATCATGACGTAATCTGATGCCTGCTCTAAACTAACAGCCCCGATTGAAACCGGTTTATCGTGACTTCTTTTTTTGATGCTGAATAGTGAGTTGAGGTTTTCAGGCGAGGGTAGGCAGCCGAGAGCGGGTTGGGTGGTTGTAGGATAAACACACAAACCCCCAGAGAGGATCCAGTCAATCTGATTTTGCAACGCATTCACCTCAAATGACGTCTGAGGGCTGGAGGAAGCGAGTTTGATATTACGACTATTGATCCGATGTTCCGATCCAAATTTGACTGATGGGTGTGTCTCTGTCTGATTCTCTGTATCTCATAGGCCGCATGGTATATGTTGAACAACGGTATCAAGAACATGAGTTTCCCCCTACTTCTTTTGTCCCACATGGCGCTTGTCATTTCAGATCCATCTTCAGCCACTATTGCGAGGGCGAACATCCTTTGACCGAGTGATCTTGAAAACACCACACCAGTCAAACGAAAATATAACCATGTAGAGGCTGTCAGGATTATGACCATCGCAATCCAATAGTGAAAACTTAGACTGAACAGCAAGTCAGGATTCCAAATATTCACAATTCTTCCTCTTGTGATTACGATAAGTATCGCAGATAAGAGGGTCATGTCGATAATTAGGGCGGCGGATCGTCTTGATGCACTTGCTAATATGACTCCCTCGGGCATGGGCCAGGCTGAGTTTTCCTGCTTGGCTACAACCTCGCGAGCGAGGTTGAATCCCCCGCTGTGTATTGAAATGGGGCTCGAGTGGTCTTGTGTCACGTGCCACGTGACATGGTTCAGATGTCTGAAGGTTTGGTTTGTATCAGATCTCGACAAAACGTAACGAGGATGAACAGAGGTTAAACCCGTAACAATGCAGGTTCGGTCCGCTGAACATGTTTTTCGGGTGGGGTAAGCGTTCAAAGAACCTGGTCGAGTGTCCACTTTGTGAACAGACAAACAACGCCGAAGAAATGACGTGTAAACGGTGTGGTTACCAATTAGGGCGTGCTGGAAATCAGCAGATTGACCAAAATGTGCAGGGACAAGCAAGCGACCTTTTTACAGCACTGATGGATGAAGCCGAAGAAGAAGTGAGCGAGGGGCCCACTGTTGACTGGAGCCAGTCCACATTCACAATGGATGACGTGACCATTGAAGTTTCACAATATGATGATGAGCATGAAGTCGAGTTATCCACGGCTCCCAGTTTCGCCACGCAATTCGAAGATATGCCAGATGAGGCAAAGACCGTCCTACCATCGAATGTTGAATCGCATGTGAAGAAAGAGGTTTTTCAAAATACTACCGATGAGGGTGAAGAATCGCCCCCAGCAGAGAACGCTCCAGACGAGGATCTCCCATTAGCAGAGGCCGTCCCCGACGAGGATCTC
>DATW01000063.1 GCA_002504845.1 Euryarchaeota archaeon UBA250 | reverse complement strand
ACTATGACACAGCCAGATTTGAATGAAGAAACGGCTGATGAGGGGACGGTTATGGGTGCAGGTCGACCGAAAATCCTAGCAGTAGTAACCACAAGATCAGCATCTGAGGCGACATCACAAACTGTGTCGTTTACTTTTTGGATAAACTCGGGAGTGAGTGGTTTTGCATATCCTGATTCGTCCTCGAAGTCATCCATGCCCTCAACTTCGATGAATCTCCCCCCAACTGATTCGATCTGCTCGGCAGCAGATTTTCGAACATCGGAGGCGTATACAACTGCTCCAAGTCGCTTTGCCGTTGCTATTGCTTGCAGTCCTGCGACTCCCGAACCCATAATCACCACCTTAGCAGGACGGATAGTCCCTGCAGAAGTGGTCATCATAGGAATTCCCTTGGGCACCATCGATGCTCCCAACAGGACGGCTTTGTACCCTGCAAGATTATCTTGACTAGAGTTGACGTCCATGGATTGCGCTCTTGAAAGTCTCCTAGGAATCATATCCATGCTCAAGAGAGTCGCTTTTCTTGAGTTACAAAATTTGATCCTCTCAGGATGCCTGAATGGATCGGCGATACAGGCGATGATCTGTCCTTCGAAGAAATCGACCCCCTCGGGAAATCTGACGCATATGAGGAAAGGTGACTTCAGGGCTTCTTTCCTATCGACCACTTTTGCGCCGGCATCTGAATAGTCTTGGTCCGAGTAATTAGAGAGTTTTCCAGCACCTTCCTGAATAGCGACTTCGTATCCGAACTTCACGAGTTTTCTTATCGACGAAGGGACAATGGCGACTCTAGATTCGCCTTCTGATTCGGTGATGACTCCAATACGCATTATCGACAACTCCAGGAGTCCGCTCCCTTTGGATGATGCTCGGTTCCGAAGGCGACTCTTGAACACGTCGGAGAGAGGATCGTCGAGTTGCTACCTCGCCAAAGCCCAAGTACCCCTTGCTTCATCGGTAGGAACATGCCCGCTGGACGACGGACCATAGCAGTGATTGGAGCAGGGAATGTTGGTGCTACGTGCGCATTTGCCTTGGCTGAACGCAAACTCGGAAACATCGTGATGCTAGATATCTTCGAGGGCTTTGCAAAGGGCAAGGCGCTCGACATGAGTCAAGCAGGACAGATCCTCAACTACGATGGTGTGATTTCCGGAACTTCATCTTACGAAGACATAGCAGGGGCAGATGTGGTAGTCGTGACCTCGGGATTCCCTCGACAGCCGGGGATGACTCGTGAAGACTTGATTTCCAAGAATGCGGGGATAATCTCAGAAGTAGGGAAGGGGATTAGGGAGTATGCTCCCGATTCAATCGTGATCGTAGTCACCAATCCCCTCGATCTGATGACATACCACATGTGGAAGACTACAGGATTTCCCGCTGAACGAGTAGTTGGGCAAGCGGGAATACTTGATTCTGCAAGAATGACCCATTTCATAGCGGAAGCAGTAGGCGTCTCGAATGAAGATGTTCAGGCAATGGTTCTCGGCGGACATGGCGACACCATGGTTCCTCTTCCAAGGTATACCACGGTATCTGGAATACCAATTACCCAACTACTCGACGATGATACAATTCGTGCTATCGGAGAGAGGACTGCTGGGGGAGGGGGCGAGATAGTGAAATTACTTGAGCGCGGCTCTGCATTCTATGCGCCTGGAAGCGCGGCGGCCATTATGGCAGAAGCCGTTCTAGAAGATCGAAAGCGACTTCTTCCCTGCTCAGCATATCTGAAGGGGGAATATGGAATGGAGGACGTTTACATCGGTGTTCCTGTTGTACTTGGTAAGAACGGAGTAGAACGTATTGTGGAGCTTGATCTCGAGGATTCAGAACTTGAAAGCCTACAAGCATCTGGCACATTTTACAAAACTCAGCTCACTGATGTACTCAATTATGGGGCGTGATTACCAGGTGCTCGAGAGGTATGCCCATCTCGAGCATGATGGCAGATTGCTCCTTGTGAACCTGAATGGAGAGGGGCCATGTTTGCCTGTACAGGGGAGGAGAGGTTTCTCTGCGGAAGAAATGTTACGTCTTCCAACCCCTGAAGAAGCTCGTAGCATGGGGATAGAATGGTCTCCAAGAAGAGTGAATTGCTTTTCACTCGGTGATAGGAGAATAAGCATAGAAGTAGCTACTCCAAACATACCCTGGCCATCAGAATGGGCTTGGAAAGACTCCGTGATATCTGATGATGCGGTTGACCCTGTTGCACGAGAGTCTGTCTACAGGACGCTTCACAGAGTCGTCAGCAAGGTAGTTCTGATTAATGCCAAGGGACAGGTCTTGATGGCAAAGGTCACGAGAGGGTTCTTCACTGGACACTGGACACTTCCGGGCGGATTTGTGGATTATGGGGAGCATCCTCGGGACGGGGCTGTCAGGGAGGCTCGAGAAGAGCTTGGAATAGATATCGAAATTGCCGACCACAATGGAGAGTGCGGGGATGCCACATTAGAGAAAGAGGACAGCGTCATCAGAGAGGCCATATTCAATGATGAGGGAATTGATTGGATTTCATTCACGTACAAGGCGAATTACGAAGGCGATGAAGATGAGATAGTTCCCAAAGATGATGAAATCGAGGAGGCTCGGTGGTTTGATCTCGAGGACGCAATTTCACGAGCCATATCTGTTTTCGACAGGGATGCGATAACGATACTGGCAAGCAAGGATTAATCCGACTCATATTCGATTGACTCGAGATAATCTATCACTATTTTCAAGAAGCGCCCGACATAACCGAAAGCAAGAGAAAATACTGCTCCGTACACCATCATGTCAGAAGTCTCAGCATTCGAGACTATGGTTGAGTCGATAATCGACGCATCTTTGAACCATGCAATGAGTATGCCCAGGCTGAAACCCTGTGTAAACCAGTTCCCACTAGCGCCCCCACCACCAGCCATGCATCGCCGGCGTGTAGGTTGTACCTATGAAACTCGCGTGTGCGGAATGGTGGTGGGCCTGCCTGGATTCGAACCAGGGTCAAATGCTCCCAAAGCATCTAGCATAGACCAGACTAACCCACAGGCCCGTGAGTAACCCGCCCAGCACCATGGAGGACATGAACCTAACCTAGGGCTCGATCAATTTCCAAACATCCTTGCCGGCACGGACTAAGATCCCCTCTGCCTCTGCTTTAGACA
>DATW01000083.1:3750-3936 GCA_002504845.1 Euryarchaeota archaeon UBA250 | reverse complement strand
ATTGTGAAATTACTCAGATTCATCCAACCTCACTTCCTCGAAAGCATCAGCAGCAGATGTGATGACTGAAAGTATTCTGGATATCTCCTCTTCTTTCGGCAGGCCTCGCATTACGACTCGTATTAGCGTATCCTCTATGCTCTTCCTCCTATGGTCCTGGGTGGGGACAATCTGCGAAAGTCTACC
>DATW01000083.1:0-3409 GCA_002504845.1 Euryarchaeota archaeon UBA250 | reverse complement strand
CTCTTCTCTGAATCTTTTTCTGAGACCTGGTGATAAAAATCTCGAGCCTTCATAATCACTATTCGACTCTGAATTTATGAACCATGAATAGCATATTACGGCAACTGCATGACTGAGATTCATTATCGGATAACCCTCCCAGGTGGGTATCGTCACTAAAATTTCGCATTCCCTCAATTCATCATTCAACAGCCCTTTACCCTCCGGTCCGAATACTATACCTATCTTTCCAGCATAACCATCAACTCTACTTGGTATTTCGTCCGGTAGAAGGAAGTGCCTATGCTGTGTCTTATCCCCGAGTTCTCTCTTCCCTGAGGTCCCTATAACAAGGGAAAGATCTGAAATTGAAGATTTCAAACCATCGTGAAAGGAAATCTTCTCCAATATTGAATTTGCATGTTTCGCCCTCTTCCTTGCAACCTCAGTCAATTCTTCATTTCTGCCAACTATTCGGAGGTCAGTGATTCCGAAATTCATCATACATCGAGCAACTGCACCTATGTTCCCTTCGTGAAATGGCCTAACAAGAATGATGCAAAGTCGATTTGCCCACGCCGGAGTGGATTCAGTACTACGACTGCCCATGACCTATGCTCGCAACCATATGGCATGAAGGATGCGTGTTACATCAGTCAACCTTGCGCTGCTTGTACCTTGTGATATAGCCTGCTATCCAGTTCCGCATCTTCTTATTGTCGACATCTGTAAATCGCTCTACAAGACCCTTGTTCTCGTCAAAATCTGCTGTGAATTGATCAGGATACCTCTCAATGAGCCTTAGAGCCCTTATCTTGATGAATGACGGTCTAATATTGCCCATTTCAATCCTCCATTAGCTTCACTTCAATTGGGAATCCTTCTTCCCTGGTGCAAACGACGCGTATCTTCCTTGGGGGTTTTTGCATTCCTCGGGCCCAAATCGCATGGTTCACATCTTCGTCTATCCAGATCTTCTCATCATCGGAGACCTTCATGTGTCGATGTACGTGCTTTCTTATCTCTGCCATTGCGCGATTGGCTCTACGGCTCCTTGGGACCTTCCAAGCCGCCCTGAGGGGAATCACCATTTCTCTAACTTCGGACATAGCATTCACCTCTGGAGTTTCGATCTACGCCACATGTGACGCTTGGGGTGAGTAGTTACCTTCCTGGCAGTTCTCATCATGACCCATACAGGAACACGCCGATTCTGATTCGTTACCTTGATCAGGCGCTTTTTCTTAGCATAGGGCTTGTGTCTTGCCATATGTTCACCTCAGTATCTAGAGAGCTCCGGATATCTAGCCTCAGCCGCCCCTCTTGCTTCATGAGCTACGGAATCAACATACGATTGTCCTTTAGATGAAATTACTTTGCCCAGGTTAACGTTGCCGCCGGGAGTGGTTCTGGGCTCGATAAGACCCCCCTTCTCCAACTGTTGAAGTATCGTTCTGATGATTTTTCTGGAGCCTGCTGCTGCAGAGTTTGGCTTAACGCCGCGATCCCTTGGGCCTCCGAATTCCTGAGCGAGCCTATTGACTCCTATCGGCCCCTTCATTGCCACTTTACGAAGTACTGCGGCGCTCCTTATGCTCCACCAGTTTTCTTGAACGGGTATTCTTTCCCTGTGTATTCCGGTCTTAACGAAGCGGCTCCACTCGGGCGCTTCCACCGTCTTATCATCCACAAGTCGGCCCGAAAGAGCCTCGATCATTAGATCGGCAGGGATGTCATGTACAGTGGTCATGTCTACACCGGGCAAGCCGCCGACCTTCCGTCCGTATATAACCGTGATGACATTCCATAATCGTCAGACAGCGCAGCGGATGCCTAATCCTTAACGAGGTTTCAAAACTGGTTGCGACCAGTGAGTGTCGATGAAGAAATCCCTCTCGAGGAATCCGAACATGCTGAGGACCATGATTGGCCTAGGTATGACGCTTATTCTTTTACTCAGTTATGCAGTCTACTCAAACACGCTAGACAGCGAATATTATCGATTTGAAACAACGAATGAGGAAGTAGTTCTTGCGACTGTCGAGCTGGACGGTGACGGAAAGTGGTACGTCACTACGACATCTGCAATTTCATGGTTGAACGTCTCGATGGAGAATCTTCCAGAAGGATCGGAAATGACCGTGTCTTCAAGTTCTACCCCATTCTACACGAGTGAGTCATTAGGTGCAGACAATGCTGGCCGGATGTTCACCTGCAAAGATATCGATGAGGATTTCGAGTTAATTGTTGAGTCTTGTGATCTAGCTTTCTCGCACGAATCACTCGAGACTAATGGAATGGTCGAATTCAAATCGATTGTTGCAATCGAGCTTCCTCTAGGTGGAGTGGGCTATATCGAGGCTGACGATTATGATGGTGCATTTGAGAAGGCAACAGATCGAATATCGGAAGCAGAGGGGATTACCACATGGTCAGTGGAGGTAAGGAAATCCGGGGAAATCGTCAATCTTAGTGATACCCCTGAGATACATGTAGTAACTCATGAGCTCGTTAGCGTTGAGGAGTTTAAGCTAGATCCGATCACTGAAACGCTCTATGGGCTAGCCTCTTTGATCGGATGTTTCACCATGATGATTGTCGTACCTATGATCGCCTACTTCTCAAGTATGGCTCGACAGAAGAAAGAAGACAGGCTCAGAGCTGAGAATCCGCCCCCGAAAGACTAGTTTCCGAGTTTCTCCATTGCGTGTATTAGTGAGTCTAAGACACTATCGAGGCGTTCTGAAAGGCCCTCGTCCACTAGATCGTTGTCCGAAAGGTGAGATCTACCGCCCGGGATGGCGACTTGCTCGGGCGTACACCATCCCCCAAGCCATCTCACAACATGACGCATGTGATTAAGCGAGGACGTGTTTGAAACTCCACCAAGCATGCTGACAAGCGCGAATGGCTTCCCTCCGACTTGGTCTTTACCCAACCAATCCAGTTGTAATTTCATTGTGCTGCTCATAGTTCCATGATATTCGGGCGTTATGAGTATGAAGCCTTCCGAAGCTTCAGCCTTACTGCGATATTCAGATACCGATTCTGAATCCCAGCATCCTGGGGAACCTACCAAGGGTAGAGATGTGATATCGTTGCGAAAGACGTCGCAATCCACCCCTTTTGATTTTGTTCTTGTCACTATAGCTTGAGCAACAATGCCTGTAGACCCGTCCAGGCCATAGCCACCGGTTATTACCAATACACCCATGTTGATGCGAACACTATCGTCAATATTGTAGTTGCGCAGGAGAAGACATCCTTCAAAATAGTAGGCCCCTTGGACTATCCCTATGGAGTTCTTTGAAGGCCATGCAGAATTAGAAAATCTTCTCGAGAAGGAGCCAGCCAGAGTCGTCAATGAACTTCGAAATAGGGTGCAGGGCGATCTCGCCTCAAATGGACACGCATGGCTAATGATAGGTCA
>DATW01000006.1 GCA_002504845.1 Euryarchaeota archaeon UBA250 | reverse complement strand
TGGGCCCTGTGCTCCTGTGGCTCCCTGGGGCCCCGTTAAATCGACAGTGGTCCAAGTGTTGTCTGAACATGTTTGGAAGGACGAGTCTCCTGCGACGTAGTACAGCCTTCCATCTTGATCTGATCCGCATGTCGGTAATTCAGATTCAGATTGGACGTAGAAAACATTCCAGTCATCGAGCTCTGGATCGGAGTCAGGTTCTGTTTCATCTGAGCTTAGGCACCCGGAGAAAGCGGTCGCAAGCATAGACAGGCATAGGCAGAATGAGGCAATCTTAGTGGCATTCATGACGCGTATTCGCAGGGGAATACGGATAATGTTTCGTCAGATTCCACCTGCGTGTAGCATCAAAAGTGCTGCTATGAATATAGTTGGAAGCAGGGCCTCGAATAGAAGATTGGCTCTCCTCATCGGGGATTTCTGACGAAAATCTTCTAGCTGCTCTCCGACTATCTGATTCATTCTCATTCGGATTACACTCATCACAGTAGCATGTATCTGATTGGAGAAAGGCGCGAGGATGTTGGAGTCGAGTCCGCGCTTTATTTGCTTTACAACAGCAACTGCAATCGGATTTTTTGACAGCAGTCCCGCGAAACCCGAGAATATCCCACTCTCCTCTTCAGATGTCTCATTTAGATCGGCCTGCTGCAACTCATTGAGAAACCATGATCTTCTGAAGTCTTGATTCAAATTCCACGATTTGAACTCCTCCTCGGCGAATACCCACATGCCCTCTAATCGGATGTGTGTCACCTCCAAGAATGCTCTGAGTCTGGATGACCTGCGTATATCTCGAGCCAACCACACGACAAGGAATCCGGCAAAAAGAGGATAAGATATCGGAGACAGTTCGGATGCGTGTATCTCTCTCGCTCCCACCAAGGTCATCACAGGGAGGGCGATCAACATAGGTGCGAAGAGGATGAATACTTCACTGATAATGAAAGATCTGCCAAGTTTCTGAATAGAAGGCTTCAGGAATATCTCGCTCACATTCATCAGATTTGAGACGGTGCTCCTTTGCTCCATGTCATCATCGATTGATGTTGCTAGTCGTCGAAGTGGACCGATTATCATGGAAATTCTGATGATGAATGCAATGGCTAGAACTACTACCAAGTAATCTCTGACCGTTTCTGGCGGCAATACAGGCAGTATTTGCATGTCATGCCCCCCTATCCAAACAGTCTTCAGAATTACACAAGAGTCTTTTCTCGCCAGTTATGTCGATTGACAGCCTCGTTTTATTGATGAGGATGATCGGCAGGTTCCTGCATCTTCCTCCGTAATATTGCGAATATGAGTATCGTCGATGCGCATAGAGCCACCAATGGCGCCAATAAGGCAATGAAAATCAGCAAGATAGAGGCGATGTCCTCGATGAGAGAGAAAAATGGGTTCGCCAGACCCAGCGTAAACATCGATGATAGGCCTCTTCCAGCTACAGTTGCGGACTGAATTGATAGAGATGTACCGCCTCCTGCAATAATTGCAAGAGCCCATTGAACAGATGGATCTGCTCCCTCCAAGGATACGGCAACCACAGATACCCCTGCGAGACCCGCCATAGGCGTCGCGAGTGAGTCGAGCATGTTGTCCATCCATGGAATCTTGTAAGCCAGTATCTCGGATAAGGATGCCACACCAAGAAGCAGGATCGACAGGTCTGATGAGAAGACCTCGAATTCGGTACCTTCTATGTTTACGTCCAGGAAACCGAACCTCACCCAAACGGCCATCAGAAATGGGGGTAGGAATACCCTGAACCCGGAGGCTGCGGCTAGGCCCAATCCGGTAGATGCAGCAATGAGGACTTGTAGGGCATCCATGGCCTATGCGTGTGGCGATTCAGCCATAGGTTTCTTGGCTTCTTGATCGTTAAAATGCATCTTTGTGCCTTTTCCTTGAATGGTCATTTGACCAATTATATGCGAGTTGTAGTATCTTGAGGAATTCTCCCTGTCCATCTTTTCGCATCCTGTCATGCAGAGCCTCGTTCTGGATGAATACATCGCCCCAGATATTTGCCGCTGTTCCCTTGCCGCCCTTGGGCATGTCAAATACCTCGTCCAATGTTGGCTCGAGCATTGACTTCCAAACTCTGGCAGGGTCAACGGCCATGGTGACTTCCACAATAATCTCATCTGTGTTCAAACCGGTACCTGTCTGCCAAGTATCCTCGCCCATGTCGGCTAAGAATGGAAGGCAGATATCCGAGACCGATAACGCAGTGAGAGGGTCGGCTCCTGTCATCTCGGCGAAGGCATCTCGCATCCTGCCTCTATCCGCGCCCTTACTGCCGACCAGAGTTCTCATCTGGTCTATTGAATTGGGTACAAGGAACCTTAGATCGGTGAAGTAAACGAATGGCTTCCCATCCTCGGGGGCGAAGATATGCTTGAAGGGGGACTGTCCTGGTACCTCTCCTAAGTCGTCTAGCCTGTAGAGCGTCTTTAGGGCGTTTGTGCCTATGGACTGTATGCATCGTCGAATGATGCGCTCAGGAGCAGCCGATACATCGTTGAAAGTATCCATATATTCGCTCATAGTCATAATGTCATAACCGCGCACTGCAAGGATGGTATGTACGTTAGGACCCTGTACATTCTCGCCGTTGACCGATGCTGAGCTTATCCATTTCGCTCCTCTGCTGCTCTCACTTCGAGCAACTAGATCCGCATATGCTGTGAATCTTCTTGAGACTCTATTCATGAAGTCAGCTTGGTCGAGTTTGGTGAAGAGAGACGCAGTGAAATTAGTCTTCAATGCATGATCAGCGACCTGGCTTGCGTTGACACAGGTCAAGAGGTTCCCCTGATCATCAGGATAGACGACGAGTCGTCGGCGCTTACCGCCCCCGCCAAGGGTCCCCGTCTCGTTGCTCGTTAGGTAGTAACCCAGGGCAGCCGTGACTTCAAACAGCCTAGCATACTTATCTTCATCACTAGCTCCACGTATCCATTCGTCAATACCTGGTTCAACGAGATGGAACTCGAGAGGAACAAGTTCGGACCCGCCACCAAACATCTGACGTACGGTGGCGGAACGCATCATACCCATCATCGTGTAAAGTGAAGTTTTCCCGGTGGTGATGTAGACATCTGTGATGCCATCCTCTCCGAATGATGCTCTTCTGTCCGGCATGTTGACTAGCAGATTGAATGCAGTAGCGTTTTCTCTATTGCCATCTACAGCAGGCCATATCCAGGAGTACGGCCTAGTCATCATGTAGCCGCTAGCGTCTTTCCCGAATCCTGCAGGGGAGTATCTGGTCCAACCGAGCCTGTTGTTGAATGTGACTCCGCGATGCATCAGAGAGGGGTAGTATACCTTGTCTTGAGGGTCGGATCCGGGCACTACGCCCCTGTGTCCAAGCCCCCAGAGAATTGGTTCCCACTCGGCGTAAGCCGAGTCTCCTTTACCCAGGAAGGGGTGTTGATCTGAGATGTTATTCTTTGGCTTACCGTTACTGGACAAGATTGAACCGCCTAGCCTATCTTCGTCCCCAGTTGAACAGAAAAACAGGGTCTGAGTCGTGGAAACTTGTTTGGGAGTCCACATATTTGCATTTACGACGGTCTTCTGACGGATGAAATCTGCAGGGGTGTCAATGCGACGCTCGAATTTGAATCTCTGAGTGTCGATCCAGGATGAGCCCAAGAATAAATTTGTATTCATAAGTCGGGCTTTCCCTGGTCCCACGTATCTCTCGATTGGATTATCTTTAGCCTCGTCATTACCATCCAGACGAGCCCATGGGCCCTCCATTGGTATGTGCTTCAAGAATCTCTCATAGTCAAGTTCTTTACTCTCAGCTTCTTTTATGCTATCTTGAATTGCATCCATGAGACGGACATATGTCTCAGATGGAGCGATTGTCTTCGATTTTCGCATTTCTGTATTTGATATGCTTCTATGTTCCCACATCTTAATTCACCTCAGAACTTCGGTTCCGGCTCCTCTTCAGGCTCTTCCTCTTTGCCTCCGAAAGGAAGGGATGGCATTGGGTTGCCGCCGGAGAACAAAAGAATTGCAGAGACTGCAAGGGACCCTATTCCGAGTATTATCTTGAACATATCATCCGAGTCAGATGTGATCAAGAAAGCATCAGCAAGAGCCAAGACGCCTATTGCCCCGGAAAGTGCGATTGGCAGCATTTGTTTTTCATCGGCTTCGCTCATTATTATCTCTTCAGTCTGTCAATGTATATATTACCTGCCGCTGATGAACGGTTTACTCAGATACGTTGAGATAAGAATTGGGAAAAATACTGTGCTGTTTGGTCAGATATCGGTGCGAACATCAAGAACCAGTGATTGTTGGGAAGAGCATGGCAGGGAGGTCCCAATCGATCAGAAAGATGGGTTTCACGCTTCGTTCGTCCCTCTCATGGATCCGCCCCATGGCTGCAGCCGTGATTGCATACGCAGTACTGGGATGGACCGAAGTATGGCAATGGGGGGGAATATTTGCTGCGACGTACTTGATGGAGTTGATCGCGGTGTACTTATCTCTGCCCACGGGCCCGGTCAGCGACGAATATGAGGAGGATTCTGACAATGAATCTGGCAGAAAAATGCCGAAGATAAAGAGAAAATTCTGATTCAACTGAAGGCTAACGAGATCAGTATTGTTTGCTTTCTTGTCCGTCTTACATTGAAGCCGCCGTCAACCAACATCTGCTCGACCCTGTCAAGTACCCTTTGTGTCACATCAAGTTGAACTCCCCAGTAGGCGACTTCTCCCTCAGAGTTTCCTGAGAACAAATGCTCACCATCGTTGCTGAATCTGATATCATTTATTCGTCCTGGTCCGCCTCTCAAGGTCTTTCGCTCAGTACATGATTCCAGGTCCCATATTCTGATAGTATTGTCTTTTGACCCACTGGCAAGGAGCTTTCGATTGGGCGACATAGACAGCGAGTAGACTTCTCCTGAATGGCCTGAGTACGTCCCGGTAATCTCACGTTCATGGGTATTCCACCGGTGTATCTGCTTGTGATCAAAAGCAACGACAACGGATCGGTCGTCTTCCAACATTACTAGAGAGTTGATTGGTTTTCCGAACTCTGATGTGCCAGCAATGTGAGACCCGGTAGGTAGCTTCCAGGCATTGACTGACCCGTCTTCACCCCCGCTGGCGAGAGTATTGCCTGATGGGGAGAATGACAATGCTGTTACAGCTGCTTCATGTGCTCTGAATTCCATAATCGTCTCCAGTGTTTCTATGTCTGTTAATCTGACATTCCCATTGTACAATCCTGATGCTATCGTAGATCCGCTGGGGTCGATATCGACGCTTAACACCCCGAATCCGCCCAGATCCAATGTCCGGAGGTGTTGTCCATCAGAAGTATCCCAGATTTGGACAGTTTTATCTAGAGACCCGCATGCAAGCAGAGATCTGTCAGGAGATACTGCCAAGCGGCCCTTGTATGCGGTTTGATCGAGGGTTCTGACTACAGTATCGGTCGTAGAATTCCAGAAATGAATTCTCTGATCCATCCCGACTGAAGCGCAAACAGAACTATCCACGAATGCCACTGATGTGATTGGATCTTTGTGCAATGTTCTAGAAAACAACGGTCCGCTAAGCATGACTTCGATCTGGTCGTTAGGTCCTTGCAAAACGGATAGTCGTTCCTTCAATCTAAATATCCTGATGAAATCCAGTGCAGCCTGCTGCTCGTCTTGGGCTGCAGATTTCTTTTCCTCCTCTATTCTCTCCTTTATGTTGCCACTCAATCCTGCGAATGGATTTGGAAGATTTTCTGAATCTTCATCTTGCGGGGGGTCCTCGCTCATGCATATCAATCCGATTTTCAGAGTCACCCTTCATCCTCGGAGCGGGATGATTCGATTCGTTTGCGAATGTGGTCGCGGATTAGAGGGGTGGCGAATAAACCGACTACGAGGAGAAGGGCAATGAAAGCACCGAAGACTGCGAATGTCTCGCTCACTTGAGCTCCCACTGACTCGCATTCTTTGTTGTTATCGACATCACTTGGCACATCATTGGAATCAAGCGGATCTGATCTGCAACGTATCTCTTCCAGATCATCCCACCCGTCGCCATCGTCATCAAGATCTATCACTAATGTAGAGGGTATTCCTTCTATCAAATAATCTGTAAGGCCATCGCCGTCAGTATCAAGGTAAGCAGCTGGATCGTAAGGGAATGCATCAGGCCCACCCGTACATATTCCCGGGAAGCTTGTGCTCCCGTCACAAATTTGGTCACCATCTGAATCTGGATCCGAGTTATCGCCTATTCCATCGTTATCTGTATCCGAGTATTCAGTCGGATCGGTTGGGAATGGATCTGACACATCAGGAGTTCCGTCCATATCGCAATCAAGGGAAAGTATGCATTCAGGATGTTCGTATTCATTGGCAAGACCGTCCCCATCCGAGTCCAAATCAGAGTTGTCTCCCACCCCATCATTGTCGAAATCACTCCAGTCATTGGGATCTTCTGGGAACCTATCCTCTGAGTTGAATGACCCGTCTCCATCCATATCTGGATCTTCATCATCACAGATGAAGTCGCCATCTAGGTCATCTGGTACATCATTTGGATTGAGCGCAGATGAATCGCATTTGTACTCCATGCTATCTGTGTACCCGTCTCCATCATCATCGGCATCCTCGTCTCCATAGAAGGCCGGCCATTGGGGGTCGACTTGGTCTGCAAGGCGATCTTGATCTCGATCCATTGGTATATTTGGGTTGAAAGGCTCAGGATCCTCGCCTCTGGAGCATGTGCCCGCTACCTCATTACTTCCATCGCAGAATCCGTCGCCGTCCGAATCTGGGTTGAGCGGATCTGTTCCCCTATCAGAGGGCGAAATGTAGAATCCAGTTCCAGTCTCGACAGTATCATCAAGCCCATCCCCATCGTCATCATAATCCTCAACGAAATTATCTGCAGCATCGTCCGGGAGATTATCCCAAAGTCCATCCCCATCGGTGTCCATAGGGAGTAAGGGGTCTATTGGATACGGGTCAGGGCCCGTGGTACAAGATTGACGCGCATAGGGACCATCGCAGATACCATCGTCGTCAGTGTCTACGGAAGTGGAATCTGTTCCTGCTATATGCTCATCTACATCATCTACCCCGTCATTATCGTCATCTGTATCAGAAAGATCGCCGACAGTATCGCCGTCTGTATCGAGCCAGTCAGACGGATCGAGAGGGAAGGCATCTTCAGAGTCGATGAATCCGTCATTGTCATCATCATCGTCAGCTACTGCCGGACCATTTCCATCGAAGTCAGAGTCAGCTAAACGATCGCCATCCGTATCAACTGGGAAGTTAGGATTCATCGGATAAGGATCTGGGCCGTAGGTGCAAACTCCAGGCACTTCGATTGACCCATCGCAGAATCCATCGTCATCCGAATCAACATCCAGGGGAGAAGAGCCCGAATTCACTTCTACTGAATCTGAAATACCGTCATTGTCATCGTCTGAGTCGGAAATTAAATCCGTGTATGATGAGAGATCATCTGGAACAGTATCTGGTATACCGTCAAGATCGTTATCAGCTAGAACAGCTATCTCGATGTAAATGCTTACCGTTACTCCTGAAGAGTTAGTTGCATCTATCTGATATGTCGTAAGATCGGTCACCTGAGTGGGAGTCCCACTTATTGTCCCATCAACAGGAGAGATCTCGAGACCGTAGGGGAGTGCTGGCGATACAGTCCACGCTACTGCTGAGTTATTGGTTGCATTCCTCACAACCCAGAGATCGCTTCCAGACGCACTCTCCTTAGCATCAAAATACATGTCCCTATTCATTATCACGTAACCTGTACTCCTTGCTGATTCACTAGAGTGGGAACCTGGTCGGATATCTGCAAGTAAGGATGTCGAGAAGTCAGTCGCATCAATAACATGCGGTTCGTAACCGCTGCCGCTCGATGATGCAGTGAAGTAAGCATGGCCTTCATCTGTAGTGGTGAAACCGCTATATTGGCCTGGGTAGGAAGATATCGCGCCCGACGTAAGATCAGCGGCCAGCCATGATGTTGAATTTTCAGGAGAGTAGAACCATAGCTCATTTCCAGATGTGCCATCATTGGCAGAAAATGCAATTATTCCGGCTATGTTGTGAAAACCTCTTGAAACCGAACCGGGATTACTGCCCTGCGATCCAGGCCTTATGTCCGAGTTGCGCGTACACGTTTGATCTACAGAGTTGAATGACCACAATTCACTGCCATGAGCCTGATCCCTTGCAGAGAAGTAAATCCGGTCCCCGATAACCACTGGTTCATCTGAACCAGAGTTTGGCTGTCCGCTTGAGCTTCCTTGCCAAATATCGCAAACCAAAGTGGCCTCCCAGTTCTGAGATGTTTTGTCTATGGCCCAGAGTTCTGTTCCATGAGTTTGGTTACTTGCATCGAACACGATATGATCTCCCACATGCATGAAGGGTAGTAAGTAACCCGGTAAGCTTGGAGAAGTTCCGGGATTTATGTCACCTAGAAGAGTCGTGTATCCCGTGAATGTGTCATGCACCCATGGCTCTATTCCTGTCGTGCCATCATCTGCATCAAACAATAGCCATCGATCTGAAATGGGAACCAGTCCGGAAAATACCCCTGGCGAAGAGCCTGATGAACCAGGGGAGAGGTCTGTCACCATCTCTGCTGTTCTAGAGGATGGATCATAACTCCACAATTCGTTTCCATGTGTGCCATCTTCAGCATTGAACCATAATTTTCCAGACATGGGCACTAATCCGGTGCTGCTTCCAGGCTTGCTGCTTCCACTGCCTGAGCGTATATCATCAATCATCCAGTATGTATCATTCAAAGGGCTATATGCCCATAATTCAGTTCCAGATGCTGATTCAGTGGCATCAAAATACAGAATATGCTCGAGAGTCGCGAATCCACCATACTTGGCCACCTGGCCCCCGTAGGAGCTTGACTGGGAGATTGAAGTAATCTCCGATATTGAGTCAGTTGAAGGGTCATATTGCCATAACTGTGACTTCGGAGTGTTTGCATCGAAGTACAGCATCCCGTCCATGGCCACCATACCGGAATTTTGGCCCAGAGTACCAGATGAGGGGATGTCTGCTAACTTAACAGGAGTTTCTGGCTGTGGACATATGATTGGGGGGGAGCAGTCTCCTTCTGCCTCACTGCCAAAAGCAGGCACTGCATCGAATGTCATGGGTTCAATTTGAGATCCTTCAACTACTATCGATGGATGGTTAAACTCCGCTTGAATTCCCGAATCTGAGTGCGTTGATGCTGTATTGTATTTCTCCAATCCAAGAGGGGTAGCAGCAGAGCCCAGCATAATCATGACGAGCAGCGTAGTCAATGCAACACTGAGTGTGTGCCCTCGTCCCATGTCATTAGCCAGATTGATCTTCTTCAAAAATGCGGTGCCGATGTTCTAGTTATACATGCGGACTTGAATGATTGTTGGTTTTATTCTGATTTGACCCATATTTTCATGGAAGGCATCATTCACTTGACTCGGTTGTGAGGCGGTATGGAAGGGAGTGGGGAAGGCATCGAGGTGTTTGTGCGATCTGTATCAGATGGATCGATGTCCGATGAAGAGGTGGTCGGATACCTCAAAGACATCTTCGAGAATGGGCTTGATTCGGATGATACGGTTCTCTTGACGAAGGAGATGCGCGATTCTGGAGAAGTAATTCATTGGCCTGAAGAAATGGGCGCTCTTGTTGTTGATAAACACTCAACAGGAGGTGTTGGCGACAAAGTTTCGATAGCCTTGGCGCCTGCCTTAGCAGCCTGCGGGGCGAAAGTTCCGATGATATCTGGACGAGGGCTGGGGCATACTGGAGGCACTCTTGACAAACTAGAATCAATACCTGGTTTTAGAACTGATATCTCAGTTGAAGGATTGATCGAACAGGTGTCAAAAATAGGAGTTGCAATGGTCGGCCAGACTGAAGACTTGGTTCCTGCCGATCGTCGGATGTACGCTCTGAGGGATGTTTCCGGACTAGTGGCATCGGTCCCACTTATCACTGGAAGCATCATCTCCAAGAAGGCAGCAGAGGGAATTAGTGCACTCGTACTTGATGTGAAAACTGGTAGAGCTGCGTTCATGAAGGACAGAGCTTCGGCTGAAGAGCTAGCGCGTTCCATGAAGAATGTCGCTGAAGGGATGGGGATATCTACGACCTGTCTGATAACATCAATGGATCATCCCATTGGACATGCTGTAGGTAACTCTCTGGAGATTGTTGAGTCTGTTGAGACACTTTGTGGAAGAGGTCCGAGTGATCTGGAAGAGCTTGTGTGCATTCAAGGCGGCTTACTTCTCAATTCGATAGGCTTGGCCGTGGATCAAGGACATGGGTCGGCTATGATGCTTGATTCGCTCTATGATGGATCTGCATTTAGGAAATTCTTGGAGATGGTAGAGGCACAAGGAGGAGCATCGTCAATATTCGATTCTGATCAAGACATGTTTGCAGGTCTTGGCTTGATCAGCTCCGAATTATATTCGACGGATGTTCTCTCTGATCATGACGGATGGGTTTCAGATATAGACGCAGTTTCGATTGCTGATTTGTGTCTTAAGCTTGGAGCAGGGAGAACAGAATTGGGAGGTTCAGTCGATCATGCTGTTGGAGTTGTTATCCATGTGGGGGTAGGAAGTCCAATTTCAACGAATGAGATTGTCGCCACAGTCTATCACAGGAGCAGGGGATCTGATGATTTTCACAAGATTAAGGATGCATTCAGCATATCTGAAGAGCCCCAGACCCCATTATCCAGAATTCTAGGGGTCGTCTGATCAAACATTTGGCGCTCTACCGGCCATGATTCGCCTCCATATTGGAGGGACTAAGCATGGCCACCAACATGCATAGTAGCCAGCAGGTAGAGATGGAGCATCAGGGTGAGGGCGGAGTTTCCAGAAGGGCACAGATGCACGTAGATGGTGATCGCTGTGACGGGTTAATTCAAGAAGACTCCAACGCGACCATCTTGATTCGGTATTCCACGCATGCTCTGCCTGGAATTTCTTATCTGAATCGCCACGTCTGAGTCCCCAATGTCTGATGTAGTTGACATACTCGAGTGTCAAAATTGATATCGCTGAGAGGATTAGCCAGCCTATTGCAATTGATGCTGCCTGTTTGTGGTCCAAGAAGTATGCAATTGCCAGAAGAGCAAATATCGAGATTTGAATCGCAAGGCCCCTCCATGAAGGATTTGAGAAGCCTGTTCTTCCTTTCTTGTTGTGTATTCGCACAGATGATGAAAACTGTCCTGGGATGGTTCTAACCCAAAATGACCAGATTCCTTCCTCAACTCTTGCACTTGCTGGATCTTTATCGGTTGCCACATTCCGATGATGATTGTGGTTGTGTTCAGTTGTGAAATGTGGATAATTTATGCTGAAGAGTAGTAGACGTGCCAGTCGCCATCCCGGACTTCTCGGCCGTTGGTGGCCCAATTCATGAGCAGTCACTATTGCCGATGCAGCTGCTGCAAGGCCAGTGGACAATGCGGCTGCGACAAGCCAAACTGTGATTCCTTCTGCATATGCAAAAATGAAGAATGAGCCCATCATTACGAAATGTACGGCCCCATGTATCCAAAGTAACGTGATAAATGGTCTACCAGAATCCCGAGGAGGGCGAGTGGTCTTTGACTCGCCCATGATAATGTCGAGGATTGGACTAACGACCCAAATGAAAACGACGCCCAGAAGCGTGTAAATGCCCCCAAGAAGATTTCCAGCGATTACTAGAGAGGGGCTGATGAGGCCCAAAAGATGCAGGGGCCACGGTTCGGGGGCAAGGGGTTCAGCAACTTCTCCCATGTTTTGTGTTAAGGGGTAGGATGCAAAAAGTTGTGCATAAACGCATTATTCGATTATTCGTACAAAATAGAATGCTTTTTTCTCGCTTTAGCCACCTTGGGGGCAACGGAAAACATGCAATATGGCTGATTTGGATTGCGCTTGAAATAATCTTGGTGATAATCCTCGGCAGGCCAGAAGATATCGATTTTTTCTAACTTCGTGACTATCTCATTCTCATAAAGTTCGGCTGCTTTTTCAATTGCATCTTGTGCAATCTTTCTCTGGTTCTCGTTTCCATAGAATATGCAGCTCCTGTATTGGGGCCCGATATCATTCCCCTGCCTATCGATTTGTGTCGGATCGTGAAGAGTGAAGAATACGTCCATAATATCTTGAAGTCTCAATACATCAGGATCGAACGTGATTTTGACTACTTCGGCGTGACCTGTTTTCTTTCCACATATTTGTTCATATGAGGGATTAGGAACATCTCCTCCAGAATATCCAGATTTGACTTCCATAATGCCCCTAAGTCCCTTCATGCCTCCTTCGATACACCAGAAACAACCGCCTCCGAGTATTATCTCATCCATGCTTGAATCAAGAAGTTCTATTGTATCAATCTACGTCATAGCGCCCATTAAGCCAAATGCAGGCATTGTACTGAAATGCTCTCACAGGTAGGAATGTTTGTGGAAGCATCATTTGACATGGCGGGTATTCGCTTCTCGGGTTTACTTCGACCTTCCCAGGTTGATGCTTCAAAGGCCATTGATGAAGGACTTGGATTGGGGTCTAAGAAATTCAATATTGTCGCCCCGCCTGGTTCTGGAAAAACAATTCTTGGATTGTATTCGTGGAGCGATATGATCAGAAAACCCGCTCTGGTGTTGTCGCCCAATTCGGCTATACAGGCACAATGGGCCGCCAGAGCAAAGGATTCTGGGTTATTCGATCTAAATGGGAAGGAGTGTTTCATCAGTACGAATCCAAAGAAACCGGGCCTACTTACGAGCCTGACTTATCAATCCGTGACTCTTCCAAAGAAAGCGGACTTCGAGTTGGAAATAGAGGCTCTTGATCTCTGGATAGATCGGCTAATTATGGAGGAAGAGGCCTCTGACCCTTCCGGTGCAAAGGCGTGGATTGAGGATCTCAGAACTAGGAATCCAACATACTACAAGAAGAGGTTTTCAACATATACGAAAAAGGTGAGGGATCTTCGAATAAAATCTGGAGAGGTTGAGGGTGCATTACATGCCTCATCATTGGACACACTATCGAGATTGTCTGAGACTGGTGTGGGGATGGTCATTCTAGATGAGTGCCACCATCTACTCCATCACTGGGGGTGGATACTAGATTCGGCGATGGAACTTCTGGGGAATCCTATTGTTATCGGATTAACTGCAACGCCTCCCGATCCAGAAGATGTAGATGAGAAAGATTGGTTACGATACAGAGAATTCTTTGGAGAGGTCGACTATGAGGTACCCGTTCCAGCCCTGGTGAGAGAAGGCAATCTCTCACCCTACCAGGATTTGTGCTACTTTGTACGTCCAGATGGGGACGAGCTTGACTACCTAGAACAAGTCGACAAGGGCGCGTCAGAGATATTACTGAAAGCCATGAAAAATCGTGGGAATAACCGTATCCCTCCAATAGACATGTGGATTCGCGAGGTGTTCCAGAAACGAATGCTCCCCACTGGCCGGGTATCCTCCAGGACAGCATTCAGAAATGCTGATCCGACATTCTTTGACGCAGCACCTCAATTCTTGGATATTCTGGGGCTTGAAGGGATACCAGATCATGTGGCCCATCATAATCGCTTGACGCTGTTGGAAGCCATGGGAATCTGTCTTGACAGATATGTGCGTTGGGGGCTAATAAGATCTGAAAATGTGGATGATCATTCTTTGGCTGAAGAAATTACTGCCCAGCTAAGGTTATTGGGCGTACAGATTACTGAAACAGGGTCCAGGGCTTGTGCATCCCCAATAACCCGAATCTTAGCATATTCCTCTTCAAAGTCCGATGCGCTATCAGACATCCTGGATTGCGAAATTAACAATCTAGGTCTCGATAAGATTCGCGCAGTCGTGATTACAGATTTCGAGAAATCGTCCGCAACTAGCATAGTGGAGGGGGTCCAGGACAACGAGGCTGGAGGTGCAGTGGCTGCATTCAGATCTATCCTCTCAGACACCAGAACAGATTCTCTAGACCCTATATTAGTAACGGGAAGCACGGTATTGGTGGATGATGATCTGGCAGAAAATTTTCTCAGCGAGGCTAGGAAGTGGGTCTCGGAACGCGGCCTCTCCATCCATCTCGAAGACAGTGCGGACAGCGGATATCATGGCATCAGTGGATCGGGAAAGGACTGGGTCACTCGAAATTACATCGAGATGATAACCGAGATGTTTCAAAGAGGGTTAACTCGATGCCTAGTGGGTACTCGAGGGTTACTCGGCGAGGGCTGGGATGCAAGTAGGATAAATGTCCTTGTCGACCTCACCACCGTCACTACCAGCATGAGCATCAATCAACTTAGAGGGCGTTCATTCAGACTCGATAAGACGTGGCCGGATAAAGTTGCAAACAATTGGGACGTAGTATGTATCGCTGAAGAATATATGAGAGGTTTCGATGATTTTGAGAGATTTCGACGAAAGCATGCACAATTGTACGGTGTTGGGGACGATGGCACGATTGAGAAGGGAGTAGGGCATGTTCATGCCGCATTTTCCGATCTAGAGCGTGAGTTTGCTACTGATGAGTCAGGTCGGAAACATGTCGTGTATCCGGAGATTAGAGACGGGATGCAACTATTCAACGAAGATATGCTGCTTCGATCATCAAGAAGAAATGAGTCTCGTAATTCGTGGGGGATTGGAAATCCATTCGAAGGAGTTCCGATGAGGTCTCTCGAGTTGAAATCAGGAGCTGGACTAGGCAGGGGTTTCCCTCCGGGAGCAATCAGAGGAGCAGAATGGAATGATGAGTCGATTCTTGAGGCGATGGGGATGTGCGTTCTTGGTACAGGCATTAGTCTCGGAATATTCTCTGAGACCTTGAAACCATCAGGAGGAAATCGTGGTGGTGGGTGGATTCGAATCCATCTGGATGGAGCTTCTGAAGAAGAGTCACGAATTTACTCCAAAGCAATGGAAGAACTGCTTGGCCCATTGGACGACGCTCGGTATCTCATACCGAGATGGATCAAGACGATTCACCCCACTCTTTTGTCTAAGATGCTTCCGGGAGCCTTGGGGCGGATATTTGAACGCAGGGAGAATAGTGTTGCAATGGTACACCGTGTTCCCACTATCTTCGCATCAAAGAAAGATGATGCTGAGGATTTCCAACGCTTATGGAATCGATTTGTAAGCACAGGATCAGTAGTATATGCGAGGGGTGAAATTGGGAAGATGGCTCTAGCCGATGCCAAACAGCATGGATACGAGCCGAGCATCAGAACTCGTGGGAAGGATGTATTCAGATGACTGACTTTATCGACGGTAGTTCGGGGCTTCTCTGGTGATTTCCACATCGTGTACGTGTGATTCGGAAAGTCCCGCATTGGTTATTTTCACGAATGAGCAATTCTCACGCATCGAGTCTATCGATTCATTCCCGGTGTACCCCATGGCGGATCTTAGTCCCCCAAGCAGTTGATAGAGGACATTGTCGACAGGTCCCCTGGCAGGAACTCTTCCTTCGATCCCTTCAGGGACATACTTTCTCGTATCACCCTGCTCGGACTGGAAGTATCGATCATGGGCGCCGTCCACCATAGCCCCTACGGAGCCCATTCCCCTGTATACCTTGTACGACCTGCCTTGATACAAAATGGTCTCACCTGGAGCCTCGTTGGTTCCTGCAAGAAGGGAGCCTATCATTACTGAATTGGCTCCAGCGGCTATTGCCTTCGCTATGTCACCGCTAAATTTGATACCACCATCGGCGATCACGGGTATCCCCCTTTCGGAACACGCAGACACCGCACTCATGACTGCGGTCATCTGAGGAACCCCCACTCCGGAAACGATCCTGGTTGTGCATAT
>DATW01000055.1 GCA_002504845.1 Euryarchaeota archaeon UBA250 | reverse complement strand
AATAAAATCGATGATGACCCATATGAGCTCTATCTCCAGAGCGTTAGAGCTCATCGAAGGCTTCTGACTGGATTCGGTGGAAACCCTAAGGCTGATCGAGAGAAATGGCTCGATGCACAGAATCCGAAGCATGTCGCAATCTCACTTAATGGGGAGCCCACCCTCTACTCAAGACTAGGAGAGTTTCTCGACATATGTCACCAACATGGGACTAGTACCTTTCTTGTGACAAATGGCAGTCTTCCGAAGGTGATCGAGAATCTAGATCCTCTGCCCACCCAGCTTTATGTGAGCGTAGATGCTCCTAACAAAGAGATATTTGATCGGCTCTGTAAACCTAAATTCGACCAATCTGCCTTCTACAAGCTTGAGCAGACTCTCGAGATTCTTCCATCGCTCGATACAAGAACGGTGTGCAGGCACACGCTCATCAAAGGCGAGTCTATGGGCCACCACGAGGATTATGCGAGGCTTGATCGGTTGGCTGATCCGGACTTCATTGAAGCGAAGGGCTACGTGTATGTCGGCAATAGTAGAAACAATCTGAGCATTGAGAATATGCCAAGTCATGACGAAGTGATGGAATTCTCACACGGGCTTGCGCCGTTGGTGGATCGTGAGGTCTTGTCTGAGAGGCGTGAAAGTCGTGTGGCTCTTATTGGAAGGGAGATGATTCCTGTTAAACTGCCGGAGAAGATACGTGATCTGCCCAAAGATCTGGGGATTGCAAAGCCTCAGAAGTTATCTCTTCCGACGCTTTGAGGCCGAATTGGGATCTATGCAGGGACCATTGGTCTTGAAGAGCCGCATGATGGGCATTCTTGAGCATCATCCGTGTAGACATGTTTGCATGCAGGGCACTCGGCGGCTAGAGTCAGATTAACAGGGGCAATGTCGTCATCAGGGTCTCTTTCATCGGCCCTGGACATTGTCAAGCTATCACCATCAGGGTCGATATCAAATCTGCCTGGGCCGCCAAGTTGGGTTAGGATTTCTGGAGGTAACGTCAATGTCCCTGTCTCATCGATTATGAGAGCTCGGGTGCTGCTCAGATCAGCGATGTCCACGTCATTTCCATGTTGGGCGATAAATCTCCCTTCCCTTAGTTCAAGTGATCGATCTGCGAATGACGCGACTTCTCGGCTGTGGGTTACAAGCAGGAATGCCACGTCCTCTTCCTCGTGCAATTTGGCGAACAGCGACAGTACCTCCCTGCTGGTAATGGGGTCTAATGCGCCAGTTGGCTCGTCAGCGAGTATGAGTTTTGGATTGGTTATGAGTGCTCTCGCAATGGCGACCCTTTGTTGCTCGCCTCCAGAGAGTTGGGCAGGCATGCCATTTGATCTATCGCCCATTCCAAGTTTATCGAGGAGGTCTTGTGCTTTTCTTCTAGAAGCTGCCGCGCTAACTCCACGGTGTCTGAGTGGCTGCGCTACATTGTCAAGGGCGTTTAAATCGGGCAACAAATTAGCATCTTGGAATATGAATGAAACAGTTTCTTGACGTAGGCGGACGAGTTCTTGCCCCGTCAGTCGATTGATCTGAAGGCCTTGAAATGATACATCTCCGGCGCTGGGTTTCATTAGGCCACCAAGGCATTTGAGAAGCGTTGATTTTCCTGATCCGGAAGGACCCACCACAGCTACTGCCTCGCCAGGGCGTACTTTGACATGAAGTCCCCGGAGTGCGACGACATTGCCATCCAACGCACTCGATTCGTACACGTGGTAAAGGCCTTCAGCCTGAAGGATGTAATGCGGCCCTTGATTGCTAACATGGAAGCCACTTCTCATGATATCACTCTCCCTTTAGAACAACTGCTAGATCTGAATTCAGTGCACGTCTAGTGACCATCAGAAGAGCTGCGACGACGCTGACCAATACGACGGCATTGACGATTGCAAGTTCCATCCAAGGCCAGACAAGCGTCCTATCTACCGTTGCCTGCGATCCGAGGAAGATCTGGAATATGAATCCAAAAATATCGAAGAATCCGTTGAATGATTGTGCAATGCCGAGACCAAGGAGAATACCTAGGCCCATGCTCATTCCCACTATGGCCAGTATCTCGAAGAGGACGAGTTTGATGATCTGCGAAGGGCTTGCTCCGATTGCTTGAAGGATGGCTAGCTCCTTCTTTCTCTGTGTCAGGACTAATGACAGGAATACGAAGGCTGAAGCCACTGAAGCCATAGATGCGACTACGAATTGAAGACTGAGGAGTCCCTGTGTACCGAAAATAAGACCCCCATTTCTCTCGACTTCGGAATGAGCACTGTTCCAATCGGATGCAACCGAGACCCCTTGGATATTGACCAGCTCCGCGCTGAGCCGTTCGAGTGCATCTTTACAATCAGCATTCGACTGGTCGCAGACTTCGAAGAACCAACGAGGCGAGGTGTGACCATCGACAGTTGCATTCCCTGCAAGTGTTCTGTATGTCGATTCGCCCATTAAAACGGCCTGTGTGGACTCTGCTCCGGTCATACCTGGCACCCACTCATGTATTCCGATATACTGGAGATTCGCTGAGGTGTATGTGATTGATATATCGACCCCACTGTCTGTAAATATGGGTGTGAATGTTGGAAGGAATATTTCTACAGACCCACTCTCAATCTCAAAGAAGTCTCGAGCACTTTCCCCTATAGTGACCGTGTTGCCGCCGTAACTGGCCCATGGGGCTGCTTGTTCGTCCCAAATCAGAGTTTCTTCATGGCCATCGAATAACACAAGTGCGGGCACTAGCCCCCCGCCCTCCTTTGCAGCGACGAAAGTGGACCCCACGGAAGTCATTGAGTCTATATTGTCGATCGCATCAGCCCCTAAGTTTGCAATCGCAGATTCTACTCGCTGACGAGCGACGTCCTCAGAGACTGGACCTTCGAATTGGACCTGTATGTCTGCCCCCACCTGCGCAGAGGCCGTTCTCTCATCCACAAGGGTGCCAGTGTACCCCTGAACCGCGGCTAATGTGACAATTGATAGAGTCAAAAGTAAGATCACTGCAAGGCGGTCAACGGATTCATTCGATCCTGATGATCTGAGTCCTCTCCGAATATCTGCTACAGCCTTCAACCGCCCCACGATTTTCAGTACTATGCGCGGTGCTGCACCGCCGATTCGTCCAAGAACAAGAGCGCCTCCTATCCATAGGGCGAATGGGCCGAGCAGGGCGATCAAAGAGTCAACGAAAAAGCCGGTTATGATTCCATCTTCGCCGAATGGGCCCCAGCCCCCAGAGGTCTCGATGTAGCTCTCCAATGAAGCAAATACACCAATTGAGAAAGCAAGAACGTGCAACCAAGTCTTTGGTTTCTTTACACCCTTTACCTTACGGACGCCTTCATCGATTTCCATCTCAAGGAAGTCCTTGGTTCGCGCCCTTGCAACCAGATAGGCTATCCCCACTGTGAGGAGGAAAACTGCGATAGTGTAGCCGACTCCCAGAGTGGGGTTGAGATCTATGTCTCCCTTCTCGAAGGACATGAATCCGACTGCATCCAGAATGAGGGGCACTGAAAGTAATGCAACGATGTATCCAAGAAGCCAACCTGCGATTGATATAGCGGTCATCTCCCTCAGGACCATCCCCCTCAAACCGCGCTCGGTTCCACCAATCACTCTGTGAATGGATATCTCCCTCTTACGCTGCTCCAAGGATAGTACCAGCCCATAAATGAGCACAGCGAAGGAGAGTATGACTATGGGAATCATCAAGATGTAATCAAAAACTTGGACGAGTCCAAGGAATATTCTGAAGAACACTAGTGAGCCGGCAATTAGATCATTGTACCTGATCTCAATTTCCTCGTCTGGCCCATATCCTTCTCCCTCCAATTCTTTCTTGTTATCTTCAAGCCAATCGGCTGCATCATCTGTAGAAGACGTCGGGAGGAGGCTTCTGTCTATGGCGACCCCAAGATAGCCATGATCGCTGGCCATCAATGCAGTCTTGTCCGATTCTGAAAGTGCCATATCGCCGACAATTACTGGGTTGAAGAGTAGCGTGGGATTGGTAAATGGCCATTCCTCATAGACGCCGACTATTGTCAGATTTCTGAGCGACATTGTTACGCTGCAGAACTGATAGCCGCCCGAATCTATGACTCTAGTGACCACCTCCCCCTCGCAGTCTGTGAGTTCGCTTCCACTCGGTTGTGAGTCTGTCACATATGTGAGATTGAGATAGGTGATTGTGTCATTGACCATCACCTCCGCCTGGCTAGCTATCTTACTGGGGAGTATGACCGGGTTTATCCCTGGTTGGACTGATTCAGGCCATGAGCCGTAAAGTATCCGATCGGAGTATCTGTTAGCTAGCTCTCCATCGAAATGTGCTGAGTCGACGATTCTCAGAATGCGGCCCCCGTTTATGGATGGGCCATTCTCTAGCGCCTCCGGGTAATCCCATGAGACACCTTCCCAGTTTCCGGTTGGGCCAGCAGCATCGACGGCATTCAAGGGCTGCGGTATGGCGAAGGCACTGTCGAAGAATCCGCTGAGACGTATTCCCTGCCGTCCGAAAACCAAGCCACAATCGATTATCTCTTCCCTGTCCAAAAGTTCATCGCACACTGCAGACCATTCAGCCGAATCGTTCGTTCTGGTCGTCCAATCAGATTCGCTGTTGAAGTCGACTTTCGCATCGTAGACTTCGTCAGAAAGTCCTCTCTGGAGAGCGCTCTGTGAGAGGCCGACTCCGTAGGCAAAAACAGTGGTTATCACAAGGGATGCCAAGAATACGCCTGCGAATACTGCAAGCCCTCTTTCTCTACCCCTCCATGCGCTGCGGATTGCTGTGGAAAGATCAGATGGAATATCAGATAATTTATCCATCATGGATTGGTCGTCGAGTTTCTTCATACTCATGATTCGACCCCCGCATCTTCGCCCCATGCAGACCTGATGTCGGAACTTGCAGTGACGCCATCCCTCATCAGAAGCATCCGATCTGCCTTTGATGCCAGGAGTGGATCATGAGTTACCATCAACACAGAAATCGGATCATCGGGATCGGAACAGAGCTCTTTGAATAATTCAATTACTGACTCTCCCGCTTTCACATCGAGATTGCCTGTTGGTTCATCGGCCAGCAGAAGTGGCCTGGATCCTGCGATGGCCCGCGCGACGGCAACACGCTGCTGTTGTCCGCCAGATAGTTCATTGGGCATGAATCTCATTCTCTCAGAGAGGTCCACTCTTTCCATGGCCGATATGGCCCTCTGCTCTGCAACTTCAGAACTCATACCTGCTAGTTCAAGCGATAGTATGACGTTCTCCAAGGACGTAATGTGGTCAAGAAGATGGAAATCCTGGAAAATCCAGCCCACGCCCTTTCTTCTAACTTCGATGACTTGATTCGGGGATTTCGTACCATACTTCATCGGAGGATCGGCATTAATCTTGATACTGCCAGAGTCACCCTTCAAGAGGCCTCCGATAATGTTCAGAAGTGTTGACTTGCCGCAACCAGAGGGGCCCATCAAGGCAACTAATTCCCCCTTTTTCATAGAAAGATCGACGCCTTTCAACACCTCAAGCCTACTAGAGCCAGCGCCGAATCCCTTCTTCAGACTCGACACCTCTAGGAGCATACAATCACGGCGGACAACGAACCGTTATGATTCTTCGTCTAGCGTGACCTCAGTTGATTATGCATATGTTTCTTGGACTATCATGGATACGATTGAAGACATAGGACGGCGTCCTATGGATGTGACTGGTCGTCTCAACATACTCTTGGTCCATGTCTGGTTCTGGCCACATGTCGGAGGAGGAGACAGGCATGTCGAGTTACTCGGCAGGGAACTTGTCGCAAAAGGTCACAAGGTTACAGTTTGGTGCGCAGATGTTCCTGAGCATAATGAGAAAGAGTTCTCTAGGCACGGAATTTCTGTAGTTCGTATTCCTGCGACCTCGGTGCTCGGAGGGGTTGATCCTATTGTTTCGATAAAGAATCTCGACATGTCTGATTTTGATATCGTACATCTTCACGATACGCTGCCTATACTAATTAGGAAAACAGCTCTGAAGGCTTCTAAGATGGGTATCCCCATTGTAACGACATACCATAACGACTACGTGAAATCGACGCTTATTGGCAGATTGATAAAACGAATAAGATGGTCTTTACAAGGCAATAGGACGCTCTCTTCTTCTGAAATTATTATTGCGTTGAGGCCCTACTTTGGAGACCTGCTTAGATCGAAGGGTGCAAGAGG
>DATW01000052.1:1690-3660 GCA_002504845.1 Euryarchaeota archaeon UBA250 | reverse complement strand
GAGTCTGGATAATCTGCCAATACTGCGACCTCTGCAATCTCGTTCGAGCCCTGGGCGGACCTCATCAATATTACATCGACATCCAGCAAATTTTCCGGTAGATGCTCGAAAGACCACTCTGAATCGCCCTCTAGAGTTTTAGAGAGCCCATGGGGGAGTGCTGATTCGAAATCTATGAAGCCGCGATCTGCAAGCGGTTCGACAAAGTCTCTGTCGACGAGGAGGATCTGGACAGGAACATCGCCAACATTCGTTACCGTAACAATCGTGGGAGATGAGAGGCTGTGAATTTCCAATGTATCTAATCGTACATCATCGCCCTCCATCCTGAAGTCAGGATGCTCGCTATCTGTACCAGGACCGTTTATCGCGACTGAGATTGCTAGCATTCCGAATATAGTTGCGAATACGACGGCTTTGATATGGCGGGGATCGATGAAGGTCTGAATAGCCCCCCTGATGCCGAATTCCCTCAACAGGGGCTGTATGTGGATGCAGGTCTTGGAACAAATAACGGCCAATAACAAGCCGGGAACTATGTCAGACACCCAGTGAATTCCAAGATAGAGGATGGAAAAGCTGTATATTGCCACATTGGCCATTATGAATCTGTCAAGGCCCCGGTGGCGCCATGTGGAGATTTCGATGCCACTGGCTTTGAGATGTGCCCGGTGTATCAGCAAGAGAGAGATTGGCAGACCAATATGCAGACTTGGAATACCATTGTCGAAAGGATCGTTATTGGTGAAGAAGGCAATGTTCCAGCTATCGTGGTACATCAGCGCCTCAACGCCCGGAACATAGCTCGATGTCACTTCGACGTTGAAGAAGAGGTAGAATGGAACGGCGAGCAAGTAGATGAACACATAGTTCATGGCCGATAGATCTGCAAGATCCCTGTCTCCAGAAAGAATGTGATGAACTGGCGGATACCATATTATGAATAGATAGGCAAATAGATAGTGAAGTGATAGTATCTGTATTATTATATCACTTTCAATGATTGACTGCACTCCATGTACGAAATTTCCCTCGATCGCATGTATGAAATGCGTATAACCGCCCACTATCTCCTTTAGAGGTTCATTGTGGTGGTCTGTGAATGCCTTGAATCCGAACATCACAGCATAAAGTAAGATGTGCCAATAGTATCTCTGATTCATGATCTCAAGGGGTATTTCACGTAGACTGAGACGGTGATTGGGGTCTTTCCGAGTCCACAACAAATAGAGCGGCGTGGTCAGTGCGAGTAGCAGTCCGATGGAGGTTCCATAGGGTCCGAACGGCCAAATCACGCGAGTGGGGCGGGCGTTCACATCAAGAAGTCAATGCCCGAATTGTGATATCTTGATGCGTGATGAGGGGTGTAGAGTGATCGTGGGAGGTGCGACAGGGATGATCGATGATATGCTAATAGAAGCAGCAATTCGGTTAAGAGACGATTGTGACGAATATGCAGATAGGATAGTCGAAGATGGTCTTGTGGATTACGTCTACAATCCGCTCAGATATGCATGGGACATCCATGAAACGTATCTTCGCATGGCTGCATGCGGTGCTGCTGGGACCGTTTTGCTAGGAATGAATCCGGGACCTCATGGAATGGGCCAAATGGGGATTCCTTTCGCTGCAACCTCAATGGTTCGTGATGTACTCGGGATATCCTCCATATCTGTTGATCAGCCCAAACGCGTACACCCGAGAAGACCTGTCGAGGGTCTAGGATGGAAGCGGGAGGAAGTATCAGGTACGCGTCTATGGGGTCTTCTGGCAGAAAAATACGGCGATTCCTCGAAGATTTTGTCCAAGGTTTTCTTGGTGAATCACTGCCCACTAATGTTGTTACATGGGGAAAGAGGCACAAATGTGACTCCTGACAAAATAGCGGGGGATACGATGAGGGACCTCCTCCTCCGTTGCGATGGGCACCTCAGAGAAGTTGTTGGAATTCTCAAGGTTAAACGTGTGAT
>DATW01000052.1:0-1274 GCA_002504845.1 Euryarchaeota archaeon UBA250 | reverse complement strand
CCATTGGCAAATCGGAATGGCGGGGCTGATTGGAGAGAGAATGTCGGAATGGTTCTTCCCGACTGAATTCGGAATATGGTTATACGGTGTAGCGGGATACACCGGGTGATGAGCATCACACTGACACCGCGCAATCTGCTAAGAAATGCCGATATCTACGCCGATAAACCGGCTTTATCCGTCATGTCTGGAAAAGGCGAAGACGGGGAATGGATGTGGGACACCAAGACCTGGAAAGAATTCTCGGACGAGGTCATTGCAATTTCCAAATCCCTAATCTCAATGGGTTTCGAGAAGGGGGACAGGATGAGCATATATGCATACAACCGGCCAGAATGGTACTCGTGCTATGGTGCAACCCAGATGACCAATGGTGTTGGTGTGGGTGTGTACCACACATGCTCTCCTGAAGAAGTCGAATGGGTCATAGGAGACTCTGGATCGAAGGTCGTGATTATTGGCGATAACCCGCAATCTGGAGGGGATCCTGAGAAGACGCCAAGTCGACGCTATGCCAGGATTGCTGATACCCTTACCGACGTCGAGTGCATCGTCGTCTTGGATGGCGTAGAATCGATTGATCATGAGAAGGCAGTGTCCTGGGATGAATTCATGGCCATGGGCAAAGACGTGGATGATTCGGAAGTGCATGCAAGAATTGATGGTATCGAACCCGACGATTTGGCTGCCTTGATCTACACATCGGGAACTACTGGTAATCCGAAAGGGGTCATGCTGACGCACGATAACTGGGATGCGGAGCTGAGCGAGGTGGATGAGATAATAACATTGAACCAAGGTGAGAATTACGTCTCTTGGCTCCCCCTTGCGCACGTGTTCGGACAGTTGGTCGATAATCACCTCTGGTGCAGATCTGCAATACACATGCATGTCGTAGACAATGCATTGCATGTGGTGGACTACGCCAAGAGGGTTCAACCCCATCTTTTCATCGGTGTGCCAAGAATATATGAGAAGATATACTCAAGTCTATTCTCGAAATTTGGCTCGGGCGCATTGAAGGTTCTGAGTGGACTTCCTGGAATTGGAGGTTTCCTAAAGGGCAAGGCAAGAGAAGCGGTTGGGATGAGCAACGTACGATTCGCAGTTACAGGGGCAGCACCCATCAATCCGGATATTCTCAAATTCTTCCACAAGTTTGGCATCCCGATCTATGAAGGGTATGGAATGACTGAGACGACCGCTGGAGCCACACTTGGCCATGGCAAAGCAAATCGGATCGGCAGCGTAGGTAAGCCGTTTTCAGGGACTGA
>DATW01000043.1 GCA_002504845.1 Euryarchaeota archaeon UBA250 | reverse complement strand
TTTGTCCGTGATACCGATGGCGATGGCATCTGGGATACTGGCGTGATAATCATGGGCATCACCTTCGACATGTCCGATACAGATATCCCTCCTCGCGACGACCCAAAGGGAATTTCCGATGAAAACCCCTCTGGACAGATACGAGATCACAAGGCATTCCTGGCATACGCCGACCAATTAATCCACGAGGAGTCACGACCTGAAGACTGTGAATTGTGCAAAAGAACATACAATTTCCCGACCCATTCATGGGACCCTGAGAGGTCAGATGTCATTCCTCCCCGCGAGGCTGTTACGATAACCGGTCTGACTCCAGTACTGCACGATGTTTCTGATGCGATATACGATGAGTTGATGGATACCATGTTGCCTGTCAGCCTCCTGTTGGTGGCGCTGATGATGTTCGCATTGCACAGGAATGCGAAAGTGATCATAATATGCGGAGCTCCTATTGTGATGACGCTGTTCATCACATTCGGAATAATCGTAATCACCGATCAAATGCTCACTCCGATGATCATCTCCGCGGCCCCTATTTTGATTGGCCTAGGCGTCGACTACGCGTTGCATCTGACGAACAGGATAGAGGAGAATAGGGTGAAAATACTCGAGAGCCGTGCTGAGAAGAATTGGGCAAATAGGAGAGATGGCGGAGACGAGATTGAGATTAATCCATGGGATCCCTCTGTAAGCCTCTCAGCGACCGTTTCAGCGGCTCTTACCACCGGCCATGCGATTCTGCTCTCTGCATTGACGACTATAATCGGGTTCAGCGTACTGATGTGGCCCTCAATAGTTCCAATCGCACCCATGAGGACAGTCGGCCTCACCCTTCTGTTGGGCATATTCGTAACGTTTGTGATTTCCATGATAATGGTCCCCGCCTTGGTCCAACTCCTCCGATATAGGAAAACTCGCTCAATGGCCTTCGATACGCTCTGGGACAAGATCGGGGAGATTCCTGTTCGTGTCTACCTCCTCGTTTTGATCATCGCCGGGGCGTTTACTGCTTATGGGGTCATGATTCTCGATGATGAATTGGGCAAGGAGATAACAGGCTCTGCTGATGAAGTACCTCCTGGCCTATCCTCGTATGAGGCACTCAGGGAGTATAGCATAGAGTTCCAAGGGGGACAAACCAACATGTTCATCGTAGATGCTGAATCGAGGGGGGAGATCAATCAAACTGCTCCGATACGAGATCTGCCTATTCTGGATGCAATCGAAAGGATGCAGATTGAGATTAACAACGTCCCCAATACCACATCAATCTCTCTTGTCGATATTCTCAAGGCCATTCACGTGGATTCTGAGGCGCTTGGCATCTCCTTGGTTTCCACCAGTCTCTGGGACTTGATACACGATGATTGCTGGGATGAGTCGCTTAATCCACTTCGTCCAGACTGTCTTCCGTATGCTGTGACTTCCAGGGAGGCGATGGTCAATGTCGCATTCGATACTCTTTCCCCCGAGATCAGATCCATGCTGATGAACGCAGATCAAGACGTCTGCGAGAGGCCATCTCCTTGTGAGACGAAGACTCTGGTATACGTCAATCAGCCGTACATTGCTCTCAAGGAGGCAGCAGTTCTCAGGGACGCTATAGACGGTCATCTGACAGGCGATGCGCCTTGTAACGGGCCATTGTCGTGCTCAGCGGTGGGCCTAGACGGTACTGTGAATAGTTTGTTGACAGGGGGACTACCTGTCTCGTTGGATATCAATGAAGGGATACATGATGCCCAGAGGGACACAACCCTCACCACCGTGCTGATCCTCCTCCTGGTCATGTCGATACTGTTCAGATCCCCTAGGATGGCGTTATTCACCATGGCAGCTGTGGGTGTAGTCGTTCTTTGGCAACCGATACTGATGCGCCTCGGAGGCGTGAATGTGAATGTGTTCACTGCGATGATAGGGACCATTGTCTTCGGAATTGGGGTCGATGATTCGATCCATATCGTTGATAGGATAAAAGATGAAGGCGAAAGCCCCGCTGGAATTGCCAAATCCGTAGCTCGTTGCGGACAGACAGTGTTCGAGACCACTGCAACGACTTGTGCGGGGCTCGCTGCAGGACTGTTCGTGGCTATACCCGGCCTCAGGAACTTCTTCGTCTTGATGATGGCGCTCCTCTTCCTGGCCCTGCTGGCGAGCACAATCGTGCTCCCCACGATAGTAGTCGCATACAGGGAGCTCGCCTCGAGAATAATGGGTCGCGGACCGTGGCTCGATTACGATGAAGTCGGATCGCTTGTCGAGGCTATCGACGCAGTTGATTCAGCATAGGCCAATACAGGTAGAGAAAGTAGTGAGGGTGCAGGGAGTAAGCCCCTTTCTGTTCACCTTGCGGCTGGTTGCATTCAACTTTGCATCCTACCCGGCCCTTGTCGATGCAACTTAACAGGCCTGCTTGGACTTGCTCCAGCGGGGATGGCCGTTTCATCCGGGTTTGCGCAATCTCGTCCTTTCGGATTCATCGTACTCGCACAGCACGGTTCGTTTCTGTTCCAGAGCCGGCCCTCTCGAGCCCCCGGCTTCAACCGGGCCGCTTGCATCGTGGAGAGAGGACTTTCCTCAGTGTCGTACACTGTCAGCAACCCTCCTGCTCCCTCACGCAGCAACTAGGGATAGGCATCATCAAACGTTCGGTCTAGACCATGTCGGTTGGAGAACCTTTTCGGAGCGCCCCTCACAGGCACCATCATGGATGTGGATGCGATGAAGCGCACAGCGGGCATAGAAGCCTGCCGGTGGGTCTCAGACGGCATGTCCGTAGGCCTTGGAACCGGGTCCACAGTCGCCCACACGGTGATAGAACTCGGAAGAAGGGTGCGTGAAGAGGGGCTGAACATCGTAGGAGTGCCCACGAGCATTGCAACAATGGAACTCGCAACCGAGGTCGGAATCCCCCTAACAACCCTCTCTGAAGCGGGCCAACTAGACGTAGTGATCGATGGAACGGACGAGTATGACCCGCATTTCACACTCATCAAAGGTGGAGGTGGCGCATTGACCCGGGAAAAGGTAGTCGCACAATCCTCCAATGCAATGGTCGTAGTGGCTGATAGACGGAAGAGGGTCGATATTCTCGGAGCATTCCCCCTTCCGGTCGAGGTACTCGATTTCGAATGGATGCGCACAATGGCCAGACTCGATGCAATATGCCCCGGGGCCGTGACTCTTCGAGGAGGTGGCACTCCATTCGTCACAGATAATGGGGGCCTCATACTGGATTGTGAATTCGGCCCGAGTATCGTGAATCCATTGTCCTTAGAGGCAGAAATCTTGTCGATAGCGGGTGTTGTCGAGGTAGGCCTCTTTTGCGGCTTGTGCGATGCAGTTGTCCTTGCGGACGAAGATTCCGTGTCAACCTCGGTCCGTTACGATGGCCGATTATCAGAATGAATAATCGCATTTGTTATAGATACCCTCCCGGACGGACATCCGGGTCTGTAGCTTAGCCAGGTAGAGCGACGGGCTCTTAACCCGTAGGCCGCGGGTTCGAACCCCGTCAGACCCGCCAAACATCTGTATGAGCGCAGTGTTGAAACGGACGTCCAGAGACCCCCTCC
>DATW01000049.1 GCA_002504845.1 Euryarchaeota archaeon UBA250 | reverse complement strand
GAGTGACCCGGAAAAAAACTTCATGCGCCGATGCCCTCAAGGAGATGGTGCGACTCGCCATTCTCGTGAACCCCCTCGAGACCCTCTATGATTACGAGCGCTGGGCGATACGTATCCTACTGGTCGTAATGATACTATTCGGTATCGGTATAGCGGGACATACTCTCGATATAGAGAATCCACTATCCGAGGCAGTTTACACGTATTTCCTTGACTCGATCCTAAACGAGTCAAGTGGTGATAGCGGTTACAATTACGTCAACACTGCCTCATATGGAATCGGTCTGGCGTTATTTGTAGTGTCATTGTCAGGGCTCCTGAGGGTCGCTGGTATCGATGGCTCTGATGCAATGCTCATAGCGCTCCTCCCCTGGGTTTTGTGGGCCCCTCTTGGAGAGGTCATAGAGGACGCAGGCCTCTTCAGCAGCTCCTTCGCTCCGTGGTTCGTAAGTCCAGGAGTCCATTTCCAGACAGCGGCATGGGTTGTCCTCGCTGGCCTTATCGGTCACAAGGTATCGAATGGCACAATTGAAACAGAAGCCGAGAAGAATGCTGCTACAAGGCATTTCTCTGCATTTCTCATAGCCGCGCAGGCCTCCATATATGGCATGAGCGTTCTAAGCAGCGACAATGTCGAGATACTCTCGGAGGCATACGACCGAGAAGTAATGCTCATCATCGCGATGTTCGGAGTCACTGCCCCATATTGGCTTGCAGGCTCATATGTGGAGCGCTTCGACCATATCCATCGAATCGTGTATTCCACTGGAGTAGGGGGATCAATCGTACTCTTCGGGATGCTCGCCGGGTTTGCTATAGGGAGAGAAACATCTGAGATGACTGCATGGCCGATAGTTATCGTATTCGCTGTCCCAATCCTTGTTTGCTATGCCCTGTATTCATTCGGCAAGGATGATGCTGAGGAATCACTCAAACTGGGATATACTCCGGGAGTACTCCCCCCTGGGGTCACTGAGAGCGATTATCTCGAATCCAAGACCCCCCTGGGCGAAAAAATCGATGAACTCAGGAAGAAAGCAGTTCTTGCAAGCCCTGCAGTACTTCTTCCAGTCGGCGGCCAGATAGGGGATGGAATCGCTACGTGGATAGGAATAGATTACTTCGGATATACCGAGAAGCATGTAATTAGCTCAATGGTTACCGACGTTCTGGACACATCTCTGACATTCACGATACTGAAAGTCGGCATCGCTGGAGTCATTTGCTGGTTCTACTCGCAAGCTGTATTCGAATACAGGCAGCAGCATCTCCGAATTCTCATCGCATTGTGCCTGATGGTCGTGGGCATGGCACCTGCTCTCAGGAATGTGTTCAGGCTCACTCTGGGCGTTTAGGGCCAATTCAAACATTCAAACGCAACACCGTATCAACCGGGGCATGAACACGCTCGCAGACGACGAATTGCCCTTCGAATCAGAGATGCTGGACCGTCTCGCTGAAGTTTCCATAAGAGTCGGTCTGAACCTACAACCGGGACAAGACCTGATCATCACAGCACCAGTGGAAGCGCTCCCCCTTGTCAGAAGACTGGCTGCCGAGGCATACAGAAATGGAGCAGGCATTGTAACAACCATGCTGTCTGACGATGATCTAGCCCTAGCCCGATACGAACACGCATCGGACGAGAGCTTGGATAGAGCGCCAGATTGGATGTTCAGGGCCATGGCCGAGGCATTTGACAATAACACTGCAAGACTCGCGATATCGGCAGCCAACCCCCTCCTCCTCGCTGGACAAGACCCCTCCAGAGTTGCGAGGGCCGGAAAGTCGATGTCTCTGGCTGCAAAACCTGCCATGGAGAGAATCACAAATTTCTCCACCAATTGGAACATAGTGTCCTACCCAGGCCTTGCATGGGCCAAGCAAGTCTTCCCGGATAAGGAAGACAATGAGGCCGTCGCCGCTCTGGCTGAGGCTATATTCTCAATATCGAGGATTGACAACGAAGATCCGATAGCAGCTTGGAAGTCGCATCAGGAGACCCTGACAAAAAGACAAGAATGGCTGAATGAGCAAGATTTCCACTCCCTCCACTACAAAGCCCCCGGGACTGATCTGACAATAGGCCTAGCAGAAGGGCATGCATGGAAGGGTGGGGCGAGCACCGCCAAGAACGGGATAGAATGCACGCCGAACATCCCCACTGAGGAGGTTTTCACAACACCTCATTCAGCGCGGGTCGAAGGTACTGCAAGGGCTTCCAAACCACTGGTATACAGAGGGACGCTCATCGATGGGATAGAGGTGAGGTTCGAGGCTGGAAAGATTGTCGATGCGAGAGCAGAAAAGGGCGAAGAAGTATTTCTGAAGCTACTTGATACGGATGACGGTGCAAGAAGACTCGGCGAAGTCGCACTAGTCCCCCATTCCTCCCCAATAAGCGCATCAGGACTCCTTTTCTTCAATACGCTATACGATGAGAATGCATCATGTCACATCGCACTTGGCCAGTGTTATTCCAAGTGCTTCAGGGGAGATATAGGGGATGATCCAGAAGCAGTCTCCAAGGCAGGCGGAAATACGTCCAACATCCATGTCGATTGGATGATTGGATCGGACGAACTCGACATAGATGGGATCTCAAAGGATGGCGGTAGAACCCCGGTAATGCGGAAGGGAGAATGGGCATACGAGTAGCTGGATTGTCAGACCCCGCCCATCGACTCGGCGATCAAATCGCTCATATTTTCATGCTCATGATAGGCCCTGTGGCCGGCTATGAAGCCACCTGCATCACGCTTGGTGCCAATGAACTCCTCGCCACATACCGGACAGAAAACACGCACGATCTCAGCCTCCACATAGGTACCATCGTCACGAACCATCGTCACGAATATCCCTATGTCGTCTTCAGTGTACCTCCGCTTTCCGTCTGAATCGTCGACCATGCCTTTCGAGATGAGGTCTGATGTGTGAATCCTTCGGGGCATTCAAGTCCACAAGCCCTCCCACAAGGTCGTATGACCAAGATGCGAACGCGCGTGAATCGCGGCGATGAGACGTGGATATCGCGCTCTGAGCGCAATTCTGCCCTCATACAGGAGCTCCGCGAGAGAATCGATGCAGCCATGCAGGGCGGCAGTGAACGCGCCGTGTCGCTCCACAGGGGGAGAGGCAAGCGCCTGCCAAGGGAACGAATAGCAGAGATATGCGACCCAGGTGCCCCGTTCCTCGAACTTTCTTCCCTCGCCGCAGATGGCCTCTACGATGGCCGAGCATATTCAGCGGGCATCATCACGGGGATAGGCGTAGTCAATGGGCGAGAATGCCTTTTTGTGGCCAATGATGCCACAGTGAAAGGCGGTTCGTACTACCCGATGACGGTGAAGAAACACGTTCGAGCTCAAGAGATCGCCGAGGCAAATGGCCTTCCTTGCATATATCTCGTCGATTCCGGCGGTGCGTTTCTTCCCATGCAGGATGAAGTATTTCCAGACAGGGATCACTTCGGCCGGATTTTCCGCAATCAGGCCATTCTCTCGAGCAAAGGAATACCCCAGATAGCAGCTGTGCTCGGCTCTTGCACCGCTGGAGGAGCATACATCCCCGCTATGAGCGACGAATCGATCATCGTGAAGGGAAACGGCACGATCTTCCTCGCTGGCCCACCACTCGTCAAAGCCGCCACTGGCGAGGAAGTCAGCTCCGAGGATCTAGGTGGGGCCGACTTACATACCCGTGAATCCGGAGTCGCTGACCATTATGCCGAGGATGAGGACGAGGCCCTCCACATGGTGAGGAACATCGTGGAGCATCTCAATATAGAGCCAAAAAAGCGTCTGGACACCCGTCCCGTCGAACCCCCTGCCCATGACGCAGAGGATCTTCTCGGCATCATTCCCGAAGACAACCGAACTCCATTCGATGTGAGGGAAGTCATTTCGAGAATGGTCGATGGTTCGAGATTCCACGAGTTCAAGCCGAGATATGGGACCACCCTTGTCTGCGGGTTCGCGCACATCCACGGATATCCCGTCGGCATCGTTGCAAACAATGGGATCCTGTTCTCCGACTCCTCTCTGAAGGGCGCCCACTTCGTCGAATTGTGCGGTCAGAGGGGCACCCCCCTCATATTCCTCCAGAACATATCCGGATTCATGGTCGGCAGGGATGCAGAGGCCGGGGGCATAGCGAAGGACGGTGCTAAACTGGTAACCGCCGTCTCATGCGTCCCCGTCCCAAAATTCACGATAATCATCGGAGGCAGTCACGGAGCGGGCAATTATGGGATGTGCGGCCGTGCCTATGATCCAAGATTCCTATTCATGTGGCCCAATGCGCGGATATCGGTCATGGGAGGCCCTCAGGCTGCTGATGTACTCGCTACGGTGAAGGACGATCAGAGGTCCAGACAGAGGGAAGAGCCGATGAGCGAAGAGCAGAGAGATGAATTCAGGTCGCCGATTCTGGAGAAGTATGAGACGGAGGGGAGCCCATATTACTCCACAGCGCGTCTTTGGGATGACGGAGTCATCGATCCAAGAGACACACGAGATATACTCGGCCTCTGCATCTCTGCAAGTCTGAACTCCCCCTTCCCCGATCAGCGCTATGGCGTCTTCAGGATGTGAGCAGATGAAAGAACCGAAAACAGAACTATGCTCGCTTGAAATAAAAGGCCAGCAAGCCACAATAACCCTTCAAAGAACGGATTCATTCAATGCCCTGAGCATCCAACTGATCACGGAGATTTGCGAGCTTCTGGATTGGACGCGCGCGAACTCGGTCCCTGAAGGCGGCAACCTGAGGGTCCTCCATATCCGCGGGAAGGGGAAGCACTTCTGCGCAGGGGCGGACATCCAGATGATGCGGGACGCCGGTTCCAAATCCCCCTCAGAGAATCGCGAGGATTCGGCAAGGCTCGACAGACTCTTCCATGGCTTGTGGTCGCACCCGTGCTTCACAATTGGCTGCATACAGGGCGTAGCGCTCGGCGGGGGAGCCGGGCTCGTAGCTTGCTTGGACCATGTGATCGCAGAACCAAGAACCAGGATCGCGCTATCAGAAGCCAAGCTGGGGATCCTGCCCGCCGTCATCGGCCCCTACGTCTATCGCCGCCTCGGAAGCGCTCATTTCCGCCGGCTCTCCATGCGTGCTTCAAGAATAGACGCCAACGAGGCTCTCAGGGTCGGCTTCGTCGATGAAATAGTCGATTCGACGTCCGACTTCGATGATGCTGCGGGGATGGTGGCAGATGACGTCATGACAACGGCCCCAATCGCAGTCTCGAAGGCCAAGTCCCTCACCTCCACATTCGACAGATGGACGGGCAGCGACGAGGATCTGCGTGACTACACGCTAGACCTCACTAGCGAGATGAGGGGCTCTCCCGAGGGGCAGGAAGGACTCTCGGCGTTCCTCGAGAAAAGAGATCCGGATTGGAGGAGCTAGATCACGGGCAGTCACACTCGATCAGGTGCAGCAGCATGTCCGAGGAAACCGTCGTAACCATTCTCGGTATAGCCCAAGACGGCGGAGTCCCCCACCCCGGATGTCTATGTGACACCTGCAAACGATTCTCGGAAGAAGGACGGCAGCTATCCCCCACATCACTCGCAGTGAGGGACGGAGACGAACTCCACCTAATCGATGTGACACGTGATCTGGACAGGCAGACGAGGATGCTAGATGGAAGCGCCCGGATGATAACCGACGTATGGCTCACCCACGGCCATCTCGGTCATGTCGACGGGCTCGGGCTATTCGGCAGGGAGGTAATGGCCTCCAGAGGGATCCGGCTCCATGCCAGCGAATCCATGTTCCAACTGATCCACGAAACACCGCTGTGGAACGCACTCCTCAATCAACGGGTATTCATCAAGAAACAATTCGACTCAGGGCATGAGATCCAGGTATCCAAAAATCTCTCATTAGTGCCCATAAAAGTCCCACATCGAGACGAGTGGAGCGATACGCACGCCTTCCTGCTGCGCGGGCCAAATCGCGCGCTTCTCCACCTGCCGGATCACGACCACTGGGCCGACACCCTGGAACAGGTCGGATACGATTCGATCAGAGAATGGATTTCCGCGATAAAGGCAGACATCATTCTCATGGATGGAACCTTCTGGAGCTCTGATGACCTGCCACGTCAGAATTCCATACCCCATCCGCCGATCCTCGAATCAATCAGCAGACTGGGCCCAAGGGAAGAAGACGACCCGGATATACGATTCATACATCTCAATCACTCCAACAGGGCATTGGGCCAGATCGGTGTCGGAGAAGAGCTGATGGGTTGGTCAATAGCCTCAGAGGGTGACGAGATTGTCCTGTAATCGATGACAAATCCAGCAACAATTCAATGAACGCATCAGACGTGGGAGGCACCATGGGGACGCCAGAGTGGATGATGGAGGCGACCACTCCCTTCGGCTCCGTACTCGTTGCCAACAGAGGCGAGATTGCAGTCCGCGTGCTCCGAGCTGTCCGTGAATGCGGATTAAGGGGCGTCGCAGTTTACAATGATCTGGACTCCAATTCCATGCATCTCAATTTCGCAGACGAGAAAATCAGGCTGCCGGGAGAGGATCTTGCGAGCACTTACCTGTCGATGGATGCGATACTGGATGCCGCTAGGGCATCAGGGGCGGATGCGATACACCCTGGGTACGGCTTTCTCTCCGAAAGGTCAGAATTCGCCGATAGGGTGATTGAATCTGGATTGGTTTGGATAGGGCCTTCTGCTGATGCGATTCGAACCATGGGGGACAAAATAAGGGCAAGGGAGGCGATGGTCGATGCCTCGGTACCCGTGATCCCCGGTAAGTCAATCGAAGTCTCGGGTGATGAAGACCCCTTGCCCCAACTGGCTGCCGCTGCAGCAGAAGTGGGCTACCCTCTCCTCCTCAAGGCAAGTGCGGGGGGAGGCGGCAAGGGCATGCGCATGGTCGAGGAGCCCAAGCGCCTCCGGACAGAGTATGATGCGGCCTCGAGAGAGGCAACTGCAGCCTTCGGGGATGGAACCGTGTATGTCGAGCGCCTCCTCAGGAGGGCAAGGCACATCGAGATCCAGGTATTCGCAGACCGCCATGGGAATGCGATCCACCTCAATGAGCGAGACTGCTCTCTCCAGAGGAGGCATCAGAAGGTGATAGAAGAGGCACCATCCCCCGCAGTGGGCCCTCGCCTGAGGTCTCTGATGGGAGAGGCCGCGGTGCAAGCAGCCCGAGCGGTTCATTACGAGGGCGCGGGAACAGTCGAATTCCTCTTGTCGGACAAGGGTGAGTTCTACTTCCTGGAGATGAATACGAGGCTCCAGGTCGAGCACCCCGTCACTGAGCTCATCACAGGCCTCGATCTTGTCCACATGCAGCTCTCAGTTGCAGCCGGACTACCTCTTCCGATAAAACAGACCGAAGTGGGAATCTCAGGGCATGCCATGGAGGCTCGACTGTACGCTGAGGACCCATCCACAGGATTCCTGCCATCCATCGGCCCCATAGCCCGTTTCGATACGCCTGATGGACCAGGCATACGGGTCGACACGGGCGTACGCACGGGGGACGAAGTGACCACTGCATTCGACCCGATGCTCGCCAAGGTCATAGTCCATGCACCCGACCGCGCATCGGCGATCAGGAGACTCGATCAGGCTCTATCCCAGATCATCCTGCACGGAGTCCGGTCGAACATCGGATTTTGCAGGGAGATGCTGGTCTCCGATACCTTCTCCGGACCAGGCGTCACGACCGACCACCTCGATGACATGGACCCCCCTTCCCGGCCCGAGGAGCCGATCAGGGGCATACTGTCCGTGATAGCCTCAGCAGCAGAGCGTCTCGGCCTCCACAGGGCGGCAGTCACAAGAGCCCCATCCATTGTTGATCAGCATACAGGCCACCCCGGAGATCCCTTCCGGACACTGTCTCGTAATTTCCCATAAGGTGATACAATGTATTGGAAAATTGATGGAGATGACAAAACTTGGTCAGTGAGGCTACGTTCTGACAAGAATAATCTGTTCGTCGACAGATTGCAAGCTGAAGATACCGAAGTTAATCAGGACTTCTCAATCAACCATGATGAATCACGTGGGTCAATCATCATCGAGAGTCTTGGGAGAATGTATCGGGCAGATGTCACAAAGGTTGGAGACGCATGGTGGATATCGCTTGAAGGAAAGACATACATCGTTCGAGAGAGGAGCCAAGAATCTACCTCATCAGACATGGGTGAAGGCGGCCTCACGGCTCCTATGCCTGGTACTGTCAGAGAAGTCCTCGTGAAAACCGGTCAGCGAGTGCGCGAGGGCCAGCCGATGATGATTCTCGAAGCTATGAAGATGGAGCATCAGATATCCGCACCAGAGTCGGGAGAGGTCTCTTCTATCTATTTCAAAGAGGGTGACAGAGTCGATATGGGAGAAATTCTGATTTCAATCTCGACTCAAGACTCTTCCAAATCACCCGGTCCAGACTGAGAAAATCCCTTCTAAAGACATCTCAGTCCCTGCTCATCATGCTCTCGGCATCTACGCTGTCAAGTTCACATTCCCAGATGGTCTCTACATCCCATCCAAGATTGACCAATCTTTCCTGTTTCGATCTATCCCTCTCCACATTTCGCTCAAACTTGGGCTTCCAATATCCGACATTCGTTTTCGGCATAGAGGGGTTGCAACTTGGACACCGATGCCAGAAGCACCCATGAACGAATATCGCAATTTTCCTCCCGGGATAGCAGATGTCGGGACGACATATGTATCGACCCTCCGAGTCATCGATCCTCCAATGAATCCTATATCCGGGGAAACCTGCATCCCTGAGCATGCGTCGTACTGCTAGCTCAGGCTTCGTATCCCGGCTTCGATTGCCCTGCATCGTTTTCCTGACAGCAGGAGAGGAAGCAGGGGGGGATACGCCACTCATGTTGATTGCACGTGGAACATGCACATCACCGTATCGAATTGGGTACAACCATCATTCTCATGCACTTGGCCCCCTTCGATTCGACTGTGGATGACGAGTCCTTGATGTCCAAGATTCTGGCAAACCCCCTCTTTCGCGGTTTTATGATCTTCTCGATCTTTCGGGCCATCTACGGTGCAGCGATACTCGGGGTCACGTGGTTCCTGGCCACCAATGACGAGACTCCTTGGTGGTCATCGATCTTATTCCTGCTGTTCTCGATGATTCTGAGCCGCATCATATTCAGACTCATCAAGAGGCGTTGGCCCAATCTCTGGAAACCGTCCGACATGAACCAATAATCGATCCACAGACCCAAATCACCGGATATCGATGCTCAGCACTATGAAGAAGCGCCTCATGTGCTGATACGATGGAGGGGGATATCCAAGACAGTCCGCTCTCCGAGAACACCGTGAAGAAAAGAAGGAAATTCGAGGATATCGTCGAGTTCCTCATCTTGGATACCGCACTTGCGTTCATCGTGATCCTGTTGCTCGCCGTCCCCCTCTATTCCTGGATAGTCAGCGACGTCACCGAAACACCCCCGGATGCCGATGAACCCTCAATCCAGATTTCATGGGGCGAGTCCGTATTCATGCCGAGGCATGAGGAATGCATAGACCCGAGCAACGGGCAAGACCCCGGTTACGAGGGGTTCGGCGTCGGATACGAGCCATCGATATCCATCACCAGTGACGGCAGCATGTACATCACAGCCCACAAGGATCTCAGATGGGGCGGCGAGGACTCCCCTGTGCCGATCATCCTCGATCCGGACGACCCAGGACCATGGTGGGCCTGCACCGATGGAGCAGACACCACCTGGGATTACTGGGCCAGCTGGTTCTGGGCGAGCAACGACGGCGGAGCCACTTGGGATCACGGCGACCAGTTTGCACCCACTCCCGGCAACATGCTACTTGCCAACTACGCTGGAGGGGCCTCCGAGTGCCTGGGCGACGAGGGCGATATATCGGTAGACGCATACGATGTCGTCTACTATCTCGACACCACTTTGGAGGATAACTGGTGGCACCGGTTTTCGGACAACGGTACGAGTTACGAGGATGGGCCCTGTCTGAGAATGAACACCATGGCTGCTGACGATCGGCCCTGGGTGGCTGCCCAGGGGGACGGAATCATCCACTACCTGGGCAACTCAGGAGCATCTCCCCCGGAGTGCAGCGGGGACTCCGGGAGATACTGGTACTATCATTCCGAAGACGGCGGCGCATCATTCAGCCAGTGCTACTCGATGCCCGGGGGCTGGTCCACAATCTCGTCACAACGAGCAGGCCCCTATGTCTTCGTCGCACAGGAAAACGCCGATACAGACTCCGGATACGTGCATGTGAGGATATCTGAGGACTACGGCAGGGGAACAGGCCCGGGTCCCGGCGATGGAACCTGGCAGGATCCCATTGAAGTCGGCCCGAGGAATGGGAATTGCCCAGAAGGATATCCCGTGGTCAACAACAACGAGAAGGGGACAGTCGCAGTGGCTTGGGCCGATTGCCCCGGATCAGATACCGATCCTTGGAAGATGCGCTTCGCCATATCTTACGACAATGGGAGCAATTGGTCGGATTCGTGGGAGGTCCAGCCATTCAGAGGGATCTCGATGTATCCGTTTATCTCAATCACGGAGGAGGATGTCGTCACCCTTGCATTCTACGGTCTGGATTATGACCAGTGGGGCGGTGATGACGGTTATGTCGAGGGCAAAGAGTGGTTCCTGTACGCTGGTGCCGTGCAATCCCCTCAAGTCAACGATACATGGCCGTTCACCATAGCCGACCCCGAACCCCTGCACACCATCACGGCATACGAGGAGTCTCAAGGGGACGTGCACGCCCTGCACGACTTCTTCGAGACAGTGACTTCCCCGGACGGAACTTGGTTGGGAATAGCGTATCAGGTGAATATAGGGCAACACCCGTTTGAGGAGAACGAAGAACAGCGCTACATCAAATTCGTTCGAGGTGAGTTCGACTACCCATGAGCGGTTGGAGGGCCTCCGGAATCGAAACCCCCCCATCCTCTGTCTGATATTGCTCCATTATCGCCACCAGGGCCCTGCTTGTCGCAACAGCGGTGGAGTTGAGCGTATGCACCGCCTCATTCCCCTTGCTCGTACGGTAGCGCATCCTAAGCCGATTCGCCTGGTAGTCCGTGCAGTTAGAGCATGAGACAACCTCCTTGAAAGCACCTGCCCCGGGCAGCCATGCCTCCAGATCATACTTCCTTGAGGCAACGGTCCCCATGTCCCCCGTGCAGATGTCAACAACTCTGTAGTGGAGTCCCAGGCTATCCCAGAGATCCTTTGCGTTGGAAAGCAACTCCTCATGCATGGCCCAGGAATCCTCGGGCCTGCATATCACAATCTGTTCGACTTTGGTGAATTGATGAACTCGCCATATCCCCCTGTCTGAAAGCCCATGCGCCCCGACCTCTCTCCGGAAACAGGGGCTGGTACCAACCATCCGGATGGGAAGCTCAGAGGGCTCGATTATCTCATCCATCCTCATCGCGGTGAGGGGATGCTCGCTCGTGGCTATGAGGTGGTACCCATCGGGTTCTATCCCATACATGACCGTCTCGAAGTCCGAGAGATCAGTCACTCCCTCGTATGCAGTCCTATTCATCATGAGTGGCGGTTGCACGAGCGTGTATGCCCTGTCTATGAGGAAGTCGGACGCATAGTGCTGGAGCGCCATTTCGAGCCTGGCTAGGTCGCCAATCAGGAAGTACTGGCGCGATCCTGCAACCTTGGCCCCACGAGCGAGATCGACCCATCCATTTTCCTCGATGATTTCATTGTGGGTCTTGGGCTTGAAACTGAAAACTCTCTCCGGACCGTGCCGGCTAATCTCCACGTTCTTCTGATCATCCTCGCCGACTGGAACATCAGGATGCAGGATATTGGGAATCCGCATCCTGATACCATCGCGTTCCTCGATCATCTTCCTGGCGTCCGACTCCAAATTCTCGATCATATCCCCGAGATTGGATACCTCGTCCATGATGCGCTTGAACTCGTCTTCGTCGCCGGATTTCTTCGCTGAAGCAATCCCTCTGGCTGCCGAATTCTTCTCCTTCCGAAGTTGGTCGACTTCGTATCGAATCTGCCTCCATGACTCGTCTAGACGTATCACCTCGTCGATGGGATCGTCATCGATCCCCCTCTTCGAAAAGTCAGCACGGATGCTGGCCGGATTGTCGCGGAAGATCTGGATATCTAGCATCAGTCTCAATCCATGGTCATCCATGGGCCACTTGAGGGATTCGGCTTCCAGCACTCACAGGAACGTTATGTCCTGCCAAAGAGCAGCAGGGCCGACAACGATAATTCCGGTGATGATGTACCCCAGAATCGCCCCTCCATTGAGGAGAGGCAAGCCCGGCTGAGCATTCCCCTTTGCAACGAACCTCATCAGAGCCGCATATCCGAACAGCCCTCCTACGAGAGTGCCCAATGCTACCAGTATCTGGCTGAGATACATCGAGCCATACGGGTTGTATACTTCGCCTCCAAGTTCAGGCATGTAAGTCAGGCTTGAGATGACAAGCATGCCTGGGAAGATCACGTCACCCAGGCCCATGAAAAGCGCATCCCTCCCCTTCTTCGATGCTCCTCCATCAACCTGTTGAACTGCAGAACTCTCAGCAGTTGATCCTGAGTCACGCATGCTCCCCTGCTCACTTCTGAAGCTGTAATTGGCGTCCTTGGGAGCAACGAGAACGACTGGGAGTTTGAGGTCGATCATCGTATCAGCCAGTTCAAGCATGTGCTTGGAGCGGTGCACTGCCCAGTAGTCATAGATGGCCGCCGCGATCATGAATATGCATATCAGCACCGGGACGAAGCTGATGCCAATCATGACAATCACCCCCGAACCGACAATCATGCCCACGCCATTCACCACCCACCATTCAGGATATTTGTAGAGCCCGATTATCGCACCCAGGGAAAGAATGGGAGACGCGATTAACGCCATGTTCCAGGGATCCTGCCCCCCCATTCCGACAATTGAACCAATCAGCGCAATTAGGGGGAGAGTGGCATAGAGCATCGAGATCCAGAGCGCAAGAAGAACGAATGCTTTGATCAAGACCTGCAATCCCTTTCTAGCAAGCCATATCACTCCAGCAGTGAATATGAAAATCATGATCAGTTCGAAGAATATGTTCGCCGCTTCTGTGGAGCCCTCTTCACCGAAAGCCTTGGCCTCTTCGAAATTCCATGCAGGTTGGATGAAAATCCCCGTACATATTGTGAAGATGAACATTCCAGCCATTCCAAGCATCGATGACCATGCCATAGGCCTGTGCTTGACGTCTGACATACCCTATCTCACCGCCTAGGCTCATATCAAGATGGCTCGTCCCCGATGCATGGCGCACTGGACCCATGAGGAACTTCGAGCATGGCTCGCTCCAGTCCCCGGACGCCGTCGAATGAGGCTCGGACTAACCCACGTCAGGCAGATGCTCGCACGTTTGTCGAATCCCCAAGACGCGTTTCCATCGGTCCACGTAGCCGGAACCAATGGCAAGGGCTCTCTTTGCGCACATCTCGCAGCCAGAGCCGCTGCATCCGGTAATTTGGTCGGACTATTCACCTCGCCCCATTTGGTGAATGTCGAAGAGCGCGCCAGGGTCGATGGAAGGCCGATTGACGAGAAAGAGTTCGATGAATGCCTCGCTCTTGTTAGGAAGGCAAGCGAGGAGTCGCCTTCCATCGAGATAACATACTATGAGAAGACATTCCTTGTCGCCCTCATTTCTTTCAAAAGAGCAGGAGTTACTAGAGCTATAATTGAGACTGGTTTGGGAGGCAGACTCGATGCCACTAGATGTGTTAAAGCCGATTTTTGCGCCATCACGACCATCTCCGAAGACCATCTTGAGATTCTTGGCCCGGAACTTGTTGATGTTGCAAGAGAGAAAGCGGGAATCCATCGATCGGGCGTCCCAATCATGATGTTTGATCCAGACAATGAGGAGATTGAATCACAAGTGCGTCGATTGACCGGTCAGGATTTTCTCTTGCATACGGACAATTCAACTGACAAACCCTGGAAAAAATGGTACAATATGGCTTCCAAGATCGGACATCACATGGAGTGGGAAAAGGATCCAATGAATATCAGGTGGCCCGGACGAGATGGAACTGTGTATACATCCGGGAATGTCGCTGTGAGACTGAGTGCAGCGCATAACTTGGAAGGGTTCAGTGATGAGGCCTCCCGCCTAGATAGGGATGCTGTGATAATGATCGGATTTACACAAAAAGACGATTTAGAGGGGATCTTAGCACCTTTGATGAGTGAAGAGACGTCAAGGAAAATCATCCATGCAGTCATCACAGAACCCGAACACGGCAGGCTCCCCCCACATCCTGCAAGAGAGATTGCCGACTCCTTCGGGACGACGATAAGCCACTCAATCGCAGAGAGCGTCCTGTCAGCGTTCGAAGAGGCGTTTCAACGTGCATCTGACAAAAAAGTGGAACTTCTCATCATGGGCAGCATACATTTGATCGGCGATGTGCTGTCTGTGCTAAATCCTCTGAAACACGATCTCTCCAATGTCTTGTTGGTACATCCCCCTCGGCAACACTCTTGACTAGGAGTGCATGAGATAGGGGTATGAGTGAGAAGTGGGACGGACGTTTCCTAAGTCTTGCAACCCATATATCGGGCTGGAGCAAGGACCCTTCAACAAAGGTCGGCTGCGTCGTTGTCGGCCCAGACAGGGAGATCAGATCGACAGGCTTCAATGGCTTTCCACGAGGCATCGCCGATACAGATGAGAGACTATCCGACAGGGATCTCAAGTATCCGCTCATATGTCATGCTGAAGAGAACGCGATTATGCACGCAGCGAGGATCGGCCTCGCTCTCAAAGATTGTACAGCCTATGTGACTTGGCCCCCATGCACCCGATGTGCAAGAAGCCTAATTCAAGCTGGCATATCTGAAGTGGTCATCCCATCCGGCCTTGAAATTCCAGGCCGATGGAAGGAAGATTTCGAGCGTTCTATGGCTCTATTCCGAGAGTCTGGTGTGGTTATCAGAACAGTCCAATCATGAAATATCCGATATGATTTGATTCAATTTACTTCCCAGAGTGTCCAGATTGCCATCATTCTCGATTTTGAAATCAGCCATAGCTGCAGTTGCGATAAGTGCCTGACCGGCTTGATCAGTAGCTTCCAATTCCTTTTTTTCTGATTCTATGAACTCCGCTTCGCTGGATGGATCACCCGGTCTTGATCTGAGCTTCGCTCTGGACCATCGTATTCTCGGATCAGCAACAACCTCGATTAGGATGAAGTCTTCTCTCTGACGAAGAGCATCCACCTCCGCCGGAGTGCGTATCGAATCGATAACGGCATCCCTCCCATTAAGACGCTCAAGAAGCATCTCAGCCAGAATGCCGCCGCCGCCCTGCCTGCGCAATTCTCTTCCGCCCTCGATGAGATTCTCCCTGGTTGCCTTCACTCCTTTTCCTGCCAACCACGTTCTAATCGAATCAGAGCATGATTCAGCAACAAATCCACGTTCGGAGAACCATTCAACCACAGTGGTCTTGCCAGAGGCGTTCCTTCCTGTGAGGCCAATCAGCATGCCCTTCGGACCCACATCACCTGAATAGCGATTGCGTCAAGACCAGTATCGTCTAGTGCGGGCATATTCGATCTCAGCGTTGTGTATCGATCTCAAAAGCGCAGTTCGTGTTTTCCCAGCATGCGATCTTAGGATACGTGTGGCAGTTTCCTCGCCCACCCCCCTAGCCATGAGGCACATGATCGCCTCAAATCCATGATTCCGTATTAATTCGGCATTTTTCTGAACCCGACCGCGATCCTTGGGATCACGGCTTGAGACCCAGCCAGATAGCATACTCTCCAATCTTTCTGGAGCACAGCACCTCATCCCGCCACCACACACCGAACAATCATCTATCCCGTTTTCAAGACGTCCGACACGTTTCCTATCGGTGGATAAGCAGTTGATACATATCAGGACGCATCGTTCTGAAAGGAGCCTTGTCTCGAGACGTTCGCGCAGATCTTTATCGCTCCAGGCGGGAAGTAACATATCTCGCTCAGAACGGGGAGACTGGCCAAGGGGACCGGGCCCCGTAACCACAACAGACACACGACCGTTCTGTATGTCTGACATTAGATCCATCGTTCCTTCTATGTCCATTCTTTCATGGAATAATTTGGATAGAGTTTCTTCGACCACTGGTGTACCTGAATATCGTTTCATCATGCCTTCGATATTCACCCTTCTAGGGTCTACATCCTTTCTCAGTACCCCGAATCTTCGAGCAACTTGTACAAATCTGGCCCTAATCGCTCTACCATTCGGGATAGTCATTCTCAGAATTGCTTCAAGAGCAGACGGAGAGGTCCCTCTCAACCATTCTTCGATATGCCCTGCATCCACTCTTGGTATCTTGAATGATATTCTGTAGGGGTCAATCACAGCCATCCCTGTAGATCCCCCGAGTGCCGACCCCATTGCTTGGATGAAATGCGCCAGAGTCTCGTTGATCTTGGAACCACGACAGCAATTCAATACGATAGCATGCTCTCTTACCTCAAGAGTTAGCTTGAGATCATCTGGTATGTGGCCTGTAGAATCAAGATGATCCATGACAGATTGTATGTAGCCCGATGCAGCCTCATCTGAGAGGGGGTATCTATCGAAGGGGATGATTCCCCCCCGCTCTTCTAAAGAACCGGTCATTTCAGCGATACTCCTCCTGAGTTGGCCCACTTCCTGGGCGACTTCTTTCGGCACGGGCGGCAATTCTCCGGACCACACTGGTGCATTTCCAATTTCTGAGATGGGGGCTACAGTGAGCTCATTTTGCTCAGGGTCGGCATCGATAATCTGCCAAGTTCGACCTGCCATGACAAATGTTCTGGGCCTCCCTGCTCCTTCTTCGCTTCCATCAGAGCCAAGAGATAGAACGAATGCCTCATCCACGGTCCCCAATACCCGCCTGCTTACAACATCACGGATTCGGTATAACGACTCATCAGGAATCATCGAGTAATGTTGAGTCCTTGTTGACATCAACTTCCCAGCCGGTTGAAACCAACCTCTGGAAATCTTTTTCGGGAGTCTTGGAACCATGATTTTCTTCCATTTCTCAATCTGTACGGGCTCCGTATCATCAGATGAAGAGGGCCTAATACTCGGAATCGACTCATCTCCAAGATCCGAATAAATCGCTTCCCATATCTTTGGACTCCATGAAAGAATATCTGATTCTTTAGGATCTTCGAACAATCTCAGAAGCCATCGATCATCCAATACTTTCAGAGTAGCAAGAGTGTCTTCAATGTCCCATTTCTGGAATATCGAGGCAGAAGTCAGCACTGCATGCGCTTCTTCGATTGAGACGACACTTTCCTGCATCGCCATCTGCATAAGCTGGTTAGCAGCAACTATCGCCGGGTCAGTACGCCATTCCACGTCTGGAATATCTCCTTCCAAGGCTCTTCTGGCTATTACTGAAGATTCTGCAACGTCATCATCTTCCCATACGAGAATTTCACCTCTACCTGTGCCTCCAATCCTGTGGTCAGACCTTCCAATTCGTTGTAGTAAACTGTCTACACTTCTCGGAGATTGTAGCTGATGCACAGCACGTATCGAACCAACATCTATTCCGAGTTCGAGGCTTGAAGTACAGATCATAGCATCGATCAGTCCTTCTTTCAGTGCGTCCTCAACTTCTTTTCTAGAATCTGCAGCAAGACTTCCATGATGGACCCCGATTTCAATTTCGGGAGCTATCTTGAGCATTCTCTGCGCAACTGTCTCTGAATTAGATCTCGAATTTACGAAGACAAGGGCCGGTGATGATTTTCCGATAAGATGAGACAGTCTTCTAAGGGAAGATATCGCCCTCGGAGATACGTTCCAAGTAACGGCCAGTGCTTCATCCTCAGGCGTTGATTGCTCAACATGTACCCGTACTTCGGTTGCTCTGGGGGATGGTCCTTTGACAACAACAGCATCTTTTGAAAACCACCTTGCCACTTCTTCTGGATTTCCTATTGTCGCTGACAATCCTACAATCTGGACGTCCCTCTTCGCCAATGCACGGATTCTTTCTATCCCCACAAGAAGTTGGGAACCGCGTTCGGATCCCGCCAAATCGTGAACCTCGTCGATAACTATCGCACGAACCTTCGAAAGATGCTTACGTAATCTTGAGCCAAGTAGCATAATTTGAGCAGTTTCAGGAGTCGTGATCAGCATATGCGGCGGATTCTTCGATTGCCTTGCACGTTCTGATTTACTCGTATCGCCGTGCCTCAATGAAACATCGAGCCCCAGAGGTTCAAGGAACGGCCCAAGTCGCTGATCCATGTCTCTGTTTAGTGCCCTTAGAGGCGTTATGTATAGGATGGATAGAGGCTCCCATTCCTGGTCTAGTGCCCTGGAAACGAGGGGTATCACTGCAGCCTCTGTTTTCCCGCTGCCGGTGGGGGCCACTAGCAGAGCATCTTTGCCAGATAGGAGGACTCCCTCACACTCTCTTTGAATCGGCGTCGGATCCCATTCAAGTCCTTGAAGCAGGGCAGATACCCGGGATTCAAGACCGATCGCCTTGCCTGCCATGCCTAGTCGCTAGAGACTAGGCAGAAAAGCCCTCTTCGTCAGACTCCAGAACCCGGAAGGCCCTAATCCCAACTGCCTTGCCCAGTGATGTGGCCCGTCTGTCCCTGATACAGAGGATTCGAAAATGGTGGAGGGCTAATCCCGACATACACTACTCCGTCACGGCCTATACATCGATCCTATTTGTAGGCGCTATGGGATGGGGGCTCCTATTCTTGATGCTCGGAGGGGCAACCGACCCAGCGACCTCGTCGTTGGTCCCGTTCAGTTGGGCCTGTCTCATCGTTGGGGGCGTAGGGTGCTTCTTCCTGCTCCCCGAGTTTTTCGCCTACCTGTCACTCAGAGATACTTTCGAAGAGATCTGTGCATTGGATTCTAGGACCGAAGTAATCAGGCGCAGGAAAGAGGCTGAGGATGCGGCAGAGGCGCTTGGACCCGGGTACAGATCTAGATTACTAGGTGTATACCTCAATCTTGAGATTAAACCGAATCGTAGATGGAGCGAACGCCCACCAAAAAATAGTGCACAATCAATTTCTTGGTGGTCCAACCCGCGATCCAAGATTTCAGTTATCCTCCCCCGACTCAACGCTCTGAGGAAAGTGGAAATACATAGAGCACTAATCTCTCTCACATCTCTTTTCCTTGCGATCATAGTGTTCGAATCGATATTTGGCGGCTTTGACGGCGCCTCTCGTTCCTTAAATGACATAATTATCGGGAATCCAGTACAAAGCCATGCCCCGCCGTATATTGATTCTGTTAGTGCAGTAATCGCACTTGCACTTTCGATGTTATTGTGGATGACAACCCCTGCCAATTCCATTGAAGAGGATGTGGATTGAGATGACGTCGTCGATAGTCAGGGAAGTAATGATATCTATTTCATTAGTCTTCATCATACTCTCCGGTTTGTGGGCCGTTACCGGGTCATGGCCTCCCCTTGTAGTGGTTGAGAGCAATTCTATGATTCATTCAGAGGATGGTGAGATAGGGTCGATAGACGCTGGTGACCTTATTCTGGTAACCGCCCCAGAAAGAGCAGATCGAGTCATAACATTCGTTGAGTCATTGCAAGAAGGCAATCCCCATCAAGGGTATGAAAGCCATGGTATGCCTGGTGATGTCATCATCTACAAGAAGAATGGTGGAAGTGATACTCCTGTGATTCACAGAGCCATACTCAAGGCGATTAACAATGAATCTGGTGGATGGGATGTACCTGGTACCGATTTAAGAGGCGTAGATGAAATATCCGTGACCCTTCAATACGAATGCTACCCCCATGGCGGAAGTCTGAGAATCGACCGATGGATACCCAGTCACGAGGGATATCTCACAACTGGAGATAATGAAAAGTCGAATGGATGTAGAATCGATCAACTCAGAGCCACAGATAGAGACGCTTCTGATCAGTACATAATGAGCCAAGGACTCAAGGATGAGAATGGTAACCCCGTTCTTGCTGTCAAAGACGAGTGGGTCATTGGTATCGCCTCGACTGAAATTCCTTGGCTCGGATCGATAAAACTTCTAACGACTGGCGCATGGCCCGCAGTACCGTCATCTAGCTGGATGAAACTTGCATTGGTGATAGGCGGCATAATCGCTGCACCGCTCATCATCGACTCATTTAGATCCGATCTAGAAGAATCGGGGCAGGATGATGGGGATCATAACCAAGGCGAGGACGAGTAGGCTACTGTAACCACTCAATCTATCAGCAAGACGTTCAATCTTCAGGGGATTGGAACCACGCATGATCTTCCTTGCTACTATGTGCCCTGCATCTCTAACCATGTGCCCCCCATCAAAAGGTATCAGGGGTATCAGATTTGCAACTCCCAGTAGGAAACTGATCCACATTATCCAGAATAGGAAGTCAAAGAGCCCTAACATGCCAACTGTTCCCAGGATAGATGGAATCAGACCTTCTCCAGCACTCAGGAAAGCCCTCTCTTGCAGCACCATCGTCTGTCCTTGGTTCTGGATAGGAATCGCTCCAAATAGCAGCGGGGACAAGGCCACCAAAACTGCACGTTGTCCTGTGGTGAGACCATCCTCAAGTGGGAGGCCGTATACCCTAGCGGCACTATCTGCCGACCTTATGCCGCTAACTCCGAGAAAACCCTCGCCATCTTCTATTCCTGCTTGATCAACGTTAGATTTGCATTCCGAATCTTCCCCACACAATTCGTAATAGTAGGCTTTCTTGTCTGTGAGTGTTGCTTCCAATGTTCTAGTTTCCATCGGCCCATAGAATGGATTAGTTCCGACGGTCAGAAGAATCGTATCCCCCGCCATATGCGAATCAAGTACATTGGTCAAATCTTCTGGATCCTCAAGAGCGATATCATCAACCTGCATGATCAATTCATACGGTAGAAGGCCTGCTTCTTCGGCCCCAGAGTCTTCTACGATACCTACTGCATAGACTCCCTTTTCAGTTGCTACTAGTCCGTGCGACGCCCCAGCCAGTAAGATGACCAGGATGTACGTCAGGACGATATTGATTGATGGTCCAGCTGCGAACAGTCGAAGTCTTTCACGCGAAGGCGCGATTCGAATTTCCTCTTGCTCAGGCTCGTAAAACGCCCCTACTGGAATGATTCCTGCGAGAAGTATTCCAAAACTTCGAATCCGCATTCCATGGGCTCTTGCCTGAAGTCCATGCCCATATTCGTGAATCACCACTGTCACGATTAGTGCTAGAAGAGGCCAGAATATTGGTACGAAACTCGTTACCCCTGGGATGAAAAGTATGTCTGTAGCTGGCAGAACTTGCTGTTCAGCCGGAGCTCTTGCAGTTTCAAGAGCACTTGCAAGAATGCCCATAATTAGCAGAATCATGACACTGAAGCAGAGCCATATGGACAACTCTCCAAAGACCCGCCAAAGACGCCGAGGACGAGCGATCCATTCTGCGGCCTTCTTCCCCCGATTGGTTCTAATCATGAGTATCAGGCCAAGTACTCTGGTTGAATTCCACTTATCCAGAACACCCCTGTACTCTAGAATAATGATGCTAACATACCACATTGAGAGCATGAATCCAACTAAAACCGAGAACACTCCATTTAACGTAAGAAGGGCTATTCCAAGCAATAGGAGAATCTGATTCGTCCCTATCGGCTGATTCTCCATGGTTTCCTGCAAATGGACTCCTGCTTGAATATGTCGTGTTAATAGTAACACCCAAGTTCATGGTTACTGGGGCAATAGCATGGATGGCGATGACAAGCGCGCTAAGAGAATTTTGAGCCGCATCAAAAAAGAGCGTGATGCGGTATCGGCGCGATTAGAAAGAATCGATCTCGATACATCAAAATCTGAAATCAATGATACGAAGAAGGTCATAGAAGCAATTGAGAAAGAACTCACAGACTGATGTCTAAGGCCGGTCTGGAACCGTCTGAACGACAGATCATAGCAATGAACCCGTTCAGCGGCATCCCCTTCTCCCAGTCAAGATGTGGAGCTCCATTTCGTGTTAGGGGAAGTTCAGGCACACGATTTGCTATCAACCTCATTTTCCCTCTTAGCCCCTCCACGGGAACAGAAAATATCCTCCAACTATCGCCCCTTACACCTTTCAACCTGAAGGCATAAAGTGGCAGAAGGCCACAACGCTCACCAGTTTTCTGAAATGCTTCATATTGAGTCATTGTTCTGCCTGATAGGTATATTTTGCTAACTTTGGATGATTTAACCTCTATCGGAAAGCAAACGTCTCCTCTTAGAACTAGTAAATCACCAGTGCCTTCAGAACCGCTGCCCGGCGCTCTGACCACCAGAAATGGCCTCTCACAAACTTGCATGGCCCGAGCTCTCTCGACCTCATTACAAGATCTCGTGACAGCAATTACACCCTTTCTCTCGCCGGCCAAGACAGATCGTAATTCTCGCTCATACGGGCCGCTCATAACGGCGATTGTATCGGGTGGGCTAATGACGACACCGGTCACTAAGGATTCTTAATTCGGTGTAATGGCATATTTTCACATTCGCGGCCGATTATCCACAGCAAGGCTTGAACACCGTCTCTTTCACAACCCTCATCGTGGAATGCGCAGGTATCCGCACTCGGGATTACCAACTTGCATACAGGCTAATCGATGCACTTCGTTCATGTGGCATAAGGCCGATACAATTCGCTCCAGAAGATCCTGTCCCCGCCTCAATGCCAATATGGTTCGGAACGCCTTCCGAGGTCGAGTCGCAGCATGACTCCCGGGGAGTAGCTTGTACAGTGGATAATTTAGAGACAGCGATATCTTCTGCAATACTAGGCCCAACGGTGCCTGTCAAGCATCTCGTCTTTGGTGTAGATTCCGGTCCTAGGCCCGGTCTTGCATGGATGTCCTGCGGCAAATTATTGGGAGCAATTCAGCTTGAGTCGGTGGATGAAGCATCTGACCAGATAGGGTTGATTGTTGACAATATTTCTCCCAAAACCTACGTTGTCCGCGTGGGTGACGGCTCACGAACTATTGCAAGAAGACTTGCCAACGTATGTTTGGCAAGGGGGCATATTGTCGAATTTGTAGATGAGAGAAGAACATCAAGGGGTTCAAGGCACAATCATTCAGCTTCGGCTGCAAGAATAGCGCGAAAAATCGGGACTCGAGTCATTCAGCGATTAGTAGTCGACCCGACAGATGGAGAATTAAGAGAGATTCAGAGGAGATCTCGTACGATATCCGAGGGCAGGCTTACAATCCCAAGATCCCTTGCAAAGGCAGTAGCCGTTGGTCGTATGTCTATGCATGAAGCAATAAAGACACATTCTAATCGAGTTAGAGCCAACTAATCAATCAGGCCACGTCGATATTCTCTTGTACGATCGACACCAGGGAACCTGTCCTCAGATTCTCTGTACACCGTCTTCATATTGTTTATGAAATTCGCCTCCTGAGTGATGATTTTGACTTTTTTAACCCCGGGGTCATCTCCAGAATCCATCCACGCAAGAACGATCTCCATCGTCATCCTTGCACCTTCGCGATGAGGATATTGGAATATATCCATACTAAGAGGAGGTAGAACAATCGTATCCCGGTTCTTTATCCCCTCAATTTCCTTGAACAGTGATGCATAGGCTGCTTTCAGGAGTTCTCTTCGATCAGTGTCCTGTGTCGGACGACGACAATCAGGTCCAACCACATGGACAAGACTTCCATGCGGGAGCGAGAATGTAGGAGTCACCACTGCCTCGCCGACGCCACAAGGGGGGAGATTCTCCTTTCGCCGCTCAACCGCGATTCCATGAGTATGCTCCCGAAGCTCGGGACCAGCGGCCTGATGGACCATTTCATCGACGCCTTCTCTGCCTGCGAGACGATTATTTGCAGGCGTTACTAGCACGTCCCCCTCTTCTTTTGTGAGGTCTCCATACATTACGCGAACTTGCCCATACAGGCATTCCCTCACGATGATGGTGTCAGCCATACAGCCGGCCGAACCGGCCCCGACCTATATCCCCATCGACTGAAAGTGGTAATTTTACGAAGCATTCATGTCTTTGATACTGCCATTACCCTCTATGGCAACAGGATTCGTGCTGATCAACGTTGAACCAGGATCTGAAATAGAGGTTCACAAGGCGGCATCAAAAATGGATTTTGTATCTGAAGCAAACGTTCTATTTGGTGACCATGATCTCATTGTCAAGGTCGAGGCAGATTCAGTTGGTGATATAGCCAGAATGGTGGTTGAGAGTATACGTTCGATAAGCGGTGTTACGACCACAAAGACCCTTGCTTGCGCTGAATTTTAGAAGGTGAAAAGACGTTTTTTCTTCCCCCGGAATGCCCATTTTAGCACTCTCAGCCTCGCAGTCAATCGAAATCGGGGAAACGGATATATATACAACAGCATGCTTGTACGTCGGAGGTATTGTACCATGAGTGACAAGAAGTACTTCGTACTGCTAAACAAAGACGGAAGCGATTCGGACCACGTGTTCGTTTCGAAGCAACCCCGAGGAGCTGCCCTAAAGGCCGCAACTCGAGGACATACCAGCATTGAGCTGAGAGAGAGGGGAACCAACAGGGTCCACTGTTTCTCCGGCTCAGTGTCTATGGTAGACAGGCCAGCTTCTGGCCCTGCATGGCTTCCTGCTAAGATCAAGAAAGCCAATGTGAAGAAGTCAGGCATCAGGCGCCTTTGAGTGCCTAAACCTGCCTCGATCATAGGCTAGAATTACGCAACACCTCCGAGGGCTTCTGCTCTCGGGGGCTATCAACACAATATCGAAAGGTCAAGACGTTTCGTTGGTTTAACGCTTGATTCCAATTTTCCTAGCAATCATTGCAATTGGATCATAGTACTCTGTCACGACTCTTTCTTTGAGGGGTATAATCGCATTATCTGTTATGTTTATTCCAGCTGGGCATACTTCAGTACAACATCTCGTAATGTTGCAGTAACCTATGCCGAAGTCTTCTTTGATCTGAGGTATACGACTTTCAGTATCAAGTGGGTGCATTTCCAGCCCCGCCATCCTCACAAAGAATCTCGGGCCCGCAAAATCGTCAAATTTTTCATGTTCCCTGATAACGTGACACGTATTCACGCACAGCATGCACTCTATGCACTGTCTGAACTCCTGAATCCTGTCTGCTTCGTTTTGATTGAACTCCCAGTCAAGTTTGTCGGGACCATTTACCGGAACCATCTTCTTATTCATCTCGTAAGCCCAGCTAACATCAGTGACTAGGTCTCGAATTAATGGGAAACCTTGCATTGGACGTACAGTAACAGGTTCATTTTCCGGCGTCTCTTCCATGATGTCTGACATTCTAGTCATGCACATTAGACGGGATTTGCCATTGACCTCTGCAGAGCAAGAGCCGCACTTCCCTGCTTTACAGTTCCAACGACATGCTAAATCAGGAGCATGTTCTGCTTGTATTCTGTGGATGACGTCTAGAACAACCATCCCCTCATCATATTCGACTTCATAATCGGACATTTTGCCGACCGATGATTCAGTTCTAGGATGGCTGGCATAGGGTCGTTCCCCTGTATGACTTCTGAATACTCGGAACGTCACTTGCTTCTTCATCATGAGTCACCATCCAGGTCATCAGAATCGAGTAATTGCTTCAATTCATCTGGAATCGGCGGATAACTCCTGTGCTCAATTTTCATGTTGCCATCCGAATCTTTCGTAATTACGCTGTTTACTTTACCCCAGGAATCATGGTCTGGGGTCGGAAAATCATCTCTTGTATGTCCGCCACGGCTCTCTTCCCGCTCCAGCGCTGCAAGAGCACACATTTGGCTTACATCAATCATGGCCTCTAGTTCTAGAGCCTGATGCCAGCCTGGATTGTAAATCACCCCTCCTCCAGGTGAACAGGATTGTGAACGAACCCTCAACGCTTCAAGATCATCTAGCGCCTCTACTAACTGTTCTCGAGTTCTGATTATCCCCACTTTTTCTTGCATCATCTCTCTAAGATCATGCACAATAGCAGCTGGATTTTCCCCTCCCTCACGGTTCAATGGAGCCATCATGTGGTCGATTCCGTTTTGTATTTCATCTTCTTCTATCTCTCCCCACGTGTCCATAGCAGATGCCGCCTTCGAAGCATATAGCCCTGCTCTCCGTCCAAATGTCACAAGATCGGAAAGGGAGTTCCCGCCCAATCTGTTAGCGCCATGCAATCCCGTTGCAGACTCCCCTGCGGCATATAGCCCTGGAACAGTAGACTCTTGGGACTCAGGATCCACCTTAACGCCCCCCATTACATAATGCGCCGTCGGTCCTACTTCCATTGCCTGCTTTGTTATGTCAACTCCTGCAAGCTCCTTGAATTGATGATACATCCCAGGCAATTTCTTCCGAACCTGATCAGCCGGCCGCCAAGATATATTCAGATACGCCCCTCCATGCTCACTTGCACGACCTGCTGCCTTTTCGCTGTTAATTGCCTTGGCAACTACATCCCGTGTCAGGAGTTCAGGAGGCCTTCTATTCGTAGCTTGTTTGTCCGATATTACCTCTTCAACCCATGCCAGAGCTTCTTCTTCAGTATCTGCAAACTCCTTCCTGAACATCTCAGGGACATAGTTGAACATGAAACGATCCCCTTCTGAGTTTCTTAGCATGCCTCCTTCCCCCCTTACTCCTTCAGTAACTAGTATGCCACGAACGCTTGGCGGCCATATCATGCCTGTCGGGTGGAACTGAACGAATTCCATGTCGCCCATTTCTGCACCTGTCCAATATGCTAATGCATGACCGTCCCCCGTATATTCCCAAGAGCCCGAGCATACTGACCAACATCGGGTTATTCCTCCAGTAGCAAGTACGATAGTTTTCGCCTTGAAGACATGAGCTCTTCCCCTCTGCCTATCATATGCCAGACACCCGGATATCCGCCCACTAGATGTGAATAATCTACATACTGTAAATTCCATGAAAACATCCATTCCCATATGGACTCCTTTTTCTTGAAGAGTACGAATTATTTCGAGTCCGGTAGCATCTCCGATATGTGCAAGCCTAGGGTATGTGTGCCCACCAAAATTTCGCTGATTGATTCGCCCTTCTCGAGTCCGATCGAATACGGCCCCCCACGTCTCAAGCTCTCTTATCCGATCAGGAGCTTCTTGAGCATGGATACGCGCCATCCTCCAATCATTGAGATATTTTCCGCCCTTCATCGTATCGCGGAAGTGCGTCTTCCATGAATCGCGTGAGTCCTTGTTGGCAAGGGCAGCAGCTGCACCTCCCTCAGCCATCACAGTATGCGCTTTACCCAACATCGATTTACAGACCAATGCAACACTGACGCCCATGGAACTGGCTTCAATAGCGGCCCTGAGCCCTGCTCCGCCTGCCCCAATTACAACAACATCATGTTCATGACATTCGTAATCGTACATTCAATCACCTCATTATGAAACTGGGATCGCTAATTAGACCTTCAGCAACTGAAAGAACGAATATATCCCCCAGGAAAACCATTGCAAGAGACGTCCAAAACCAGAGATTGTGGCTTACATTATGGCGACTTGAGAATCTGAATACCCATCCAGCCACAGAGGAAATACCGCCTCGCCACTGGTCAAGAGAACCACCAAAAAGATGTCTGAATGCATGACATGAGACTACGTACATAGTCAGCAGAAAGGATTCGAATGCGAGTATCAGGGTGCCTAAGGAGAATCCCCATGACCCGTCGAACCTCATCGTGTGAATTACATCGTAGTATTTCATTGAGAGGATAATGACTGCAAGATATAGCATATAGCGATGAATATTGTTGATGATGAAGACCCCCCGCTCTCCCGAGTACCCAACCCCATGGTTGATTCCAGGCTTCGCAACCATGCATGCTGTTGGATTCTGAAAGAAGGTTCGATGGTACACCTTTCGCATGTAGTAACAAGTCCCTCTGAATCCAAACGGTATCCATAGAATCAGCATTGCAGAATTCATCCATCCGGGATGATTAGTAATGTGGAACATATGCAAGACGTCTGGAGAGAATATTGGAGAGGTAACTCGATGATTTTCATAGTGGATGCTGCCGTCCAGTAAAATCACTCTAAGGCCCGTGTAGATCATTGCTATTCCGAGTGCTGCGGCCATCATCGCGGGCTGATTCCACCAGTTGTCAATCCTCTGTGTTTTGCCAAAACCCTTCACGAGGGGCAGACGTTGGTACCCTCTCATCCCCGGTGCCCCGCCAGTCTCCTGAATAGGCACTGCATAAGGCTGACCATTTTGCATCTGCATCAACTTCATGAATAATGAATGAAGAAACTGCTTGCAGAGGGTCTGTAATGGATGAAATCTCCTCTTCGATTTGCCTCAATTGCGGATATATGCCGGGTGCCTTCCTCCCCGGCGTACCGTGTCCTGAATGCGGAGAACCATTTTTTCCATGAATCACCATGGATATTTCCAGACCCAGAGAATCCCATCGTTCACTATCACTTGAATTCCGAGCATAAGGCCCCCAAGCAGAGGGAGTATATCCGTACCACTGGCACCTCCGCTCCATGCACTCCATCCAAAGAGAATCAAAAGTACGTTGCCAGATACCACAAGCCAGAGGTTTGCAATAACGATCCACTGAGTGAATGAAGAATCATTCTGTATGTGTATGCGAGTCAATTCGAGCCATAGCATCGATGGTATCAGTATCAGGAGGAAGGCGATGAGGATTCGTCCATGACCCCCATCTGAAACTTCTCCGCTCCATGGCCACCCTGTCGACTCGACAACACCGACATCCCATCCAAAGAGAAGCTGCCACCAAGCGATCAGAAAACCAGCGGCAGCAATGAACATGCACATTACGTTGAGACTTCTCCAGGATTCGGGAATACCGCCCCATAATTCCATCGGATCGTCCATTCTCCGAACTCCAATAACGTATGATGCAAGAACCATCGGGCCAAGTACGAATACCACGGTGCGAACCAACTCTCTAGAAACTTCCATGGTACATCCTCATGCCACCTAGTGCTTCAATATGGCTGAACTCTGTACCCCAGTATTCATGACCGCAGAGGCAATCGGGTGTTCCAAGCGCACGTGATCTAGCGGTTATGATACGAGGTTCCCAACCTCGTTACCCGGGTTCAAGTCCCGGCGTGCGCACCACCCATCATACTTGTCCGCCGGATAGGACTTCGGGAAACCCATTCGAGCCCGTAAGGCGGGGGGCGTCACCCCTGTTTCCTGGTAGAAATCACCACTGCAGCACCTAACAGCGTCATGAGGGCGGTGAAAGAAGAGAATCCAGGGAGTAACCCTCCCTCCTCCTCTTTCTCAATACAGCCGGTTTGACCCGGAGTGGGTTGATGCTCTCCCGACGGACATGCTGTCTGATCTGCTGATCCGGCCTCTGGAACATAGTTGTTGATCGAGGAGTATATGCAGTTCGACCGCCCTTCGATGGGCTGGTATGATCCTGCCTCGCAGGGCGTCTGTTCCACGGCTCCTGTTGATTCCACGAAGTAGCCTGCATCGGCACTCAAACATTCGGAGGAACCTGTCGATGGTTGGTAAGTTCCCTTTGGACAAGGCGTCTGCATCAATTGAGATGATTCCCCGACATAGTTGCCTTCATCAGCATCGATGCAATCTGACATGCCTGATGTTGGCTGATATGTCCCTGGCATGCATGCGATGAAATCAATGGAGCCCAGACCGACTGAATAATGTCCGGCAGGGACGATTCTACAATTCGTCGACTTGCTAGAAGGTTGATATTCGCCCGCATCGCAAGGTGTCTGTTCTCCCGTCCCAACCCCGTCTGCATAGTGACCGGGTTCGGCATCTATGCAGGCTGTCTGGCCAGTTTGAGGTTGGAACGTAGTCACTGGGCATGGAATCTGACTTTTTGCCGCTCTTAGAGTGATGTAGTGCCCCGGATCTGCCTCGATACACGCAGATTGCCCCGACTGAGGCTGATAAGTACCCGGCGAGCATTCAACCACCTCGATGCTTCCCTCTGAAGCAACATAGCTGCCGGGGAATGCATCAATGCACCTCTCTGCACCTGCTGATGGCTGATACGTCCCTGCAGAACAATCCAGAGGAGCAGTGAAGGATGCCCCCGGCGTGTATGTCCCTGGAGATGTGGTTACGCATTCAGTCATACCTTCAGAAGATTGGTAATGGCCTGAGAGACATGGTTGATACGACGAAGCCATCGATTCTGAGACATAATGCCCAGCAGGGGCCAAGAGACACGAGTCTTGATTGAAGTCAGGTTGATAGGAACCAGGATCACAAGAGACTGGCTGGATGGAAGCTGGAGTGTTGGTGTACTGCCCAGGAGATGTTGAGATGCATGATATCGATCCATATGCAGGTGTGTATGAGCCCGGTGAGCATGGAACCTCTTCTGCAGAGCCGCTGTCTGCTACATAGAAACCAGGCTGCGCCCTGACGCACTCCGTCGACCCGCTCGAAGACGAAAACCTTCCAGCATTGCAGGCAGTCTGCTCTATTTTACCAGGTGTCCCCACCATGTATCCGGGATCCGCCAAAAGGCAAGAATCCGATGCACTGTCGGGCTGATAACTTCCAGCTGGACATATCATCTGAGAATATTCTCCGGAGGCCGGAACATAATACCCGGGATCCGATTCCAAACACTCCGTTTGGCCGGTGTTTGGTTGATACGTACCCGGTGAGCAAGCAACCAGATTCCATGGATTCGAGGATTCAGCATAGTTCCCCCGAGGAGACTCGTCGCAAGAATTGTACGAGTCTTGATACCAACCAGGGGGACACCCATTTGGGAACATGTCGAACGGAACGAGTATCCCATCGCCATCAATGTCGAGATCGGTTTGAGGAATGGAGGTGTTATCTAGCATCGGCATGAACAACGGGAGCCTGACCCCAGAATACGTGTTGTGGACCGAACCATTGACTCCATTCCAGGCATATGCGCCCCAGCAGTAAAGGCTGCTGTTGGCCATTATTCCGCATGTATTCGACGCCCCCATGACCACTGATGTGAAGTGGATGTCATCATTTTCGCCGCTCCAAACTGCGTTCGGAGTCGACACATCTGCGCAATTATTGTTCCCGCCCCCATTGGAACCTCCCGTGTAGTTACAGTACCAGTCATTTGTGCCATCGTAATCACCTGCATTTCCACCCCAGTTATCGCCCCAACAAAATGCACCAGACTCGTTGAATAGAGCACATGCTTGGGCAGTTGATGCTGATATGCTGAGGGCGTGTTCTCCCGATGGGGCAATAGCTTCGGTGGGAACTACCTGGGCAGGATCGTTACTGTTCGAACCCACACCCTGCTGACTCTCGGTATTGGCGCCCCAGCAGATTATCGATCCTGCATCCGTCAGGCCGCATGAGAAAACCCAACCGACCGCGACTTGTACAAAAGAGAGATTATCCTTATCCGGGATGGTAACAGCCGTACTCTGGAACATGAGTTTCTTTGGAGATTCGTGCAGGTGACCATAGTTGCATACGGGATCGCCCGTTATAGACGTGGTCGTGTCACCGCCCGTGACCCTGCAGTTCATGTCCGATCCCCAGCAGTAGACCCCGAGATCGGTACCAGTGGCACATGTGTGATCGCCTCCCATGCTGATGGAGGTTATGCCGACCCCAACCGGCATATCGACCAGTTGAGGCGTAACCACGTATTCTGCATATCCGTTATGATGGCATGAAGACGTACTCGCACCTGTATTTGAGTCGCATATCTCGCCGTTTCCTAGCTGCCCACGGTTGTTACTCCCCCAGCAGTAACCGTCCCCATCCGTGCTGATGATGCAGCTATGATAGCTCGGCCCTTGGCTCAATGAGGCGGCCTGGACGCCGGGTGGAAGGGACACTTGAACTGGCGTAGTTGAATCCGAAGTCCCGCCGTTACCGAGCATCCCCATAGAATTCCTTCCCCAGCAGTAGACGTCTCCCTGATCGCTCAAAGCACATGCATGGTCCCAGTGAGCAGCTACCTCGACGATATTCACTCCTGATAGCCCGACGACATAGCTGGCATTGTGGTACGCTTCACTCCCAGTCAAGCCACTCCCTGTCTCACCGTAGTCAGTCCTTCCCCAGCAGATTACGCTGGAGTTGTCCGTCACCACGCAGGTGAACTGAATGCCCACTGACAGCGTGTCATAAGTATCGATGTGACCCTGATTACTGCCCATCATTGGAGTTATCGATTTCGTAGCCAGACTCTTTTGCGACTCAGGAAGCGAGTCTTCCGCTGAAAGAGGACTTGCAATAATCGCAAGAGTGGTGAATGAGATCATTAGTAAAGCAAGAGAGAGGGAGACTATCCGCTTGGCATTCATACTCGTTGAGATGGCACAGAGAACATAGAATTTTTGCGAGTCGAATTTCAAGAATACTTGAAAATCACGCAAGAGATTTGTAATCCGCCTCTGCCTCTTCGATGTGGATTTCATCAACATCCATCTGGGCTAACTGAAGCTTTCCAGAAAGCTCGTCGTTTACTGCATGCCAGTATGAGTACGCTTCAATTACCCAAATACCAGATTCCCTAGTGCCATTGCCAGAGCCCTTGACGCCTCCGAAGGGAAGGTGTGCTTCAGCACCAGTCGTTGAGTTGTTTATGCCAGTCATACCGGCTTTTATGCCTGTCTTGAATCGATATGCCTCTAGCCTATCATTTGTATAAATCGCGCTCGAGAGCCCGTATGGCGATGCATTTGCCAGATAAAGTGCATGATCGAAATCCCTGGCCTTGACGACCGTGACTGCAGGTCCAAAAATCTCCTCATGGAAGCATTCCATCTCATCAGTGACGTCTACATACACATGAGGCCACATGTATACTCCACTTTCAGCGTCAGCAACGAAACCCGTAGGTGATGAATCCGTTGTTATCCGACCTTCTCCGTAAATCCTTCTAGCACCACTTGATTCACACATTTCCAGACCATCAAGAAAATCTAATGCATATTTCTCAGACAGCATCGGGCCATAAAGAACATCATCGTTACTCATCGAATCACCAATCTTTGTACTACGAACTTTTTCCATGAATCTCTCCATAAAATCCTCGTAGATATCTTCGTGCACAATTAGATTGCCGAGGCTTGTACATCTCTGTCCAGCAGTACCAAATCCGGCCCAGTAAGCCCCTTCTACAGCATTCTCAAGATTGGCCGAGGGCATGATGACTAGTGGATTTTTGCCACCCAATTCGAGTGAGCATGAAACTAGATTACGACCACAGATTTCTCCGATCATCTTGCCAACCGAAGTAGATCCCGTGAATGAAATCTTGTTGACCATTCCTTCATCAACTGCATCAACGAGATGCTGACCAGCACCACTTCCCTTTCCATGAATGAGATTCACAACCCCATCTGGTAAACCAGCCTCATGCATTATCCTTGCCAATGCAAATGAGAGAAGAGGGCTGTCTTGTGGCGACTTCCAGACACAGGTGTTGCCGCACATGATTGCTGGGATCATTTTCCAGAATGGCACAGCAGACGGAAAATTACACGCATTGATGATACCGCAAACCCCCAGGGGTCTTCGATAAGTGAACAACTCCTTGTCGGGCAACTCGCTGTTGACGGTTTGTCCGTACAGACGTCTTCCTTCTGATTGGAAGAACAGACACGTGTCTATGGCTTCCTGGATTTCTCCAGCACTCTCCTTCAGTGTCTTCCCTATTTCACGGGTCTCTAGGCGTACGAGATCGTCCTTGTGCTCCATCAACAATCTTCCCATGTTGCCTATGATCTGGCCACGTGTGGGTGCAGGGGTAGAAGACCAGCCGGGGAATGCCGACTTTGCCGACTTCAATGCTTTGTGCACATCATCTTTGGTAGATAGAGGGAAGACTCCAAGACAGTCAGCAAGGATAGCAGGATTTTTCGATTCAAATGTTGAACCATCAGATGCAGGTTCTAACTGTCCCCCAATTATATTGTATCCACGAATCATCGGTGAACCATTGGGGTTTTCACTGTCTATCGCCTCAAATCCGGTTTCAAGTACGTGGGGCATGATACGCCGACCCCGGTTATTCACATGAATGCTGCTAACGTCGCTATCGCACAAGCCGTCTGGTAAGTGCACAAACACGACGACTTTGGATATGGGGGTTTAAGGCAGCCCAATACACAGACATCTCCGAGGGATACTCCATGTCGGACGAAGAAGGGGAACTTACGCTTAGGGTTGCAAAGGCAATTCCAAGTGATGTGGGGCATGGAAGAGCTAGAGTACCATTTGATAATGATTTGAATCTCAAACCCGGCGACGTTATCGAAATTAAAGGAGAGAAGTCTACTGCTGCCATTGTCTGGAGATGCAGACCGGAAGATGCGAATCTAGGAGTCATAAGGATAGACGGTATAATCCGAAAAAATGCAGCAGTATCCCTCGGCGATAGAGTAAATATTAGCAAAGTCGAGGTATCTGAGTGTGAGAAACTTGTGCTCTCTCCTGTAATGGCCAAGCAGCAAAAGGTCCGTTTTGGACCCGGTATCGAAGGATTCGCTCGCAGGGGACTAAACAAGCGTCCAGTTGTAGCTGGAGATAGAATATTCATACCAGGTATGACTTTGTTCGCCGAAGCCCTGCCATTTCAGATAGTCAGCACTAAGCCAAAAGGTATCGTGCAGGTTCTACCTTCCACAGAGATAGTCATCAAAGAAGATCCAGTTGATGAAGAAGACGAGAGTACCATTCAGACGATTTCCTATGAGGACATAGGCGGTCTTGGAGACCAGCTTCAGAAAGTCAGGGAGATGATTGAATTGCCTCTCAAGCATCCTATACTATTCCGTAGACTGGGCATAGACCCACCTCGAGGTGTCCTTCTTCACGGCCCTCCCGGGACTGGAAAGACATTGATCGCCAAGGCTGTTGCTGCAGAGACACAGGCACACTTCACATCAATCAATGGCCCTGAAATTATTTCCAAGTACTACGGTGAGAGTGAGAAGCAACTTCGCGAAATATTCGATGAAGCCGCTTCTAATGCCCCCGCTATCATTTTCATAGACGAATTAGATTCAATTGCGCCCAAGCGAGAAGATGTTAGTGGAGAAGTAGAAAGGCGGGTAGTTGCTCAACTTCTAACGCTTCTCGATGGTATGCAGGGCCGAGATAATGTGGTTGTAATTGGGGCTACGAATAGAAGAGATGCCATAGATCCCGCTTTGAGAAGACCCGGACGATTCGATAGAGAACTGGAAATAGGTGTACCAGATAAAAATGGCCGTTCTGAGATCATAGACATCCATACACGTGGTATGCCCATAAGTGACGATTTCGAGATGGATTGGCTTCTTGAGAATTCATATGGTTTCGTAGGGGCGGACATATCGGCGCTAGTCCGAGAATCTGCAATGAAGGCCTTGCGAAGATATCTTCCTGAGATTGACCTAGATGAAGATGAGATACCCGCCGAAGTACTCGAGAAGATGGAAGTCAAAATGGTCGATTTCCGTGAGGCAATCAAAGAGATAGAGCCTAGTGCACTCAGGGAGATTTATGTCGAAGTACCAACTGCTTCTTGGGATGATGTCGGTGGATTGGATGAAATTAAAGAGAGATTGAAGGAAAGTATCGAATGGCCTCTGAATCAACCAGAAACCTTCGAGCACTTTGGTATCAAGCCTCCACGCGGGATCGTTCTGTTCGGCGCCCCAGGAACTGGAAAAACGCTAATTGCCAAGGCTATAGCTAACGAGGCAAAGGCCAATTTCATTTCAATCAAGGGCCCGGAAATGATTTCCAAGTGGGTCGGAGAATCAGAAAGAGCTGTACGAGAGGTTTTCAAGAAGGCGAAACAAGCAGCACCCTCAATCATCTTCCTTGATGAATTCGAGTCAATCGCCGGTGTTCGTAGATCAATGTCCGGAGAGGGTTCCGATGTCATGAATAGGGTGGTAAATCAGATTCTCTCTAGCATGGATGGCGTCGAGTCGATGGAAGGAGTCATCGTTGTAGCCGCGACCAATCGGCCTGAAATGATCGATCCTGCACTTTTACGAAGTGGACGCTTTGAACGCGTTCTGCATGTTCCGCCCCCAGATCGTAAGTCAAGACTGGAGATTCTGAAGATTCATTCCTCAGAGATGCCATTGGGCCGATTCAATCTCGATGATCTCGTTGATGGACTTGAGAACTATACCGGCGCTGATATAGAGGCAATATGCCGAGAAGCAGCACTTATTGCGATGAGGGCAGGTAGAAAGAGCGTTTCAAAAAGCCACTTCGAGGATGCTATCAACAGAGTCAGACCAACAGTCAACAAAGACATGTTAGACTACTATTCCAAGATGGAAGAGACCCTTGTTAGCGGTCTAGAGTCGGTTAAGAGAGACTCTAACACTCTCCAGGGCATTGAGTCGGTGTGATCTGGATGCCGTCGGGATTCGGCCGTGAAATTCTAAACCGGCCGATCCTAGACGGTGCAGGGGACACTCTGGGATATCTATCCGATTTCATATTCGACCCAAGATCTGGAAAAGTAGTCTCGCTACTTGTCTTAATATCGGAAGAACTCGATCCCGCCCTACTCCCATGGCCCGTCAAGAAAGGACTACTCGAAGTCCCTGTCGAAGAGGTCGCCGAGATATCAAATGCCATACGTTTGCATCAGTGATACGTCCCAAGGCCGGATAAGCGTCTTATATCGTTGGATTGGGTTGTGCCCTGCTGCTGAGAGGTGACCGGGTGATAGAGAGACCAAGAAGAGCATCCCGATTCTTCAATGCAACGAATCGAAGAAGGTTCCTAATGTTCTCATTCTGGTCTGTTTTAACACTCCTTGTAGCATTTATCGCTTCCACATATATCGTAGACGGGAAGACCCAACAGTCCGCATATGGCGACGATTGGAATGATCTTGGCGATTTTCGTTCAGACATCAATGCCATGGGTGTTGAGACAACTGCCATGGTGTCAAGCCCGCTCCTTCTCGGAGAAATCGACAATCCCGATGAGACAGTGTTTGTGATATCTGGCGTGGAGCGTGACACAATCTCTCTCCCTCGTTTCACAGATGATGATTCTGTAATCGAGCTCTCTGACTCTGATGGATATACGGGATCAGAAATTGAAGCTATAGTGCAGTATGTGCAGGCCGGCGGAACTTTGCTTCTTATGGATGATTTTGGTTACTCGTCTGCACTTGCACAGGAATACAATATTGTATTTTCAAGCCATCAGCTTTACGACGGAGAGGCATGGGCGAGAGAACTCGATTACAACTATGTGTGGACAAACGTAACAGACGCATACAATTTGACACAAACATCTGGCTCAACATCTAATTATCACCCCTGTCTTGCTGACAGAGACGGAGATGCAATACTAGATTCCATAGATCCAAATCCAGATTCTCCCGATACGGGATTTACGCCTGATGGCGGCTCATTCGGTCTCTGCAGCCATCGTTGGGACGATGTCGATGGGGTCTACGATTTTAGCGAAGATTATGATCTTCTGACCAGTACCCCGTCAGCATTCGATAAAGAGTCTGCATTTTCTCCGGCTGAAAATCGATATCCTGTTGTCACATCAACATTAGATTCGTATTTGGACTCGAATGATGACGGAGACCTGACGCCCGCGTTCGAAGCAGCAGGCATACAGGGCGATGAACAAGGTCCATTTGCAGTATATGCAAGAATCTGCTCATCAAGATTGTGTGCAGAGCCCTCCTCTGGACAGGTACATATTGCGTCAGATGGGTCATTACTCATCAATGCAATATACTCAGCTTCTGATATCGATGATTCCGCAGTGCCTGAGAATGACAATAGGGTGTGGGCACTCGACATTATTGCAGATGCATTACTAGTTGGCAACGGGTCTCTAATTCCAAGCGATGACGCGGTTGTCATATTCGATGAGAGCCGCCACCAGCAGTCTAATCCACTTTCTGACACATACAACTTAGCGTACTACTTTCTTGTTTACTTCACCAATGACTGGATGGCCATGCTCATCCTGTTCCTCGCCCTCTTTATGATGCTCGAAGTCGTTCTTATTCGCAAAGAAGACCCTGAAGATTGGAGACATGTTTTCAGAATCATCTACTATGGTTTTGGTGACGCTAAAAGATACGAGTTTTATCAACACCCAGATAAGATCAGACAGGTATTACTTTCCAGAATCAGGAGTACCAATACTCTGACCAGAGAAGAGTTCGACGCGCTCTCTTCAGAAGAGTTGCAGGCACTTGTTGAAGATCCCATACTGATTCGATTCATCTATGATAATCGACGGTATAAGACAGAGGAATTAGTTGCAATAGTCAAGCGTATGAAGGAATGGGGACCAGATGACGATGAGCCAGACGACGATCTAATGGAGGTGTGAATTTGTGGACTAGGAAAGCTACAATGATGATTGTCGGAGGAGTATCTCTGATACTTGTCGGCATGATGGTCAGCCATTTCCATCTGATGATTCTTGGGATGCTAATGGTTTCAATTCTGGTGATGGCTAGCTGGATTAGCGGATTTCCTCGATTAGTGGTAGAACGTGAGTTATCTGAAGAGAATGTGTACAAGGGAGATGATATTACAGTCACTTTGAGGATAAAGAACCCCTCACGACGTAGAACGCAGATACTGGATATCTATGACAATGTCCCGCATGAAATGAAAATAAGACGCGGAATCAATCTAATTCGAGCCAATCTAGGCCCGGGGCAATCTACAACTCTCAGATACACGGTGAGATGCCCTCTTCGAGGTCACTATTCCATCGGTCCAACCTCTCTTCGATATCGGGATGTGTTTGGACTCTTCACAGACGAAGGCGTTGCCGATACTAGAAGCGATGTCATCGTATTTCCTCAAGTGAGGGATATTGAGGACGCTCTTCTCAGATCGAACGTTCCAAAGATGTACACTGGTGCAACAACTCTCCGAACCCCCGGTCAAGGAACCGAGTTCTACTCACTTCGCGAGTACATGCCAGGGGATTCCTTCAGGTCAATCAATTGGAAGGCGTTCGCCAGAACTGGAGACTTGATGGTGAACGAGAAGGTCAGGGACGCAGTTACCGATGTTCATATCCTATTTGATACTCGAGATATTTCGAGAATCGGAACCGTTTTGAAAAATCCTCTAGAAATGGGGGCAGTTGCCACTGCCTCGGTATCCAATCACTTCATCAGAAGGCGTGATGCTGTCTCACTAACGACCTATGGGAGGAGAATGGATCACCTTCCCGCTGAGGCAGGTGATAAGCAGCAGTACAAGATTCTGAGCCTTCTAGCTGGAGTTTCTGCTGGGGGATCAATGCCTCTTCAAGCAGTCACAAACGCATTAATCCCCAGGATGAACCGAGGATCTCCGGTATTCGTGATTAGTAGCCTAGAGGGCGATGGAACAACACTTCCCGCCATAAGAGCGCTATCCAGTCACGGCCATACCGTGTATGTCTTATCTCCCAATTCAATAGATCTCGAGAGGCTCGTTAGCAGGATACCTAGGATGGCATACGAGGTACTCAAGATGGAACGACAGAATAGACTCATGTCGCTCAACGGATACGGGGCGAACGTCATCGACTGGGTTCCAGACATAGATCTGGCACAGGCGTTGCTGCAGGTCAAGAAGGGTTGAGGTGATTGAGTGGCAGATGAAAACCCGGAACAAAAACACACCCTGAGACTCCGTTCATTGCGTATGAGGTGGCAGATATTGACTCTCCAATTAGTTGCCACATTGGCCCTTGCATCGCTATTGCTCACAATGACCTCTGTGTACGGTGAATGCAATCAAGATTTCATCGACGAGGCAGAGGGTTCCACCTATTGGTGCCCTGCTTTCGAACACACGCGAGGGATGGCCTATGTCGAAGAAGCATTCGATCGAGAATCAATACTTCCTGATTTCATCACAGGAGCAGACCGGGTAGGAGAAGCAGCATTACTCATTCCTTCTCTATTCTGCCTCTTGTTGACAGGCATTCATGCCTATGCGTCAAGCAGAAGCTCCAAGACACGCCGAAGAATCAAAAATACGATCTATGCAACAGCCTTAATCGCAGGATTTGGCCCTTTCCTGTTCGAATGGATTGCGAGCATGATAAGCTATCAGATGCTGTACATTCCTTTCGGTCAAGAGTTTTCAGCATTGAATCACGGAGCAAGACTCTCATTGACCATGCAGGTAATATCAGAAATAATCGTAATGGGCGTTGTTTTCATACCCGTCCTATTCGGCCTGATCGGAATATGGAATATCTCAATGCGCGCCATAATTGCAACTATCAGCTACAGCGTCATGTTCATAATTTTCCATGCTCTACTGACCTTCGAGGCAGTACTGGAATCTGTACAGGGAATAGGTCTCAAGCCGCTCCCTGCTCAAATTGGTGACTCAACACTGTTTGGGGGCCTGGTATCGCCGTTGGCTTTCGAGCTGATCACCATATCGATTCTGCTCTTCCTGTTTTTCGAGTCATCACACATGGTTATTCGATTATTTGAGTATGTAGCCATGTTACCGGAGAGCGCTAGGACGGATAATGAGCATATACGGATGTTTCAAACAGTACTCAACACACATCTCTCTCAACTTGTCGGAGTTCTTTCCCTTGCCACTGTATTGACCGCGGTAGCACTTGATTTCGACGAGATAATGATCATGGTGATATCAGAGTTCCAACCCAACCAATGGAGTCAGCAGGTCAACGACTCTCTCGAATTGCAAATGACCTATGGCAAGGTGATATCCGCTGGTTTATTCCTGCTCTTTGTTAGTATGCTCAGATATCTGGTACCATGGCAAACAGTTCTAGGCTGGTTTGAGTCAATCTTCAGAGGGTTTTCCGGCTCCCGCTCCGAAGAAACAGATTCGTAACCTCACCTTATTCCAAATAGCCGCTCTATCAGGCGCACAAGATGTTCAGTAATGATAAATGAGACGAGTATTGATATTGGATAAATTAGTAAGGATACTGAATAACCAAACGAGTCAGAGACCGAAGGACGGATCTCGCCTGCAAGTATGATGAATATGAGAATGGAAGATACAAACAGTATGCGTTCTAGCCAAGGGCTGGATACTCTCCCATGCCATTTTTCCGAGTTTGGAAGTTCCGGGCCCATATCCATGGGTGTCTGCACCATGCTATCTCGCAAGAACCCCTCGCTACTTCCATCGTGTTGAAACACAGATGGCGCCTCCCAATGTTATGTGCGGACTGAAGGTTGAGTCATGTAGTCGGTGTGACCACACCAGTCTAGTACACCAGCCATACAGTGGTCAGAGATTATGTGGGCGGCATTTACACGAGTCAATAAGACGGAGAGTATCGAGAGATCTAAGAGTCCAACTACCTCTTCCAAAAGATGCTAGAAAAGAGGACGGAAGTCCATTACGAATACTCGCCGCCGTGAGCGGTGGCAAGGATTCTGCAATCATGCTCAAACTCATCGTCGACATACTCGGACGCAGAAGAGACCTGGAAATAATAGCAGGTGTGATCGATGAAGGAATAGACGGATATCGATCCCCCTCCATTGCTTGCATAGAGGAATTATGCGATTCTCTTGGAATAGAATTACTCCAATTAGGGTATGAGGAGATGGGGTACTCAAGAATGGATGAAGTAGTCCGTATGATGCCTGATATCGCAATGAAAAATCCACAGGCGGATGGAATGATGCCCTGCTCGTTTTGTGGTGTTTTCAGAAGACAGAGTCTGAATACTCTCGCTGAACGATCAGGCGCAGACGTCATGGCCCTGGGCCACAATTTGGATGATATGGCCCAATCTATACTCATGAATCTCCAGAAGGGAGAAGTTGACAGATCGGTCAGGCTGGCGCCACATACGTCTACGCCAATAGACGGGCTCCCTCCGAGGATTGTGCCACTTCGATGGATCCCTGAACAAGAAGTCCATGCACTTGCTATGGTGCTCAATATACCATTCCATCATGGGGATTGCCCTCACGCAGCTGGAGCCCAACGTCAACGAAGCCGAGAGATTATAGCAGCCCTTGAGACAGAAACACCCGGTGCAAGACACGGTCTATTACACAGCCTAGAACAGATACGTCAGATGCATGCCTCCTCTGGAAATACTTCTTCTGATATTCGCTCATGCTCGCTATGCGGGGGCGTCACAAGTCGAGAAATATGCCAGTCTTGTATCATGCGTGCCTGGTTGGATGAACAGAAGTAAAGTGCAAGGCAAATTACTTGTGGATTAAGTACCGTATCCAGAATCCACCACCATGGACCGCGATAGTCTGAAGTTAATGACAGTCGCACAACTCAAGGAACTCCTCGCAGACCATTCGCTGCCAGTGTCTGGACGAAAGGCAGAATTGATTGACAGACTTATCGAGAATCAGGAAGATTCCGGAGTAGAGGATTTGCACAAGAAAGAGGAAATCGATATTTCGGAATCCAGACAGGATACAGCAGCCGAGGCGATTGAAACAGTCGTGTCCGACATCGGAGACGGCCCAGTTACGCTTGAGGAATCCGACGTGACTCTCCAGACTATGATACTCATCGGGGCTGTGATTCTGGCCCTGGGCCTAGTCATCCTGTCTCTATGAGGCGATCATTTACTTCTTCTTCTAGATCTGCCAACCGTTCTCCTAGGGGAGCGGCCTCCTCCAGAGCGACTTCTGCCAGATCTCCTTCTCCGAGAGTTCCCTCCCCTCGAAATTCCTCTGTTGAATGTCATTCTGGATCTAAATCCCCTTCCTGAAGATCCCATTCCAGATGTATGGCCGCCCTGAACTCTTTGCGACCATTTGCTTATGGAAATCACTATGAATATCAAAAAGAAGAACAAGCAGCAGCCAAAGAATACGCCCAACAAACCCTCGGCTATATCCCATTCCAAAGGCTCACTAAGCCTGCTCTCTCCGGGATCGCCTTCATTGTACCAGACTTCTACAGTACCATTTCTCGGGTAATCAATGTATACCCAATCTAGACAAGGACTGTAATCTTGGAAGAGAAGAGACTCGCTGCCGTTGTAGACCGTCCCATTCACAGTATACTCGTAGTCAATCCCGGCTGTACATTCGTATCCGTCCTCGTAGTAGGTCTCATAGTACGTATCGCAGATTTCCCGTTCCTCCCAGTCATCCCAGTAGCAATCCTGCCAAGATTCAGTTCTCTCCCAAGTCACAGCATCCTCGATATACTGGCTGGTTTCCAGGATAGTTCCATTCGTAGAGATCCATTTATCAGATTCTCCTGATGATTCATCTCCGCTGTCAGTAGTCCCATCTGGTAGAATGAAAGAAAGAGCAAAGAACACAGAACTCGCCAAAAGAGAAATTCCGATGAATCCTGCCACAATGAATGGCAGCGATCGTCCGAGAGTGAATGCTATATTATCCTCATTCTTTGTTTCAGGACCCGACACGCTCGTTGTTGTTTCCGATGAAGAAGAACTCTTGGAACCTTCGTATTCGGCTTGCTGTTCCCACCAGCTACCTTCTTCTTCGGAGGTCATATTCTAAACTCAAACCCATTCGTTATCAGGTATTGCTTAAATTGATACAAGTCATGCTCTTCACAACGTTTTCAGATCCCTATTCCCACTTCCACCGGGACCAATCCATTCCTCAGGCTTATTCCCGAGAATCTCGTCTATCGATTCCATATGAGAGTCGTCGAGTTTTAAAGCGACACCAATACAACCTAGATTCTCTCTCAATTGCTTTGAATTCGTGGCACCAAGAAGAATCGTTGAAACATTCTTATTCTTCAGACACCATGCCAAAGCCAATTGTGCCATTGAACAATTTAACTCATTTTCAGCATATGCTGTCAACTCCCTAACGATCTCTACTTCACCCCTCTCTCGCCTGTCTTCCAACTCTTCCTTCAACCAGCCGTAGATTTCCACAGTCGCACGAGAACCCTCGGGTATGCCATCATTGTATTTCCCTGTTAAGAAACCAGATCTTAGGGGCGACCAGATCGTTGTCCCAATAGAATACGGAGGTCGATAAAGAGGAAAATACTCCTTTTCAAAGCGATCCCTGTGAAGCATGTTGTATTGGGGCTGCTCGAATGAAGGGGGTTCAAGCCCCTCGCTTCTTGCAATCCAGAATGCCTCTGTGATTTGCTGTGCTGACCATTCGCTTGTACCCCAAGCAGTGGACGCCCCTGCCCTCACGATATCGGTCATTGCCCTAACCACTGTCGAAGTTGGAGTATGCGGATCGGGCCGATGACAGAATACCATGTCGACGTAGTCCAATCCAAGGCGATCTAGAGAAGCATCCATGCCTTCCATGATGTGCTTGCGAGACAGTCCACGTTCATTGACGCCTGCCCCTCCCCAGAATATCTTGGTCGTAATTACCAGGTCTGACCTCCTCCAAAGTTCAGGATCTTCTTCAACCAATTCGGACAGGGCAAGACCGAAAATCCTCTCTGCTTCTCCTACTGGTGTCCCATAGGCTTCTGCATGATCAAAGCAGTTCACTCCTGCTTCCCTAGCGATCTTCAAGAGCTCCTTCGCAGTTTCAACCCCTTTATCGCCCGAAAGATCGTTCTTGACCCCATATGTGGCCCAGAATCCATATGACAATACTGAAACTTGAATTCCTGTAGACCCCATCATTCTGTAGTACATGTCCTCTGCCATGAATATCCGCTTACGGCCAGATACTCAAGCCTTCGCCAGTCCCTTCAAGTTGTATCACTCACTACTCCATATATGGCAAGACATATGTTCGGTCAGCCATTCAAAGGGCCGGAGGAGTGACACGTGGACCTCATTACAATGGACGATTTGACTAATGAAGAGGCGATTTCACTACTAGATGATGCAGAGCGTCTTCTTCCCATTGCTCGGGGCGATGCATATCTCCCCCTGCTCAAAGGCAAGGTCTTAGCCAATCTCTTTTTTGAGAACTCAACAAGAACTCGGTTATCTTTCGAGACTTCTATGAAGAGACTCGGGGGGGAGGTTCTGAATCTTAGTGAAGTAGGGTCTTCAGTCAAGAAGGGTGAGACACTCTATGACACAATGCAGATGATTGACGGGTATGCAGATGTTGCTGTAATAAGGCACCCGAGACAAGGTGCGGCACAATACGCTGCTGACGCCGTCCAAATACCCATAATGAATGCAGGCGATGGCGCTGGCAATCATCCGACTCAGACACTTCTTGATCTATTTACAATTCGTCAGGGTCAGGGCAAGATTGACGGCCTCAATGTGGTGATGGTTGGCGATCTAAGATATGGACGGACAGCACACAGCCTGAGTCATGCTCTCAGCCGTTTCGGAGCATCATTGACATTAGTATCTCCAGAACCTCTCAAAATGCCATCCGAGATCGTAAGAGATCTCAAATCTTCAGGGTGTCACATCGAAGAAAGTGAAGACCTCCTACCTGCTATTTCATCTGCGGATGTTGTGTACATGACGCGAATCCAGAGAGAGCGATTCCCCGATGAGGCAGAATACGAGAAGGTCGCAGGCATATACACCTTGAAGGCTGAGGATTTGAGGAGCGTACAGTCCGATATGATGATCATGCACCCCCTCCCAAGAGTGAATGAAATTCATCCAAGTATCGATGCTACTAGTCATGCTTGGTACTTCAAACAAGCATTCAATGGCGTCCCAACTCGTATGGCACTGCTTTGTCGAAGTTTGGGTATCGACATTCCGGAGGCGATTGTGTGAGTGAGATGAGGAGAGTTTCGGCTATCTGCAATGGTACTGTGATTGATCACATACCATCTGGAAGTGCTGTTCAAGTAATGCGCATGCTCCATATCGACGGCTCCCATTCAAATCCGATTTCACTTGTCATGAATGTTCCCAGCAGCAAAGTAGGCAGCAAGGACGTACTCAAGATCGAAGATCGAGAATTAAGCCAGGAAGAACTTGATCGACTTGCTCTAATAGCCCCCTCAGCGTCAATAGCAATCATCCGAAATTACGGTGTAGCTGAGAAGAGACAAATTGAACTTGGCTCAGAACTGGTAAACATTGCAAGATGCTCATTCTTCAATTGCATAACTCAGAATCCGAATGAGCCCTTGCCCCATCGTTTGCAAGTCGTTTCTCAAGATCCACTGGAGATAAGATGCGCATATTGCGGCCGAGCACAATCTGTGGGCGAGATAATTGAATCACTAATCTAATTCAGATACTGGAGCATGAACGCCCAAACTTCAAACCCGAACCAGCAAGCCAGAATCATGGCTGACAGCCGTCTCAACTTCTTTTTGCATTTCAGGAAGGCCGGAGGTACGAGAATCGTAAACTTGGCCATTGCAAATGGCGAGACACTTTGGCCAAGACACGATAATGGGAAGCCATGCGATGAATCTGGAATAACAAAAGATCTTAGTTCCATGAATCATTTAGATGCTACAGATTTTTTTAACGAAGCCATTAGAAAAAAGATAACATTTGTATCTGCATCAGGAGGAAAGGAGCTTGTTGAAGCAGCGTTGAATCATCCGAATGTTAGGACAATATGCTCTCTCAGGAACCCTGGAAAAACGTGTCTTTCGAATTATAATTACGATTATTATCTTGGCCTTACAAACGAGAGAAAACTACCCTCTTACTTGCATCGTACTGAATATTCCAATCCTTTCACAAGATCTCTCCTTGGCCATGGAAATTCCGGACACAGAGAAGAGGAGCCGGTCAATGAGGCTATCAGACTCTTACAACAGTTCGACCTTCTGATCAGATTAGGCGATTCTGATTCTGACTCCAAAACCCGTGATGAGACAGGATGGTCTAATTTTGATGTTAAGTCGCATAGTACGAGTGGTGAGGATAGGCTATGGAAAATCTACAATCTAATGATTAAAGGACGTCTTATACGAGCCTTCGAACTCATGTCAGGAAAGAAGAGGGGCAATTTGCAGGACATTCCATCCAATTCCATAGAACTAGATTCAGAACTCATGGAAAGACTCTTCGAGATTGATTAATTATGCGTTAAATCTCGTTATCACCTATCAAAGGCGCTCAATTATACTTCGAAAAAGGTCAGATTCAGATCCGCTGGTACGAGCTTCCAGCCTTTTCAAGATTAATTCAGGGGTGGATCTCGCTGGAACTCCAATTCTAGGCACCCGATCAACGATTAATTCCATCTGCTCATCCAACCCTCTGGCTTCAATTCCATCAATTCTCGCCTCTGCAATCATTTTCTTACGTATCGAGGCACCTATATGTGTTACCATAACAACCGATATCAAAGAATTCGAAGCAGCTGCGTCTAGTAATCCGGCTAGAATTCCAGAGGCTGCTTCTGGTTCAGTAATGGCCTCAAGCTCATCTGCCAGTATGAACTTCTTTTTGCTAGAAATAACAATCCTTGAGAGCCCCATCAGGGTCCTTTCCAGAGCACCTGCACTTTGAGTTCCAGTAACTTTTGCCAAAAGATGAATCTCATCTGCTAGGGAAACCACCGCTTGATCTGCTGGAACAGGCAAACCAGCATGAGAAAGAAGGAGAATCGAAGCTATGCCCTCAATTAACGAGGTCTTCCCACCAGAGTTAGCCCCTGTTAAGAGTACAATTGACCCCTTTGGGCACGGTTCTGGGAGGTTTCCAAATCCATACTTCACAGGAATAGGATCAACTCCAAGAAGAGGATGTCTAAAACCTGAGAAGTAGCAACTAGGTTCCACATTTGGTTTAATTTCTGGAAGAACGCATTTTCGATATCTCGCCCATTTTGCAATCCCAATCCACATGTCAATATCAATAATCTCAGAAATAGAATCCTGAGCCCTTCCGACGAGTAAGGAGGCCTTTTCTGCACGAACCATAGCGCCTTCAATCTCGAAATTCGAAATCATATGTTCCAGGTCTTGTTCAATCACCTCAATCGTTTCCTTCCTGAAAGAACAAGGATATTCACTCTCAAAGCAGTTTATTGGAACTGAGATACCACTTATTTCTAGATATTCTGAAAGTCTCTGGCGTCCGTATTCAAGTGACTCAGATATCGAATCCGATACCACCCCCCTAAGTCTGTGTTGAAGCCTGTTGGCATCTGAATAGTAGGCTAACATTTCTGATCCATCTAGAGAAAGACTGGCCTCAGAAGTGGAATTCACAATCGAGTCATTTACTGAACCCTCTATCGCTTTGATTTCACTCCATAGTCCATCTCTGAGATTTTCAATATCTGCTCCGACATCTTCTGCTTCGAGAAGCCAAACAAGATCATCAAGACCATCTATTGCATCCCTTATCCTCTCACTAAGCGGGTCTAATCCAAGAGTGATATCACTCAGATATACGAGCGATTCAAGGCTGTTTCTGTTGTTCTCAATCCATTGGAGTGATATTTCGGGAATCATCGACCGGAAATCATCTTCTATCTTACAAAACACCCAACCAGGCGGCATTTCTTCAGGTGCATATGGTCCGATCCATGTTACCCGGGGAAGCCCCTCGTAGTCTTTCCAAGTCTCATTTATGCCACGAACTACTATTCTGGCGTATTTTTCCATGTTCTTTATCTGCTGTGCTGATGTAGAATCTGGAACAACAATTACTCTGTCCACCTTGCCAACATGACTCTTCAAACTCCTAACTCCCCTCGATCCTTTATCCCATTCAATCACTGAAGATGGAGCTGTTGCAACGAATGATATTGCTTCAGAAACCATCTTTCGACGATCCTCAATTTCGATACTTGATTCAACGCCCATTGGTTGTAAGACACCCAATCGCTTCTTGGCAGGGAGTGAAGAAATGTGGGCCTCAATATCACAGAGGAGACGATCGTGGAGTTTCTGCGCATCGCTTGTTTGAGCGATACTTTTGCCATCCCCTCCAAACTCATTGATTATGCGAACCGCGCGATTTGTGGAAAGTCCCTCAATCTTCGAGAGAGACGCTACATCCTTGCTCTTGATGATGCGAAGAACTTCTTCCTCATCACCAAGCTCGTCGATAAGTCTTCGAGATAGTGATTCACCAACCCCTGGTATCGCGATCAATGTGTCCATCGAGGCAATCGAAAAAGTAGGGTTCTTGATGACATCGGTGAAATAAAACACCAATCAACCTCGATATAGGCTGTTTTTGTGAATGGGAGGACTTACTTGATACCGCCCTTCTCATATCTTCGTGTCCACTTAAGACGCCGAGGATTACGATTCAGGTTTACATGATTCTTTCTCGCTTTCGAGTCTTTGAACCACAGTACTGTACCATCTCTCCGAACAAACATGATCCCTGTACCGGGCTCTATCTCTTCTCTGGTGAAACTGCAGATTCTCGTTTCGGGCATTGACAACACTTCCTTATCTCGCACCGAGCTTACGGGCTTCTCTACCCGTATCTCTCAGCATCAGGATATCTCCTATCCTAACAGGCCCGACAACGTTTCTGGTTATTATTCGGCCAATGTCACGAGGGTTAGGGGCATCGTTAACCCGTACTTTCACCTGAGTTGCCTCACCAGTCATACCTGTACGGCCGACAACTTCGACCACTTCGGCAGGCCAGGATTCTTGTGACATCCTTCAACCACCTCAAGCAGAGAGGGTCTCATAGTGGCCCTTAACTTCGTTAAATCGATCTTCACCATCTTTCTTTACATCAACAACAGCTACTGCAGCAGTCTTTGTCCCATCAGACATCCCGGCGGCTTCAGCCAGGTATGCTTGATCTGGCACGTACATGAATGGAATTGATTTTTCCCTGCATATCATGGGTATGTGGGCTAGTAGCTCGCTTGGATTCACATCCTCGGCCATGACTACCATTAGAGCAGTTCCTCTCTCAGCAGCCTTGGTGACTTCATTTGCACCCTTCTTTAGGCCCCCTCTACCATCTTTTCCGAGGGCCTTGACCATCTCGTAAACAATCTCATGAACATCTTGTGGGGTTTCGAAGGCAACGTGTACACTCATTGGAATCATCCTCGTGCTGTGTCCTGCCGCTGAACGCGGCCTGTATAAACGCACCGCAGGACATTGGGCCCTATCACAGGGCGGTCAACAACTTCTTGACGCCTCGGGCTAGGGCCGGTGCACCTGAAACGACAGCACGCGGATTGGATAGCGAATCAGTACTGTATACGCCATCAACGTGCTTAACGAGTCTAGTAAGAGCCCCTGAGGTGAATAGCCCATGTGTGCATGCTGCATGTACTTCGGTTGCACCTTGTCGGCGCAAGGCGTCACTCGCCCTACAGATCGTACCGCCCGTGCTAATCATGTCATCAACAATCGCCACAACCTTTCCAGACACATCAAGATCCTTTGGAGTATGTTCTATCGTATGTGCATCAATCCTTTTCTTCTCAAGGTAGCTGTATGGGACCCCTATGATTTCAGCAACCTCCTTCGCCCTGTCAATGGCTCCCTTGTCAGGGGATAGAATGAAGTCTGGAGATACATCTTTCGAGAGTAACTCAGAAAGTTCAGGCACCGCGGTAACAAATTGAATGGGATGTTTGTGAGATTCCAAGACTTTGGGCTCATGGATGTCAAGTATGACAATCCCATCGCATGCTGTTGCTAGATGATCAGCAATAACCCCTGCAGCGATTACTTCTCCGGCCGAGAATCGCTTATCTTGACGTGCATAGCCATAGTACGGCACTGCAAGCAAGATTCTTCGCCCCGAATCATCCAGATTCTGTACACCTTCACCCTTTAGGTTAGACAAATCACCCTTTTGGATATCGGCAACACCGGCCAGCATCATCATCGTCTGAACAATTCCATTATCTGGGAATGTGGAGGAGACTACAATCACCGGTTCAGATCGCATTGAATCAAAACCCTCAACAGGAGTACGAAGATACCCCTCGCCATCTGGAAAACGACGAGTTTCAGTAGGGAGGTACTGCATGTCCAACTCATTAGCAAGACCCATTGCGACCTCCGTGTAGGCCGGGCCACTAACTACTGGCATCTGGTCTTCCGAGCCCCGTGCCACTCATGACCTTGCCGGAACGTGAGCATCATTGCCCCGCGCGAATGAGCACCTTCAAATCAGCAGCGCCTCACCGGAGGCCGCTCAGGGCGTGTAGCTTAGCTTGGCTGGAGCACCCGGCTGATAACCGGGAGGCCGCAGGTTCAAATCCTGCCATGCCCACCATATTCACTCGTTGAGTTGTAAATAACTTGGGAGAGAGAGGAGCCTATTGAGCGGACATCTCAGAATTATTTCATCGAGATAAGCAGTAGTTCTAGCTAGTTGAGTTACCGGGATTATAATTTGATCAGGAAGACCCATTCTTCGTTGAAGGACACCGTGTACGTCTACCACAACCCCTCGATAAGTTCTCTTTACCTTGACAAGACTAACGACATTGCCTATATCGACCCCATCGTTATCCATGACTGCACGATCCATTAACTCATCAGGCGCCCAAAGCTGCTCATCGATCCTAACGGTGTTTCGCCATCTTCTCTGAAGCTCGCGCATTGATTTCGATAACTTAACTGAACCATCGGGCCTTATGCTGTGGACTAATTCTTTGTGCAAAGGCGCATGATCCGCAGGCTTCCTCATGTATTCTTCTGCAACGCCGTCCAATACCTGGATGCGCATCGATCTGACAAATTCATCCCGTGGATGAAATCGTTCACCGACGATAACTCCCACCATAGTGTCTCCAACATATACTTCTTTTTGCAATAATTCCTGTATTTCCAACTTCTCACTCATTCGATTACCTCCGACCTGCACCCCACTTGCCCTCGATCTACGCGGCTCGAGCAGCAAGCCGGCATATAATTCAATCGAATAATAATTTAATTTTTCAATTGAAAATTTATTATTATAGATAAAATATCAATTTAATTATTGAATCATTTTTTATTTTTTAGATTGATTATCAGCCCTTCAAACACCGCACTGTAAATTTGAATCAAACAGCGAATATTCATTTGATGGCCTACTCCTGCGTTGCTCGATGGATAGCCGAATCGAACTGCTCAGATCCTCTTCCGGACCGGCATTTACCTATGGCCTTAGCAGCGAATCCATCGATTCATTCCTTAGTAGCGACCCCAATCTCGATTTGGCAATAGATCTGGCTATGCTTGCCAGAGGCCAGATGGATTCTTCTATTGAAGAACTCCTTCTAAGCCTCGATGAAGCAGATTTTGCGAAGGAGCTTCAGAAGTATTACGTGAATTTCTACGAGCCATCAACTGTAAATCCGTACATACCTCTTGCAGCCAAGGGCCCTTGGATAGTAACAACTCATGGCGCTGTGATACACGACAACGGAGGATATGGCATGCTTGGAATGGGTCATTCCCCATCACGAGTCATGTCTGCAATGTCTGAGTCACATGTGATGGCTAATGTCATGACTCCCTCGCTGACCCATATGAGATTCGCTGAGGCCATAAGAACAGAAGTAGGGCACAGTCGTGAAAATTGCCCATTTGACAGATTCATATGCATGAATAGCGGTTCGGAATCTGTTACTGTAGCGATGCGAATTGCAGATATTAATGCTAGATTGATGACCGACGTAGGTGGGCCGCATGAAGGAAAGAAAATCTGGACTGTCGCTTTGGACCATGGCTTCCATGGACGAACCGACCGACCTGCCTCGATTTCAGACTCATGCCTGCCTAAATACCGTGATAAACTTGCTTCATTTAGAAATCGAGAGGGAGTCAAACTGGTTCCTCCAAATGATATTGATAAACTTCAATCTGTTTTCAAGGAAGCAGAGGAAAACAATGCTTTCATCGAACTCGTTGCGATGGAACCCGTGATGGGTGAAGGAAACCCTGGGCTTTCGATTACGAGAGATTTCTATGACATTGCAAGAAAACTATCCAATATGCATGGCTCTTTCCTTCTGATCGACTCGATACAAGCAGGTTTGAGGGGGCAGGGCTGTCTAAGTATTGTAGATTATCCCGGTTTCGAAGATTGTGAGGTGCCCGACTTTGAGACATGGTCCAAGGCGCTCAATGCGGGACAATATCCGCTTTCAGTATTGGGCATGAGTGAAAGAGCATCGAAGACGTATGTCGTGGGCGTCTATGGGAATACTATGACTACAAATCCGAGATCCCTAGAAACGGCCATCTCTGTTCTTGATAGCATAACT
>DATW01000078.1:6959-8687 GCA_002504845.1 Euryarchaeota archaeon UBA250 | reverse complement strand
ATGAAGTTTTTTTCCGGGTCACTCTTCCGAGTATGTGACGCTCTCATCGTCTTCCAGATCTACCATATCGTCAATCTGTGATTGGTCTTCCATATCCACTTGGGAGTTTTTGAAACGGCGGTTTCGTCGATTTCGGGCATCTGAGAGGCCGGGCATCAGATCTTCAAAGCCAGACTGTTCGTCGATTTCTGACTCCCTAACCTGATAGCTTCCTAGGCTCCTGTCTTCTATACGTCGCCTCCTACCATCTTTCTCCATGCCTCTGATGACCGTGCTGTGTTCGGCACCATCCAATAGTCCCTCTATCGCCGTACAGGCCATCATGAGTCCCGCCTCATCCCCGATCACCACAACGGTTGAGCCATGAATTGCAATCTCCGTGCCGGTGAAGCCCTCTATCAAAGTCCTGATTTTACCGTCTCTTCCGATCAATCTGCTCCTCATTCTCCGAGTATGGTTGCCTCGTCGCCCGACCCATTCCCTAATGTCGTACATACGCAGAAAGGTATCATCAGAAATTAATCGAACTGCCCTATTGGGGGCCAACCCTCTCCCTATGGCCCTGATTATGTCTGGCAGTTTTATTCTGTGAACAGGGTCGGCATCTTCAGGCCATAATGCAGAAACCTCTCCTGTTTCGGAATCGATGTGTATCTTCACACCAGCAGCATCTTCGATCATTTTACGAGTTGCTCCGCCCTTGCCGATGAGGACCGCGATTCGTTCTTTGGGTATCCTCGTCAGCGGCTCCATGACAACTCATCCGATAGGCCCTTCTTCAATCCAATCCAGGAAGAGGTTCCAGATTTGGTGCCGGATCTTCAATCACTCTCAACAGAGACTCCGCAGTATCGACGGCCATTCCGTTTCGATTCGCCCACTCGACTGTTCTCGTTACATCCCTGACAAGGAACTCCTTGGATGACGGGTGCTGCTCGACCACTGCTTGGCCGACGTCAATTATCCAAGGGGTGCCTTCGTACCAAAGAACATTGAATTCGCTGAAATCGGAATGCACCAGGGTGGCATTTTGCCATAACACTGCGATATATGTGAGTAGCTTATCAAAAACATCCTCTACGTTGTCCACACTTACGTCTTTCAAACGAGGAGCAGGGGCGTTCTCATTCCCAACCAGGTCCATGACTAGGACATTTCTGAGATTTGCACGGGGCATCGGCACAGGAATACCATGTTTTCTGCAGCGACGAAGGTTTCTCAGTTCTTTCCTGACCCAGATATTGACCAGTTCTCTATGACGTCTTTTGAGGCCGCCGAAGCGCGGATCGCCATCGATATACTTGGATAAGGACTTGAAAACGGCATTGGTAGTGTGGAATATTTTTACTGCTGCCGGCCCATTTGCTGTAGTTGCATGAAAGACGTGTGCTTCCTTGCCTCTAGCAATGGGGAAGTCCAATGTTTCAATCTCTCCGCCCTGCATCAATTTATGCAAAGCAAGAAGTGTGCTTTGATCGAACACACTATCGAAAACTCGTCGATCTGCCCATTCATATTCGCCCCCCCCAAGTACTCCCGATATCCTATCCTCGATATCCCGAAAGAGTCGTTTGTAACGAGGTTCGTCCATCCATTGGTGTTGGGTTGCTGATCTTTGAAGTGCGTCGAGATGTTTGTCCCACTCCTCGTCAGGTTCGCTCGCCATTAGCCCGACGCTCCGTTAAGACCATCATCAAGGGTTCGCCATATCCAGAATCCCGCTGGTAA
>DATW01000078.1:0-6587 GCA_002504845.1 Euryarchaeota archaeon UBA250 | reverse complement strand
CCAAGAGATACGAACAGCGGTATACAGAGGAGGGCATAGATGGATACTGAAGCAGAGCCGAGCATCATTGGGCCCGTTGCTCCGACAGGGACATCGGCTCCCTGAGATATCCACAACGATACCATTGTAGTAAGGAAGATAGCAGGGAAGACCGATACCATTCCAGATATGAATGGAAGGCCTAGGCCGGCGATCCACACTGAAGCAGCTATGGCAGAACCAGCGGCGAGGCCCCTTAGAATAAGAGTGAGCGAGCCAACTTTGTTGATTCCCGGAGGCGCAGGGGGGTTCGTCTTTACTGCGGAGACGCCGATTATTACAGCGAGGGATGTGGCAAGTAGGCCGATCGTGCTGGGGCCTATGTCATCAGATACCATTTCAACCACAAATGTCGATATCCCTGCAAAAATAGCCCACATGAAGATTGAAATCATGGAAACTGAGAATACAAGACTTGTACCATTCATCTTCTTTCCCATGATTTTGGGCAGGATTCTCCACGAGCCCAAGAATACAACATTGAGGAGCATCCCTATAGGAACCATCGACATTGCATTGGTGAAGGGTTCGATCCCGCTAACGCCCCCCCATATCCCTATGCTGGCCGGCACGATGGTGGTGGGTAGTGTGATTATTCCGCCCAGAGCGCCACCGCCCCTCTCGATTACTACAGTTGCAAGAATGGCGACCAGTCCGGCGAATAATGCCGGAAGGAGGATGGCAGACATCTCAAGAGAAGACATACGACTTCATCCGAAGAAAGAGTCGATGTCGTCTTCATCGCGAGTAGCGGGAGATTCCTGAGTTTGCTCAACTATTACTTCCTCTTCAATTTCAATCTCTTCAATAGGGTCCTTCTCGTCGGCCTTAGGTCGGTCTTCTGTTGGCTGGTCGTCATACTGCATGTCACCCTCATCCATCGCAGTTATGTCATCATCCGAGTATCCGAATAGGTCAACAATCTCTGGAAGGACTCCTTTTCTGGATAGATAAATTGACTGAGTCTTGGTATATCTGCTTCTGACATCTGCCTTGGAATCCTGAAAATCCCAAGGTTGAACGACGATTAAATCTCCTTCGCGCACCCATTGACGTCTACGCATCTTTCCAGGTATCCTTGCCAATCTTGACTCGCCATCTTCGCAGACTGCTGTGACTCTTCTCCCCCCCAGTATTTGATCGGCTATTGCAAACATCTCGTTGATTTTCCTATTTGGTAAAGGAACTCTGATTTTGTCGCTTCCGCCTGATTCGAGACGAGCTAGAAGCTCGGAATCGACTCGTTCTGCGCGACGTGCCATGCTTTTGCGTCGAGGGTTGCCTATGTGAACCTACCAGTAGCCACAGGGGTCAAGATAGGGGGACCATGAATATTCCAGATATCGAATATGCTCTAGGAAAATTGGTTGATACAATTGTTAAAATGACTTGGATGGATGATGTAGACGGGGCTTCTGATTGACCATCTCATCTGATGACCCTAATGCAGATGTACACGTGGTCGATCTTGATAGATCCCCTCTGAGCAGGACTGTGTGGTTCGTCCTTGGTTTGCTTTCAATGATAGTGGGGCTCATCGGAATACCAGTCCCGGGGCTTCCCACAACGCCTCTGATGATTCTGGCTGCTGCATGTTTCGCAAAGTCCAGTCAGAGATTCTATGACTGGATTATCAACAATAGAATGTTTGGAGAGCATGTCAAGAATTATCGGGAAGGTAATGGGATTCCCAAGAAGAGCAAGCCGGTTATCTTGGGAACAATGTGGATTTTTGTGCTGTTCGCTGTTCTTATTGCGATACCAGATAGTGCGCCCGATATATCGAGGTATGCAACTCTTCTTCTAGCCGGGATAGGTACCATATTCATCCTAAGAATACCTAGTCTAGAATCATCGGATTGAGGAATGCGTTTCTGATCAGGTTCTCGAGGCCGTCCAGCCAGCTTGGATCATCATTCAAACAACTCACTACGGTCATTTCTTTACCGCCGTTCTCGATGAAATGATTGCGTACCTCGATATCCAACTCTTCGAGAGTCTCGAGTCCGTCCGCAACGAATGCAGGCGATACGATCACGAGGTTATCCACTTTCTTGGCTAGTTCCTCGACCATTGAGAGAGTGGATGGCGTGAGCCATTTGGTCGGCCCCAATTTACTCTGATAACTAATGGACCAATCTGAGTCGGATAAGCCAAGTTTCTCGACTACCGCCATCGTAGTCATGTTGCAATGATGAGCGTAACACATCGAATTGGCACTACTTTTGATTGAACAGCAAGAGTTCTTCACCTGGCAATGTGATCTTGTTTTGTCTGTTCTCTTGACATGTGAGACGGGTAGCCCGTGGTATGAGAATAGCAGATGTGCGCCTTCGCCCATATGCGGTCGGATCGATTCACTCAGCGGGTCGATGAACGATGGATCATCCTCGAAATGAGTGAGTTGGAATATATCGGGCTGCCACCCCATTTTGTTGAGTTGTCTGAAGGCCTCCTTGAGCGATGATTCTGTAGTTGCCTGTGCATGATGTGGAAACAGGGGCGCCAGAAGCAATTTTTCTACTCCCTTGGATCTCAATTTCTCAAGGGCGTCCCTGATACTTGGATTTCCATATCTCATCCCTACTTCGCACTCTGCATCGGCCATTCGCATTCTCAGACCTTCGGCCATTCGCTCACTGTACACCCTCAACGGGGAGCCTTCTTTCATCCATATGCTGGAATAGCTAGGTGCGATTTTTCTCGGCCTCACTCGAAGGATTATTCCTCGAACGAGAAGATGTCTCAGAGGAGCGGGGATGTCAATGACATCAGGGTCTAGGAGGAACTGTCGGAGGTACTTTCTCACAGACCTAACAGAAGGCTCGTCAGGAGTTCCTATGTTCATCAAAAGGATTCCATTCACTGTCCGAGATTCCTCCTATCGATAAAATAGTCATGTTTTTGCACGCTATATTCCCATCGTGCCTAGAATGATGCTATCGCTGTTTCAAGCAGGGCAAGGAGCCACTGGCTGGCAGGCCCTATTCCAAAGAGAACTGTGAGGATCATGGATACGAACACGAGAGCTCTGAGGCCAAGTGCTGGAGGAAGGGGTGAGTCGCTCCCTGGTTTCTCGAAGAACATGACTAAACCGATTCTCAGATAGTAGAATAGCGAGAGTGCGCTATTCAGAACGATCGCAATAGCAAGTAGGAAGAATGGGTCCACTGATTGCAGCCAAGGGATGACTCCATCTGCATCTAGGGCGCCTGTTCCGCTGGTTGTGGTGATGAGTCCGTTAATCATGAGGAACTTCGAGAGGAACCCGGAAAGAGGAGGTATTCCCGCTAGAGAGAGCATGAAAACGAACATGGAAGTTGCAATGATGGGGTCTCTTCGGGCAAGCCCATGCAAATCGGATATCTTATTCCCGCCGCCTTCTATCTCAATCAGGGTTAGGACGAGGAAGGCTCCGAGTTTGAATAGCACGAGGACCGCGAGATGGAACACAATTGCCATCTGAAGCATATCCTGGGTGTCCGAATCGGCTAATCCGGATCCCAATGCTGCAAGTGCTGCTAGCATGTAGCCAGCATGAGCGACGCTGGAGTATGCGAGCATTCTTTTCGGGTTCTCAGAGGAGAGTGCTGCTAAGTTGCCCCATGTCATCGTAATTACTGCAAGTATGGCAAGTGCGAGGCCCCACGCAATGACGCCGTCATTCGGACCTGCGAAACCAACCAGAACTCGCATCATTGCCACGAATCCCATTGCCTTTGATGCGGTTGCAAGCATCCCTGCGATAGGGGCGTTTGTACCTGAATACGCATCTGGAGCGGCCAGATGGAATGGGGCCGCACTGACCTTGAACCCGAATGCAACGAGCATGAGTCCGACGCCGATTCCGGCTAAGGGGTCAAGTTCCCCCATTGACGACCAGCTTTCTGCTAAGCTATCGAAGTCCAGGCTCCCGGACCAGATGTAAAGCAGCGACATACCGTATATTCCAGTGGCAGAAGCAATGGATCCAACAATGAAGTACTTGGCACCGGCTTCTCCTCCGACTTCCGTCTCCTTGTGGAATCCAACCAATACATACGAAGCCATGGATGCTAATTCCAAGCATACAATGAGGAAAAAGAGATCACTAGAAAGGGCCATGAGGCTCATTCCAAGGGCGACCATGAGGAGGAGAAGGTGGAGATCGACCTGCCTCCTGTTATCCATCAAACTACTCTCAATAGAGTCATCAGGATCGACCATATCTTCGGGAGTAAATCTTGTGGAGGGGATTCTGTAAATCGATGCTATTGCAGTTATGGCCAATGCAGCGGTGAATATCATAGACATGAATCGGCTGAATCCAGTGACTTGGATTACTCCTGAGATACTCATGCCATCAGCGGACTCGATTGCTGAACCTGAGAGCAGACAGGCGATTGCAAGCGCGGTTGCTGACAATACACCTGGTGCTCGTGGGTCAGAGGTCAATTCGAATCTTCTGCCTCCCCAGAGAATAGGGACTCGTACGGATGTTAGGGGGAGTCTGACTCTGGAATCTCCGAGATTTGGGACAATTATCGCTAGGATAATTCCAGCAACTATGACCAGTTCCGGGGCAAGGGCTTGGGATTCGTCCAAAGAGAGAATCATGGCATCGCCTCCAAAGCATTCATTGCATGTATGAGGTATGTCTCGATGAATTCCGTACTCCAAACTGACATCATATCCCAGAAAATGAACGGCATGATTCCGAATAGGATTGTCAGTGCACCGAGGATGAACATTCCAACATTCTCGTGCCACGTCACATCTCTTGGATCTTCGCCGTGCAGTGTGTCGGGAAGAATACCTTGGTGCGGATCATTGGATTCGAAAATTATCTTTTGCATGGACGTCAGATAATACAGGGCAGTGAATATCAGGGTGATGGCAGGAAGCAGAACCCACCATCCGAAGGTCATCCAGAATGCTATCATGATGGCCACCTCGGCCACAAAGCCAGCGAGAAGTGGGAGACCAAGGCTTCCCATCCAGCCGAGCATCATGTGACCTGCAAGGAAAGGAGAGTGGTGTGCAATGCCTCTCATCGAGCCAATTTCTAGAGTATGGTAATGGTGTTTGAAAGAACCTGCTACAGCGAATAAAAGTGGGCTGATTATCCCGTGTGCGAACATCATGAATAGCGCTCCTGCAAAGCCTATGGGTTGCATCGTAGCTATTCCTAGGAAGATGAGTCCCATATGCGAAACGGATGAGTAGGCAACCATTCTCTTGAGATTTGTCTGGCCAAGACAGACAACAGCCCCGTAGACGAGGCTGGCCATGCCAAGGAAAACAAGAAGCGGGACGAACGTTAACGTGGATTCAGGGAATATCGCGACTGCGACTCTCAGGAATCCATAGGCGCCCATCTTGAGCATAACTCCGGCCAAGAGCATCGATCCTGCAGTCGGAGCCTGTACGTGCGCATCTGGAAGCCAAGTGTGAACGGGGACGCTTGGCATCTTGGTGGCAAAACCAATCAGGAGTAGCAGCCAAACCAGGTGTCGGAGCCCCTCACTTGCGATCAAACCGCCTATCCTAGCCTGCTCGGTCATCTCAACCAGATTGAAATGATGGCCTGTTAGGCTCCCCGAGAACATAGAATCAGCCGTATTGAAATACATCACAAGAATTCCAACAAGCATCAGAACACTTGCTGTAAAGGTATAGATGAAGAACTTCATAGAAGCATACTTTCTGTCCTCTCCGCCCCAGATCATGATCAGGAAGAACATGGGTACTAGGGTTAATTCCCAGAACACATAGAATACGAATAGATCCAAAGAGACGAAGACGCCGACAAGCGCGCCTTCCATGACGAGCAAGAGGGCATGGAATCGATGACTTCGTTCTACATCCCACTGAACAAGCATCGAAATCGGAATCAGGAGTGTGGTCAACCAAATCATGGGGAATGAAAGCGCATCGGCCCCCAGGTGCCACGTCACCCCGATTGATTCGATGAGCCAAACTGGGTCTTCTGTTTCGAGCACGAAGGAACCCATGCCAATCGATAGCCAGTCAATCTGGCCGATGGAACCGAGGAATATCAATGTCGTAAGTGCGAATATGGCTGTCGAAAGCCCGATTGCGACGTTCCTAACTGAACTCTGCATACGTTGAGATATATGCTGAGGCAGAATATTCGGGAGAATAAGGAGTGCGAGCCCGGAAAGGAGTGGAACGAGCGTAATGATGCTGAGTGGGTCTGTGAAAGTCACTGGCTCACCCCCACAATAAGTGCAAAGATGGATAATGCGCCAACTGCAGCCATGAGGATGTAATCACGCGTACTCCCTGTGGTGTATGTCCGAATCCACACAGATCCGCTAACACTTGTCCTCTCGACAAGCTTCACTATGCCATCGATAACATTCGCGTCGAACCATGCGGAAAAAGCAGACATGGGCGTGATTGTCTTGGAAATAGCCCACTCGTAGAGATCGTCGAAGTGAAGACGGTTTTGCAGCGAGTCTGCGAGTTTGCTATTGGCCATACCTGAAACGTCCATTGGTCTGAATACCGAAGATAAATCCACTAGCCACGCGACTATTCCGTTG
>DATW01000068.1 GCA_002504845.1 Euryarchaeota archaeon UBA250 | reverse complement strand
CAGGGCCAGCAGGGCCAGAATGGCCAAGGATCCCAGAGCGGTCAAGACGGCCAGCAGGGTAACAACGGCCAAGACGGTTCGCAGTCCAATCAACAGGATAACGGCCAAGGCCAGCAGCAGAACGGCGGCCAGCAGGGCGGCCAGCAGGGCGATCAACAGAGCCAAGACCAGAATGGTAACAACCAGAATGGGCAAAACCAGCAGCAGCAGGGCGGCACACAATCAGAGCAAGGCCAGCAAGGCACTCAATCTGATCAGCAACAAGACCAGCAGCTCGACAACCAGGATAACAATGGTGAGAATGACAACGATGGTGACGGCATCCCGGATGACGTGGATACGGACGATGATAACGACTGTATCCCTGACGTGATAGATACAGATGGCCAAGACCACGACAACGACGGCATCCCTGATGCAGATGACGACGATGATGATGGCGACGGACTCGATGATCGAATCGAGGTTCAGGATGGCAACCCATTCACTGACATTTACGATCACGACAACGACGGTATCTACGATTGCGTTGACATCGACATTGACAACGATGGTCTGATGAATTATGCCGACGATATGCCCAGAGACCACGACAACGATGGAATCAACGATGCTCTGGATGATGACGATGACAACGACGGTATACTCGATGTCGATGAGCAGGGCGGCGAGTGGAGCTTATACAGATATGACCACGATAACGACGGATATTCCGACCTAATCGACACTGACGATGACAACGATGGATTGTCTGACTGGTTCGAGATGTATGATGGGAACGACCTAACGGGTCAGTTCGATCACGACAACGACGGGATTGATGACCATCTAGACGATGATGATGACGGCGACGGTATTCTCGATGAGTTAGAGAATGACACCGACGTCGTTTGATTAAGATCACAACTGAACGCTCTTCGTGGGGCTCTTACTACGAGCCTCACGAAGAAGCCTTCACGGCTAATAGATTCACTCAGGGGAGTCAAGGGAACGTTCCAGAGGACTCCATAGAACACCCTTCGCTAACATCCCACCTTATTTGGTCGAAGGGTCTCGAAAGCGCACAGAGAATGACAAGAAAAGAACAATCGCAAACATAGCCAATAACGGATAATCCTCTTTAATTTCAGATATAGCAAGGCCAATACAGAATGAGATTAGACAAACCCCCATCAAGCCCATCAAGAATAGGGGTGCAAATCTAGGTCGTGGATCTATGAACTCATAGACGTAGTAACCTCCTCCTCTGATTGCCCAGAATTCAGCGAAAATAAGGTATAACGCTCCAACTATGAGACTCAGACTTATCAATGTCCAAAGAACTACCATGCCACCTAATAATAGATCAATTGAAAGCAGTATGAGAGCCAAATTATGCATGACATGTTCATGTGGTTTGAACATGTGATCTAGATTCTCCCCGTTCTCAACCATGGACGGAATTATGACATGACGAACAACAAGTGCGGTCAATGCGGCAGAACCGAATCCAGTTGCGAATATCGATACACCGCTCATAACCAACCAAGATGGGATCTCAGCGCCAACTCCAACTCCAATGGATATCAGACCATTCAGCAGCATAGATGCCCCGAACAGAATCAATGTCCACGAACTAAACGTTCCTAACTTCTCAAAACCCTCTGAAGGATACTCCCGGACTTCCAGGCTCTCTCTGAAGAGAACGACCATGATTCCAGGAACTGGATTTAGAACCATCCAGAACAAGGCCGTGTGGATGGCTAGATATGCACAAGAAAGACGGAAAACAACTCTCAACCAAGTATCTATGCTGCCTGTTCCATGAAGATTTTTTATGTTTAGTGGGCCACCTTTGTCATAATTTAAGATGTAAAATAAAATCGAAAAAATGAGAACTAACACGATAAGTACACGAGAAATCAAACTGCGGTCATATCCCTCTAAACTCACCCTTCTGACCATCTCAAACACTCAGAAGTCGAAAAGAGTAGGTTTACTGGAAGATCGAAGTCGATTCGAAGATGAGAGCCTCTCTATCGCCTTCATGATTCGATTTTCACCAAAACCAAGCTCATCCCTGAGCATCCCCATTATCCCCTCCTCGTGACCGGCGGTGTACGCTGGAGGGTCCTCCTCTACAGTCGGATGATTGTGGAAAAGATTACGAATATCCTCGATATTTTCGGGAACTTCCACTCCCCGATGCCCAGCCACTTCTTCCAAAGTTCCGAATTTTCGAATTAATTTGACTCCTGTTTTCGGACCAACCCCCTTGAAACCCGGATGGAAATCAGTCCCAATCATTATGCCAAGATCAACAAATTGTTCCCTTGAAATTTCAAGATTAAGCAGAGTCTCTTCAAGTTCTATGCGTTCTGCTTTCAGAACTCTTCCAAATCTCCTTGTCCCATGTGCGGTGAGATTCCTAATCATCACCGGAGCCCCATAGAGTAGAGTGTCCCAATCCTGGCTCGCGACAGCCGAAACCCCTCCACGCTTGCAAATCATCGCTGCAGCACCCTCAGCCTCCATGGGCGCATCAATCCATACGACCCCCATCAAGTCAAACAGACGCTTCGTGTCTTGAACCATGGATGGGGTATACTCTGCAATTTGCGGCCCTAACTTCTTCGCAGAGTCCAGATCTTCCGCTTCAACCGCCGCCTCCCATCGCCGCCTAGCCTCCTGCTTCCTGCTTCTACGCTCATCAAGCGTTTCACGCTTCAAATCAGGTGGCTTGCCATCGAAGACAAAAACAGGATCTATTCCATGTGCCACAAGCGATGAGGCCCGATCGAGAAAACCATACAGATGCGCAGTCACACGACCCTCGTGAGAAAGAGGCCTCCCATCTGGACCAGTAAGGCTGGTTATGAATTGATACGCATTCAAGAAAACATCCACTGCAACTCGCTGCCCTCGCAACTCTGAGAGATCAATGGGATGCGCCGATACCAAGTCTCTGAGGTTGCATCCCATGGTTACGACCATCCACCGCCAGTCGATTTAGGGCTTTAGGGTTGAAGGACTGTTCCACCAGCGCACACCATGGTCAGGATGATAGTCGGGTCCGGATGGCATCCACGACTATTCAGAGAGGAGGTGCTCAGAATACACGGCTCCGATCAGGCAATACATCCGAGAGTTGTGATCGCAGACCAACAAAATAACTTCGACGTCACATGCTCTCATTCTACGATGATTCTCGATAACGCCACTATCCTTCCAATGCGGGTGGAGGAGATATCGGAATCAATACGTCAATGGCTGTCTGATTATCCGATAAACGATACATTTGCCGTTAGAACCACCATTCTTGGTGATGGTGTTCCAGGATACAAGAGACGGAATATCGAGGGCATCATTGGCAAAGAAATCTCCGATAGGGGAGCCGTCGTCGATCTCAATGATCCTGAACTTACGGTGCGCCTCATCCTTGCAGGTGCAGCAGATCAGCCCCAACATCCAGATCCTATGATTTCAGAACCCATCGCTGTAATTGGCATTGAAAATCAAATTCATCACCCCTTCTCGAATCGTTCAATGACATCTATGCCCTTCTTCAAACCCGTAACCCTTGACCCGCGTCTTGCAAGCCTCCTAATCTCAATGGCTTACTCGGAAGGTACACCACCTTCTATCGTAATCGATCCATTCAGTGGAACTGGATGTATTCCTATTCAGGCGCATCATCGTGGAATACCTGTTTTAGCCAGCGATTTAGACCCAGAGATGATCAAAGGCTCCAAATTGAATTTCGAGGATGTATTTGGAAAGATTCCTGCTGAATCTGCGTTCCATCAATCTGATGCCAGTAAGATAGGTGATTTGTGGGGCGAGAGAGAAAATGCAGCCTTCATCTTCGACCCTCCTTATGCCAGGAATTCAAAAACGTCTTCAGATGCCTTCGAGGTATTCATATCAGCGTGTAATGCTGCTTCAAAGATAGACCCAGAAGGACGCATAGTCACAATATTGCCGACCTCTTCAGAATATCGATTCGATGATCTCGAGATACCTGGTGATGCAGAAGTTTTGGGAAGAAAATGGAGTGATTTGATAGATGAAATGGAACAAATCGGATGGCAAATCGAATTGGCAATTATGACTAGGGTGCACAGGAGCTTGTCAAGAATAATAGTTAGAGCAGTGGGCCATGGAACTCAAAAATAATGAGATAATCAAAGAGATTGAATATAGTTCGAATACATCTTCAAGATAAGCCTTCAATGACTCATTCAACTGTTATCGGCCACCCGTCGCATTGAAGACGGGGGGGCTGTCGTCGATGGATGGGCGATTGGTGTAGTCTGGATATCATCTGGCGCTTCGGACGCTAGGACACGGGTTCGAATCCTGTATCGCCCACCATTAACCGACTATAGCCGACATCCGAACGGCATTCAGGAGTCTTGAAGAAAGACGATCTCGACCAATGACCATGCGACGGGTTTCATTATTGCTGGTCGCGTTGATGCTCGGGACATCAATTTCTTTCACAGTTACCGCTGACCCAACGGCCCCCGACCACTCAAAAATGACATCAGAACTCATTGATGAGCTTTCCAATCCAGATAGAATTGAGACGATTATTCAATTCGATCAGAGTGCTGAAGATGATCTGTGGAGGGCCGTTGAATCAACCGGAGCAGAATTAATCAATGAAATGGAGGTTCTAGATGGCGGCTTGATATCCGCAACTCCTGACGCCATTGCCAAGATATCCAGATTCAGCTTCGTCAGACACATGGAAGCAAATCTCCTCTTAGAGCACTTTTTCTTGCCTGGCGATCAGAATAACGTCGAGTCAATGATGCATGAGACAGTCAATGTGGTCAATGCTAGCCTTGCCTGGCACAGGGCGATTATCGGGACTGATGGAGTTGTAAAGACCGAATCAGACTTATCATTTACCGAATATGACGGCGAAGGAGCAACAGCAGTCGACCTAGATACGGGAATAGACGGCGAGCATCCAGATTTCGATTGCGGTGAACCGTGGTCTGGAGAGAAGCTGATCTGGTCGGCGAAATGGACTGGTGTAGCATGGGTCGATGCCCCCAATTGTAACTCCGATACTTCGTCGGGCCACGGAACGCATGTAGGTGGAACGATTGCAGGAAACGG
>DATW01000065.1 GCA_002504845.1 Euryarchaeota archaeon UBA250 | reverse complement strand
TTGGCACAGACAAGGATATGGGGTGCAAGGATACATGGCCCGGAAGGCACACTTGTGGAGATAGGATCATCCGATAGGACCAGGACTTGGTCAGTCTGCAGGAAGCTCTTCGATGAGGCAGTCGTAAACATGGCTATCTCCTCAGGAGCTGGTTTAATGTTGAATTCTAGGCCTGTTGAGACTCGAGTTCTGGGTGATCGTGTAGAGACCACCATTGAGAGCGATAGTGGCACCATACAGGTATCTTCTAGAGTCCTTCTGGGTGCTGATGGTGCACATTCTTGGACTCGGCGCTACCACAGAATGGGAAGAGTCCGGGAGATGATGATTGGTTTCCAAATTGATGTTACAGGTTACGCACATTCAGAGGGTAAGTTGGATATGTACACTGGAAGAACGGTTGCCCCGGGATTCTTCGCATGGGCTATACCTACTGGTACGACTACCAGAATTGGGACTTTCAGTAGACCTGATCTTCTTGAAGGACGCTCGAGCGAGGATACCCTTAACTCCCTCCTAAACCATCATCTATGGAGAGAGAGATTCTCGGGTTGTTCCGAAGTTGGAAGGTACTGCGGGCCTGTTCCGGCTAAACCGGTCAGAAGACCTTCGAGGGGTCGAGTGATGCTGTTTGGGGATGCTGCTGGCCTGTGTAAACCCACAACTGGAGGAGGCATCGGCCCGGGTTTTGATCATGTGGATGCGCTAGTTGGGCACATTTCAGAAGTAATTGAATCGGATGAAATTAATGAGAAGAGTTCGGATAAGATTTGTATTGATGCGATTAAACCAATAGCGAAGAAGCACGATAGGGCTAGAGCGTTGAGAGATGCTTTCCTAACATCAACAACTGATGAAGAGTTGGAGGCCATCTTCAAAGTGTGGGCTAAACCAGAAGTGATAGCCTTGATTCAGAAGTATGGAGAGATTGAGAATCCCATACCTTTGGGCTTACGGCTCCTCAAGGATGTTCCCGAATTCAGAAAGCTAGCACGTAAGGCGGCTGGATCACTAATTTTTGCGTGATATTATGTCCATAAGCAAAATATCGATGAGATATCCCCCTTTTGACAGGGATTTGGCAAATCCTGGATTGATCAAACCTGTCGAGTGTTTTCTTAAGACTGAAATTAAAAATCCAATTAAAATAGGATCTGAGTCAAGTTGGTATGCTCATTGGACTCCTCTAGATGAAGATCCGGGCACCATTGCAGAAGAGTTTGCAGTGTCGAATATTCCTGATGATTTGATCATATCGAAACGCAAAGGCTGGTTCATCAAACCTGATCCTCTCCACAAGATATCTAGACGAATTCTTCCTTATGGGGTGTTCGCGATATTCACAGCGCTCGCTGCTCAAGCTTTTTTTGGTAGTGTGCTAGAAGACATACCCCTGGTTGGATGGATTCTTAGTGAGCCAGTTTCATTGGGCCCACTGGATTATCCTGCAATACTGTTCATAGCATTCCCGATATTCATAGTCCCGATATTCCTCAGAGTTGCCTCTAATCTCAGAGATTTGAAGAAGCAGAGATCTTGGCTCTCAGATCCAATTTTGCCGCCAGATATCCGAACGAAGTGGAAGGGGGACGGCGTAGAAATAGAAATTCTATCAATACCAGCAGAAGTTTCGCTCTCATATGCGAGATTGGTTGTTGGGATGCCAGTTCCAGAAAGAGATACAGTTCTGAACATGGTCGGGAGAAGAAAGGAGGGGCAGCCCCCTCCTGGTCTTTCAACTCCCACCCCAGTATCTCGAATAGCACTTGGCGAATCAGATGGGACCAATGTAGGAGAAACTGTTCCAATGTCATCAGATAATTCAGGTTCCCTCGTCTTAGAGCCATTGAGAGTTTCTGACTCCGGCAAGTGGGTGCCTGTCAAAGCAGATGGCGGGAACATCTTTCTTCCTGAGCCAGAGAATCTTTGGCCTGGTTCAATTTACTCCCCGCTATTCACCGTGCATTGGGAAATTCAACTAATAGGTAAGAGAGTTGTAAAAGACTTGAGCAAGGGTAAGCAGATTCGCCATGGGGTACCTAAAGACGGATTGGATATCGGTTGGTCACAAGAACTGACTGTTCCGATGCGTGAAGACAGTATTTCCATACCAATCATGCCACTATCGGGTGTGAGGGATCTTGACCCCCTAGATGGATGGCCGGAATCATAGATGCAGGTAATCTGAATCTCTCTTGACAGGTCTGAAGCCTGCTAATTCTATCATCTTCCTCAACTCTAATTCAGAGGCCGAAGTTCGAGTTGTGCCTGAGGCAGAAACTACGTTTTCCTCCATCATGGTGGAGCCAATGTCGTCTGCACCAGCACTGAGACCTATTTGGGCTATTCCAAGTCCCATGGTTGGCCATGATGCCTGTATGTGCGGTATATTATCCAAATATAGTCTTGAAATCGCTAGATGGCGAAGATAATCAATCGGTCCAGCACCCATTTCAATTCTATTTCTCCCCCTATTCCTCCGTCCGAATGAGTTGTTCTCAAGCTGGACAGGCCATGCGATGAATGACGTGAATCCCCTTCTCCCTTCTGAAATTGCTTCATCCTGAAGATTTCTGATACGATCCAGATGTTCTACCCTCTGACGTAACGTCTCCCCGAATCCGAAGACGTTTGTCGCGGATGTGGTCAAGTCAAGCCTCTGTGCCTCCCTCATGACTTCGATCCACCTGTCTGATGAGCCCTTGATTGGAGAGACGTCGAGTCTTACGTTATCGACTAACATCTCTGCACCACCGCCAGGAAGACCTGTCATTCCTGCTTCTTTTAGAACTCTCAATACTTCAGCCGTGGTCGTATTCGCAACTTTCGCGATGCCCTCAATCTCAATTGGAGAGAAACAGTCGAATGCTATATCGGGATGTCTCGACCTTAGTTCTGAAATTAGTTCAGTGTACCATTCTAAGGGGAGATCGGGATTTACCCCCCCTTGCATGAGGATTCTGGTGCCACCGACCTCCTCTAATTCAGATATTCTCTCACTTATCTCATCAACAGTCTGCGTGTAAGCTTCAGGATGATCGGGGGGCCGATAAAAAGAGCAGAATTGGCAGTTTATGGTGCAGGCATTCGTGTAGTTGATATTCCTATCAACTAGGTATGTTACATAATTGCCTGGATTCATCGCCCTTCTTCTTTCTTGAGCCATGTTCAACAGTTCGTGGAATTCCATGTCAGTGTATATGGCAGTGGCCTGATCTAGCCCAATCCGTGAGTTCGGCAAACTTACTTGAGGTTTGAAAATAGTCATTCTCATGCCTCCGAACCGATTGCTGCCTCGATATCTTCGACTGATTTAGGGCAGTAGTTGGTGAGTACTTCTGGCTCATCGTCTGTGATGAGTACATCGTCTTCTATGCGTATGCCGATTCCTAGATAGCGTTCAGGGGCGCCCCCATCACCGGTCCAAAGTGGGAAGTATAGGCCTGGCTCAACTGTCAAGATCATACCGGGCTCCAAGATTCTTCCAGGCCCCTCGCCATTCGGCCTAGTGACGCCTACGTCATGGACGTCTAATCCGAGAGAGTGACTGGTTCCATGCATGAAATATCGACGTGTCTCGCCATTCAGATCTTCGCCCATTGCGACCTCTAACGAACAATCGAGGATTCCAAGATCGATTAGTCCGTTTGAAATTACTTCCATTGCGGCCCTGTGTGGGTCTGACCATGAGTTGCCCGCTCTACACTTGGATATGGCAGCCTCTTGTGCCTTGAGGACGATTTCGTAGATTTCCTTCTGGCTCTTGCTAAATTTCCCGGATACTGGCCATGTTCTCGTGATGTCAGAGGCATAACCATTCACTTCGCATCCAGCGTCTATCAGAACTAAATCCCCATCCCTGATATCCTCGGAGTTGGAATGGTAGTGAAGTATAGTCGCATTATCGCCGCCTGCCACTATCGATCCATAGCTACATTGAGAATTATTGCGTGTAAAGACTGCTTCTATGATTGACTGTATTTTTGATTCAGTGGTGGCTCCTGAAGTCTCTTTCATTGCTGATAGATGTGCATCGCTTGCTATTGATGCGGATTTCCTCATATGCTCAATTTCTGAATCTGATTTTCTCAACCTCAATTCTGCGAGTATGGGGTATGGATCCATCAATGAGGAAGGACCTCTGCCAGTGACTGTTTTATCTCTATTTTTTTCTGCGATCATTCCAATAACAAATTCATCAACATCCTTGTCGAAACCCTGCAACAACGCTAC
>DATW01000076.1 GCA_002504845.1 Euryarchaeota archaeon UBA250 | reverse complement strand
GACGGGTGGCTAATGTCCGGCGATATAGGCAAGATAGACGCTGACGGCTTCGTGTACATCACCGGCCGAAAGAAGGAGATCTATGTGAACTCGGGTGGCAAGAATATCGCTCCGCTGGTGATAGAGGAGACAATGAAGTCCATCCCTGAAGTATCACAGTGCTTCCTCGTGGGTGATCAACGGAAGTTCTGCTCTGCGCTATTGACGCTTGACATCGGCGCTGTTTTGCGCGACCATCATGGCGTAGACGCTCAGAAAGTTCCTAAGGATCCGGCAAAACAGATTGCTGAGCTTGAGTCTAGGGGCTCCAGTGTCGAGCAAGAGGTTTCGAATCTATTCGCACAAATCGAGAGCAGGGTGATGGAATTGAATTCGCAATTTGCTCCACCTGAGCAGGTTCGTAAATTCACGATTCTGCCAAGAGACTTCTCCGTCGATTATGGGGAGTTGACGCCAACACTCAAGATTCGCCGAAAGCAGATTCGAGAAAACTGGGCATCAGAGATCGAGAGCATGTACTCTGACGCCTGAGTGTGGATGGGTTGACTCCTGAAGCCTGGGCTGCATTGGCTAGCGTATTCATCGTCGGGGCCATGAGCCCTGGCCCTTCTCTGGCAGTGGTCCTCAGAAATACCATGGCAGGCGGCAGGCGGCAAGGTGTTGCAACAGGGATCGGTCATGGCATTGGTTTCGGGGTGTATGCTTTTCTAGCAGCATTGGGAATTGCCACAGCACTTTCACTGCATGAAAGTACAGAGATAGTCCTGAAATGGGGAGGTACCTTGATCTTGGTATGGCTTGGTGTGACCTTCATCAGACATGCTGCAAAAGGTCCGGTTGAAAATAAGGCAGAAGACGAGCATGGTCCTTCTGACGTGACTGGTTTCCTCCAGGGATTCCTCATAGCACTATTTAATCCAAAAATTCTGGCATGGATGCTGGCCCTCTACGCTCCATTCATAGAATCTGATGTCAGCATGCAAACGCTGATTGGGATGGGCCTGCTTGGTATGACGATTGATGGCACATGGTATGTGACAGTGGCCACGGTACTGACTCGAGGAGATTCGGTTCAGAAATTGAGATCTAATGCTCACGTCATTGATGGCATAATGGGGCTGCTCATGTTCGTGTTTGCAGGCCTATTGGTAACTGGCACTCTCTGAATGACGCAGACTATCGATGGGCCGATGGGGTCTTGGGCAGGCGCGTGGCCGGAGAGACGTGGCAGAGGCGGGCAAGTCGGATGATTCCCCGGGGGGCGATAGCGTCAAATCGCCTATTCGAGTGATAACGGCAGCGGCTATTTTCGATGGTCACGATGCTGCTATCGGGATATTCAGAAGAATCTTCCAATCGATGGGATGTGAGGTTATTCATCTAGGTCACGACAGGAGTGCTGAAGATGTTGCTAAAGCAGCCATTCAGGAAGATGCCCATCTCATAGCGATTACATCCTACCAAGGAGGAGCAGTGGAGATGTTCACCCATACTCGACAAATCTTGGATGAGGCTGGATTCAATCATATTGTACTCGTAGGGGGCGGAGGCGGGACAATTCTGCCCTCCGAGATAAGACATCTTCGAGACTCTGGAATTGCAAGAATATACTCTCCAGACGATGGACGGGAGCTCGGCCTGACTGGAATGGTGGAGGACGCCATAGGGATGGTCTCCGGAGTCGATCTTACCCTTTCGTCTAGATTTGATGGCATACAAGACGTGGATGCTAGAGACCATGGTGGTGTTGCAAAACTGCTTACACTCGTTGAAAGTGGGGATTCAGAACAACTTGGACGCTATATAACGAATGATACGGGTGGTTGTCCAGTAATCGGACTCACCGGAACCGGGGGGGCTGGTAAATCTAGCCTGACAGACGAATTGGTCTTGAGAATACACAGAGATAACCCGGAAACAAAAATCGCACTACTCGCAACGGATCCCACCAGAAAAAGAACTGGGGGGGCACTTCTTGGCGATAGGATCAGAATGAACTCTCTACGAAATCCTCTTTCATTCATGAGATCCTTTGCAAGTCGTGACAGCGGCAAAGAGCTCTCTGACGCAGTGAGCAGCGCCATCGAGGTATGCAAATCGGTTGGATTCGATTTGATTATCGTGGAAACCAGCGGTATTGGCCAGGGAGATGATGCGATTGCCTCTGTTGCGGATGTTTCTCTTTATGTGACCACTAGGGAATATGGTGCTCCAAGTCAGTTGGAAAAGCTGGCAGCATTGGATTTTGCAGATCTTGTTGTCCTCAACAAGTTTGATCGCCCGGGTGCAGAAGACGCATTGGTCGAGATTAGAAAACAGGTACGAAGGAATCGAGAAATGTGGGATTCGGATGATGGAGACATACCGGTAGTCCCTACCATAGCAAGCAGATTTGCTGATGCAGGTGTGGACCAACTATGGGAGCGTTTGTCTGAATTATTGAACAATGGTACTGGTTGCTCCTTCATAGCTAGCCCTGCAAAAATGGGCCATGATGGCCTTCCCGACAGGGTTCAACCGATTCCTCCCTCCCGACATGGTTACCTGGCTGAGGTATCCAACTGCATCAGAGCATACCACGAGAAGACGGAGTATGAAGCAAGTTTAGCGTCTACGATACAGAATCTGGAGAGGTCTGCAAATCAAATGGAGGCCGCTGGGCGTGATAGTGTCGCCGCAGAATTGAGAGAGGAAGGAGGACGTCTACGTGTCGAATTAGGGAGTCGAGCACTTGATGATCTTGCTCATTTTGATTTGATTTCAGAAGCTTACTCATCAGGAAAGACGAGTTACACAGTCAGAGGGAAGGAGATTGAAGTTGAGACGACAAGGAAGACTTTGTCTGGTTTAGATCTCCCAAGAGTAGCATTACCAAGAACAGAGGACTGGGGCGATCGGCTAAGGTGGATTAGATCTGAAAATATCCCTGGTTCATTCCCTTTTACTGCAGGGGTCTTTCCATTCAAGAGGCAGGATGAGCTTCCAGTGCGCATGTTTGCAGGAGAAGGATCTGCTGAGAGAACGAATGAGAGGTACCACTTCCTCGCTGGCGATCAGCCATTCAACCGTCTCTCTGTTGCTTTTGATTCTCCCAGCCTATACGGCCATGACCCAGTCACTCAACTCGACATATTCGGCAAAGTATGTGAGTCCGGGGTTTCGATAAGCACTGTTGATGAAATGGAGCGATTGTTCGAGGGTTTCGATCTATGCGCGCCCGAGACAAGCGTCTCTATGACGATAAACGGAAACTACTGGTGGCATCTTGCAGCATTTTTCCGTGTTGCAATACGACAACAAGTTCGTAAATTCGAGGAAGAGAATGGGCGGCTCCCCAATGGAGAAGAAGAAGCAGAAATTCGTAAATTCACCTTATCTACAGCGAGAGGAACTGTTCAAGCTGATCAGTTGAAAGAAGCCATGGGCCAGAATACTCTCGTGTTCAATCTTGATACTTCATTGAGAATGATGGGTGATGTTGCTGAATTCTACGTTCAGAATGGTGTTCGGAATCACTACTTCGTGAGTATCTCCGGATACCATATTGCAGAGGCTGGTGCTAACCCGATAACTCAGGCTGCTCTAACTCTCGCGAATGGCCTCACTTACGTTGAATTATTCAAGGCCAGAGGTCTTGATCCAAGTAATTTCCTTCGGAATTTCTCGTGGTTCTTCTCGAATGGAATGGATCCCGAGTATGCTGTCATCGGAAGAGTTGCGAGAAGAATATGGTCGATTGCTATGAGGGATCTTTATGGGGTTGATGAACGAGGTCAGAAGTTGAAGTACCACATTCAATCCTCGGGAAGATCGCTACATGCTCAAGAGTACACATGGAACGACTACAGGACCACTTTGCAGGCGCTTTATGCTCTCGCCGATAATGCCAACTCGCTACATACCAACAGCCGTGACGAGGCCTTTGGGACTCCCACTGAGGAAACGGTGAAGGATGCAGTCGCTATCCAGTTGATATTATCGAGGGAATATGGGTGGTTGCAAAATGAGAATCCGCTACAAGGTTCATTCGTTGCCTCCTGGCTGACGCGACATGTAGAGGAGGAGATTCTCCGCATATTCGAGGAGATGCATCGTCGAGGAGGGGTTCTTGGGGCTCTCGAAGTCAACTATCAGCGAAACAGGATACAGGATGAGTCGATGGTTTATGAGCATAGGAAACATACTGGTGAGATTCCAATAATTGGGGTGAATACATTCCAAGATCCAGACGCTGTCAATCTGTCAGCAGATGATGCTGATTCTTTCAACATGGATGTTACTCGTTCGGATGGGGATGAGAAGAAAATGGTTATTGATCGAAATATAGCATTCCGAGAATCTCATCTTTCCGAAGCAGAAAAAGGTATTGAGAGGCTTAAGAAGGTGGCTCGAGAAGGCGGCAATCTGTTCGAAGTTATGATGGATGTTGTTGAGCATTGTACTGTCGGACAGGTCACAGAAGCACTATTCGAAACGGGCGGCCAATTCCGGAGAAACATGTAATTCGGATGGGTCGTAAACAGGTATCGGCAGGTTATGTTATGTCCTCGGCACTTGTCACGGGAGCCTCTAGCGGCATAGGGTTGGAGATCGCTAAGATACTGTCCAAAGATGTCGATCGCCTAGTCATCACAGGTAGGCGTGAGGATCTTCTCAATGAATTGGCAGATGCTCTTTCTGAACATACTGAAGTCGAAGTTGTAGTGGCAGATCTTTCAATATCTTCCGAAGTTGATCGTCTGATCGGTGTTGCTGGTGACATCGATATTCTGGTGAATAATGCCGGATACGGGCTTTACGGCAAAATGATAGAGCAAGGCAGCAATGAAATGCTAGGCATCATAGATGTGAATATTCGCGCCCTCACCTCATTGGGGCACCACTATGCTTCATCGATGCAAAGTCGGGGCAGAGGCAGAATACTCAACGTAGCCTCAATAGCAGCTTTTCAACCCGGCCCTGGGATGGCAGTTTACTGTGCTAGTAAGGCATTTGTGCTCTCATTATCTAGAGCGATGAGTGCTGAGTTGAAGAAAACGGGGGTCACAGTAACAGCTCTGTGCCCGGGATATGTGGAAACTGGCTTTCAGAGGGTTTCTGGCATGCGCCTTACAGGTGTCGAAATATGGAGTTCTCTGCCAGTGGACAAAGTAGCCAAGATAGCCGTTAGGGCGATGAGAAAGGGAAGGCGCGAGGTTATTCCGGGTTTTGTCAACTGGTGGGTACCAATCTTGGGAAGGGTGCTACCCATCAGCATCCAACTGTGGATTGTAAGGGCTTCATTGATGATGCGATAGTCATCGCTGGCAACTTGAGCAGGCATATGTTGACCTGCCGGATTGAATATATCTCGAGACTGTGCCTTTGCAATCCCGATTGAGACACTTTTCGCCTTCTCTGCCGTAGACTTGGAACGATAATGGGAAGTAGCCGAGCGCATTATCGCCGTCAACTCCGCGATAGTCCCTCAATGTCGAACCCCCTGCGTCTATTGCTTCTACCATGACTTGATGTATTGAGCTAACAAGCCTGTGAATACGCTCAGTTGGGCCTTTTATTGAAGAAATAGTTCCCGCTCTCCTTCTAGGGGAGAGGCGTGCTCTACTCAAAGCCTCACAGACGTAGATATTTCCGAGACCCGCCACGATTCTTTGATCCAACAATGCGGACTTCAAGGGTGCCTTTCTACCAATCAAAGAGCGATTCAGAATATCCGGAGTTAGCGTGGATGGGAGAGGATCAGGGCCCAGTTTGGCTAACATCGGGTGATTATCCTCAAAACCAGGCTCTATGAGATCGATGAAACCGAATCTTCTTGGGTCGGAGTATACGGCAGTGTAGCCATTTTCAAAGTTGATTATTATCCAATCATGGGGACCTTCGCCTGATCCGATTTCACCGCCATGAGCGAATCTCCCAGGTCTTGTTATGACATCGTCTCGGAGGATGGTCCAGCGACCAGACATTCCAAGGTGACTGAGTAATGTCCATCCGTTATCGAGATCTATCAAGAGGTACTTCGCTCGTCTTCTCAGGGATGATATTGTTCTGCCTTGTAATTGTTCATCCAGATTTCCGGGAATGGGAAATCTGAGATCTCTTCTTCTTTTCTCGGCATTTCGTATATTGAGTCCGAGGAGGGCCTCTTCCAATCCTTGGCGGACGGTCTCGACCTCCGGCAACTCAGGCATGATGTATGAGCCGGGAAAATGGTCATGAGGATGATGGTCATAGTCTCCTTACAACTATGACTGAATGCTGTTCCTCGAGACCGCTTAGGTCTATTCGCTCGATTAATTCCAAGTGCTCTGATTGACGGATTTCTGATTCGGCGCCACTAAAGTGTGCCTCGTCACCTCCTTCGGTCCATCGCTCACTAGCAGCTTTGATGGCAATCATCCCCATACCTTGCGATTCAAGTAGAACACGGGTTGACTCGATGAACGCTGTAGCTTGATCAGGCATGCTCAAATCTTGGAAAAGCCATTGGGCTCTACTTCTCAAGTATGGTATGATGGAGTGGGGTGTTCGAGCGTTACCGAGGATGGGGACGATACCAGGTCTTTTTTCAGATAGTGTGATGAAATCCCTCATCATCCTTGGTGAGATGTCAATTGCAACGATTTGTCCGCCATGATGGTTTCCAGCACCACATACATGGTCGTGAAGGTGACTGACCGTTGTACCACTTGAGGCTCCAAGATACACACAATCTGCTCCGGTGGATGGTATCAGTTCCGAGGGGTTTGATGTGCAACGGAGTAAAGTTGCTGCAACCTTAGATCTACGAGCGTCCCATCTCCTCCATTCATTTCTTCCATCTCTCTTTCGTCTTTCACCCGCTACTGAAACACCACGTACCGCATTTCTTGTCCACAATGAGCCGCCTTCCCGGCGTATTCCCCATCCTATGGAATGTGATCGGGGCATCAAATAACCTCACTTTCTTCGAGGGGGTGAAGGGAATCTAGAACGGATCTCCTCGGATTTCTTATGAATCTCTGCGATTTCATCATCAGACCATGGAGTCCCATCGAAGTGGTCGATTCGAGATGCTATACTGGCCTTACCGGCCAGAAACCTGGCTATCTTCCCGCGGACCCACCTAGGTGATCGGCTCACTTGAGGCATAGAGAAAATCACTGAGCCGTGCTTTGGAGGCGGTGCTCCTCGGCGATGTGCCGCCATAGCAGCATGTGCACCAAGAACTTGAATAGAACCTGAAGGCATTCTTGCAAGTCTCTCTCTTCCACCTGCTAAAACACATAATTTGGCGGCTCCGAGAGGGCCGACGAGTTTGGATAGAGTTGGTAGATAGTTTGCCGCTAGGGATCGTATCGCTTGTTCACTTAATTCGAGGCTCTTGGCGATACCAATGCACCTTTCTGCTGATTCCTTCATTGCGCACCACTCCTCTACCCCTGGAGGATGTGGGGGAGGGTCGGTCCCCAAATCGCTTGCTGCAACTTGCAGAGATTCGGAACTTGCAATCGCGGATGGGATCAGATCTCTCTTCGCATCGAGATCAAGGGTAGGGAGTAACAATCCTGCCCATTCAATGCATCTCGACTCGATAGTTGTCCAAGCAGATCGAAGCTCAGTCTGAGAAGAAACCAGCATATCCAACCTCCTGTCTGGATCGCCCGCAGACATCGCGACACCTCGACGTGCGAGGATAGTAGCGGCGCTAGCAACCATCTGCTCTTCCTCGATGGTTACTTCTGGCCAATCAGAAATATCGAGATGTCCGAATGGGTCTAATCGAGCGTCAGGAAATCGCTCGGATAGGGCTCTCGTCTCTTGAGTCATCCTTCCGCGTTGTAGGTCTCCTAGGCGATTAGCGACCTTTGATGAAGATCTTGATGCCGTCCAAACAGCTTCATCTAAGATATTGAGATCTTCATCGATGACCCTAGCAAGCCTCCAGTCGTAGATGATGCGCATGGCCTCGCGTAGGGGAGGTCTGACTTCAACGGTATGGGAGAACTTAGAATATGCCAATTAGCCTTCAGAGAGCCCTATAATGGACTCTATCAATGGGAGGATTCAAAAAACCATGTCGTTGACTACCGGCAGTCTACAGTGGTGTGATTATGTTTTGTCCTGAATGCGGCACACTAAGTTTCGTTGATCCTAGTGGCAATATAAGATGTACAAATTACAAATGCGGATATGAAGGGCCCGTGGGTGGAAAAGATGGCTCTGGAAGCATCGTAATAGGCTCTGATGGAAAGGAAATAGATCTTACCAAGACTAAATCATCAACTCAATCGACTGATCTGAAGCATCTAACTGAGGTTCAGGCCCCCGATGTTGCAAGAGGGACTTTGCGTGTAGGGGACTATCGGTGTCCGAAATGCGATGGTGACCGCATCTTCGTTGAGTTACAACAGACGAGGTCTAGCGACGAACCTGAGACGAAAATATGCACTTGTGAGGGGTGCGGTCATCGATTCAGGGAGTATCAATGAAGCAATGTGGGGCTCTGGGAAGGATGAATAACCTCCGTGAACCATTATTTTGAGGAGTGAGCGTATGCTGAGGGTAACTGCCAAGCAGCAGGTCATGAGAGAAATCGTAGACCTACTTTCAATTCTGGACAATGAAGAGGCGAAATTTCGTTGGGGTGAGAAGGGGCTGGCCTGCTCTTCAGTGGATGTGAGTCATGTTGCAATGCTTGAAATGATGGTCGCAGACGAATGCTTCGAGACTTACGAAGTTGATCCGATTGATGTCGGGATGGATCTTCGTAAATTGGGAGAAGTACTAGCACTGGCTGGGCCGAACGATTTGATTGAATTGGACTACGATGAGACGACAAGTTCCATGATCGTACATGTAAGCGAGGTAAGAAGAACGATCAGGGGGCTTGATACTTCGATGATTGAAGAAGTCAAGCTTCCGAGTCTTGATTTCGATGGGATGAAAGTGGTTATCCCTACAGATAAATTCATTCGATCTTTCAGAGCAGCCAAGTTGGGTGGCGATCTTGTCGATCTTTCTGTTGATGCGAGTCATTTCGCGGTTCGTTCGGGTGAGCCGACTGGTGAATCTGTTGAGACTAAGTTCGAAGCGGGAGAGCTGGGCGAACTATCAGTGAAACAGCCTTCTACGTCGACATATTCAATCAGATTCCCGAACGAGTTGGCTAGGAAAATAAATCCGGGTGCTACAGAATCTCTTGAGATCAAATTCAAGGCGTCATATCCGCTGAAGGTGGATTGGGTAAGTAACGGCGGAGGGGCGAAATGGACTTTCCTTCTAGCTCCCAGAGTGACAAACGAGTGAGAGTTTACTCAAGTTTCCAACCGGACTCTGTCTGAATGTACATTGGTGTCTTTGGACGCCATAGTATAGCAGTGGATAATCCGAAAAATACCCCGCCCATTACCAAATTCAACCATCCTTCAGCAATGTACCCTGGAGAAGCGTTGAACCACGCCCATGTGAATGATGGCAGTATTCCCGTTGCAAGGCATATTACGGCCTCCTGCTTCAGAATTCTTGCAGTGTCTCCCGTTCCCGGAAGTCGGATCGGCGTTCCAGAATACTTTGATTCCCTTCGAACTAGACGGAGGGGGTGAGAATCGGCTACTTCGATCGGTCTAGTTGATTCCAAGACACCTCTCTCAGACCAGACCCTTACTCGTCGAGTCCTTATTTCATCATCCTCAGTGTATGGTCTACCATCGCACGGTTTCCCCCAATAATTGCTGGCTGAATCAGCCAAAGTCTCTATTGTGCCTAATTCAGCGTGTATCAGGCCCTGTGCCTTGGAAACCGCCCACTCCGACTCGGATGCTAATTCGGCTTCTCCAGATTTTATCATCTTCGCTGCAATCTTGGAGGGTACAGGATGCTTAGTAATTTCAAATGATTTTGATATCTTTACCTGGTGACGTGGGCCCGTACCTCCCCTTAGAATGGAGCGATCATTGGATCCTAGCATGGCTGATCCTGGGTCCACTTGAACCCAATCAAGACCATACATACTCAACTGACCTCTGAGTCTAGCTCTCCAGTCTGTATTCTCCATTGGGAGGCATACACGTTGTCAGCCTCAATAAGCGTTTCATGAAGACCTCGTTCTACAATGACGCCATCCACCATAGCGAGAATCTCATCGGCATTCCTGATCGTTGCCAGCCTATGGGCGACTGCTATAGTCATCCTATCTGCATCGTCGGAGGAGAATAATGAATTCTGTATCCTTTGCTCTGTTTCTGCGTCTAATGCAGCGCTTGCTTCATCGAGAATCAACAAATCAGGTTTCGTAAGCAGCGCTCTTGCGAGGCTTATCCTTGCTTTCTGACCACCGGAAAGTTTCACCCCTCTATCGCCGACTTCCGTATCGATGCCCTCTGGCAAGTTCATCACGAATTCTTCAGCTCCGGCTGCGCGCAATGCCTCTTCTATGTCTTCTTCTGAAGCTTCTCTCGCATAGGCGATATTGTCCCTTATAGTCCCGAAGAACAAGAATGGATCTTGGGATACGAATCCGATGCGTGCCCTGATGGAGTCAATCTTCAGATTGTTGATATCTACTCCGTTAACCAATATTCTGCCAGACTGAGGCTCGTAGAATCTCTCAATAAGTTTCAGAATTGTGCTCTTACCGGCCCCTGTATGGCCCATTATGCCGATGAAATCGCCCGACTTGGCCTCAAAGGATATTCCATTGAGTACGTTTGTATCTGACGAAGGGTATTCGAATGTTACATCTTCGAACATAACTGATTTGATGGGGTCTTCCAGAGGAATGGCGTCGGGATGATCCACTATGGAAGGCTCAAGATCGACTATTGCGAAAACTCGTCTTGCGGCTGCTTCGCCACGCTGTATCTGGTTGAGGAGGGCTCCGAGAATGAACAGAGGGAACGTCATGCGAGTGCTGATTAGTAAGAATGTGACATATTCTCCGATGGTGATTTCGCCGGATTCGAGGACCCAGCCGCCTGCAGTTACTATCAGCCCAAAGGCAATACCAGCTACGAGGTATATCCCTGGAATGAATCGATTGCGGATGAATGAGGCCGAGATGGCTTGATCTCGATATCTTCCGGATTCACTGTTTACTCGGAGTTTCTCGAAATCCTGAGCATTATAGGCTTGCATTACAGTGATTCCTCCAAGTACATTCTCGAGGATTGAAACAATGCTACCGGTACTTTCACGCTGTTTTCTATATCTGCGCTGGACCCTCGTGGCGAACCAAATGACCATTGGAATAATCAAAACCAACGGACTAAACAACATCAAAGTCAGTTTTACCGACATAAATGAGAGCAAGATTGCAGCCATGGCGAATGTGATTGTTATTCTGACAATGCTGGTGCTAGAGTCGGATATCACATCTTCCAGAAGGGAGATATCAGCAGAGAGAACTGACATGAGGTTGCCTGTTTGTCTATCTTCGAAATATGAGGCCTCCATATTGATGAGAGATCGGGCCGCATCCATCCTGATATCATGCTGAGAGTTGTATGAGGTTGCTTGCCAGAGAAAGTTGCTCGTGCCCTGGAAAATAGCTAGAAGTGCAAAGCACATGAAAATTATAATTCCAAATCCGAGATAGGGAGAATCCCCTATGTAATTCTCCAACCATGACGGGTTGAATGTGCCATTAGCATAGAAATCAGCAGCCCAGCCTATTGTGAGAAATGGGAGTAAGTCCGAAGCTCTTGCACCGGCATTTGCAATAAGCCCGCCGAGAGCAAGTTTCCAGTATCTCATTACATAGGGAAATATTCTCCATATTTTCCGGCCGACTACTTGCTTCTCTTCACCAAGGTCGGAGCTATCAAGGCTGATTCCCTTTCGAGCCCCGCCGATGCGGTCTTCAGACCCCCTCTCAGGCTCCGCCATATCCGTCCGTGTCGATAAGGGGTATGTAGTCTTCAGTACGAGTTCTGGAGTGGTGCGCCCGCCGGGATTCGAACCCAGGATATGAGGTTGGAAACCTCAGGTGATAACCAGACTTCACTACAGGCGCTCTGGACCGATCGGGGAGAATGCTCCACTAAATCGATTCGGTCGCATGTATCCGTCGTCGTTATGCACCTTACGACATCTTGAGGCGTTGAGAAGCATGATGTGGAGGCGCAAGATTGGCATCGCGATGATGGTTTTCTTCTTACCTGTGAATGCTCCATTGTTTGTTCTAGCGACCGAAGCACTAGGATGGAACATGGATCAACCTGACTGGTTAGTTGGTCTGTCTTTTCTCGTTCTGTTCTGCATGGGCGGGGTTCTTGCATTCATGCCTAGGATAAGCATATTTCGTTTATTTCAATCCGGGGACCAGTCATAGATTGACTCGATCCAATCTCGATTTACTCTATGGAGGAGTTCATCGATAGTCTGTTCCTTTTTGCCCAATCTAATCCACTCATCACAAAACTCCTTAGTTCTACGCGGGACTGTGCGTGGGCCCAATACTGCACCAGGGCGACGGGGGTCGTCAAGATAGTCAGTTTCCATGCCCCAGTAGGCGGCCCCCTCGTTCCATGAATCGATAATCTGAGCGATACTTCCCCGCCCCACGCTGACCGTGCAGGGGAGTTTTGATCTGAATGTGTCGGAAAGATTTGGAGGGGCATAATGGCGAACCGTCTTTTTTCTTTCCAAACCCGATTTTGATCTTATCTCGTCGATACTCCTGCAGGTTTCTTCAGCATTATCTTCGACATGCAGTTGAACAGCCGAGCCATCCTCTTTGGCCATTTTCAGAACATCGAGTAGCAGATCATTTGCATGTGACCATCTATCTTCTGAAACAGCATAGTGTGGTCTTCCAACCTCCCCGAGGCCGACTGCATCGCGTTCGTTCACATGTTCAAGAGCAATCGAAACTGCCTCGATATGAATCTCTGATGCTGCTTGGATACCTATCTCATCTGCTTGATGATCCCATGCCACGGGATGTGGGCCGAGTATGACTCCTACGTCTATATCGACGTTTTTACGGACGTAATCGGCCATTTCAAGTGTTGAAGAATAAGCAGCCCTGTATCCATCTCCATCAAGGGGTAAAGAAGAAAAATCGGGTTTGTGGACCAATAATATCGCGGTTCCTCCAGAGGCCTTGAAGGCCTTGGCTGCCTCGATTCCCTGGCCTGATTTATCCAGATGGATATGATGGTCTACGATTGGACCCTGCCAGGACCATTCTCTGGCAGGGGGTATCACGCGAGCGCTCCTTCTTCCCCAAGGATCTCCAGATATGTATGGATTGCCAATTCGCCGATCCTTCTGGAATTCATCCCGAATACGAATCCTCGCCCACTTGGAAAGAGGATGATTGTGCCTCCAAATCTGGTGGCAGCAATCTCTATTGCGCCCAAGTCATTGTTCATGGATGCCTCATTCAAACGGCTTATTGCCACACTGGAGATGATGGCCCGGCCGGTTCTGAATCCAAGGAGTATGGGGCCGGATTCCATCGTGAGTCCTTCTTCCTGGTAACCGAGACGCAGTAATGCTTCTCTTGCCACGAGTTTCGCAACCTCCGGCCTGGCTATGCCATGGACTAGTATCTCCCCTGATTGTTCAAACACCAAGGTGGCTCTAGGATCTGAGCGCTCCAAGACGACTTCATCGCCCACCTGTGAGGCTCCTTTTAGCGAAAGGGCCTCTCTTCGCGATACTAAGTCCCTCGGAGTGAATCTGAAAGTTTGATCTTCAATAGTCACCTCAAGTCGATCAGTGACATCACTCATTCAGACCACCAGCCCATAGTTTCCACATCGGGCCACATAGAAAGCACCTCCGAAATACGCTGCAGCCTTGACTGATGAATGGGGACTAAGATAGTGCTTGCCGGCTCATCAGATCTAATGTGGGCCATTGCGCCTCTGAGTCTGGACATCTGGCGGATATCTCTCTTGAGGTCTAAATCATTCTTCCATGTACGCTGTTCTTCTTTCCACCAAGCTGCTGCGGATGCTGCTGCTGCGCCCATTTCAGAGTCTGCATGCGGGTGCGCGGCTATTTGAGGTATAACTTCCGATCTAGCTTTCCTCCATCTTCTTCCTGTGCCAAGAAGAGAGATCAAGTTGGAGGCTTTAGCAGCCTGATCGGCATGCTCGACCATCAAATCTGCCCAATCCGAATCATCACTTGGAGGCTCTAATGGAAATATCTTTGATGAGGGGTATGAATCTACAAGCCTCATTGGTTCGGGATCTGGAATTGCCACCCTGTTCAAATCAAGAGTCGTGATATCGGCCAGATAACGTCCGAGCGAGGTTCCTGAAGCCATAGCTGCAGCAAGATGCGCACCTGGATTTTTCTGATCTTCTGAGAATTCTTGTTTCCATCTCCAAATATCCTCCGAAGATGCTAGTATCGCTATTGCGCTCCAATCTCCTGTGAGACGTAATTCCACAGGAGATTCGATGCACGGAAGATGTGGCCAGAGGATGTAATTGCCACCATCCGGGTCGGCTAGATGAATTGGTTCCCATGCAAGGTGTGCTCCGCCCATGAGCCCAAGAAAGCAGGGGGTGAAATCAACGCCACGGTCAAATCTGTTTCATTTGGCACATTATGCGGGGTGGATTCAAGAGAGCGGGGCATCCGGCATAGACCATACATGGATGAGAGTGAGAAGTCTGACCCGGTCATTCAATTGAATGAGGTATTTCCAGGCGACACCAATGCACTGAACACACTATTCGGTGGTCGTTTGATGTCCATTATGGACACCGCCGCAGGTATGGCTGCAAGCAAATTTTGCAGCGAGGACGTGGTCACCATCTCGGTTGATGCTCTGAAATTCAAGAGGCCCGCGTACCAGGGCGATATAATCAGAACTATCGCGAGGGTTGTGTGGACTTCCCCGAGAACCATTGGCGTACACGTCACATCTTGCAGACTTTCTCGAAAGGAGTGGAATCCTGAAGAGATTTGTTCTGGATTCTTTTTCATGGTTGCAGTTGACGGTTCAATGAAACCTACGGAAGTACCCCAATTCATACCGAATGGCGAAGAGGAGAGTCGCCTATACAACATGGCGAGGCAAGCAAGAGACGGCATGAGGGGCGATGGTTCTTGATCCGACCGTCAAAGTAATCACCAGGGGTCATTGATTCATGCCTGTTCTAAACGTGGCTGTACTTGCCACTGAAAGCCTGCTAAGAAGTCTCGGTAAGATTTCTGATTCAAGGGATGTTGAGTCTTATGTTTACAAAGAAGGGGAAGGGGAAGAGAGAAGGATCCTCTCGATGATCAGGCCCCTTAAACATCCGGAGAGTCTCCGACCTCTGTTATCAGCATTGAATGTCGCTGAATCTGGAATAATAGAGGTCAGGGAGATCAATGCAGCAGTTGGAGAGGCCATGGTGGCATACTCTTCATCCAAAGTAGACAATGGACACATCATCATCAATCCAAAAGATGGGGATTGGATTGATCCTGAGAAACTATCATTGATTCGAAATCAAGCCGGTCTTGAGTCGTGGAAAATACACGATTCCTTGCCAGACCCGCATGACATCAGATCAGAGCTTCTGAGCAGAGTTGGGGTTGATGCTGGAGAGGAGGATTTTCTTGTCTCCATTGATCAGCACTTTGTCGTACGAGGGATTGGGCTGGTTGGAATTGGATATGTTCGTTCAGGAATAATCCGAAAACATGAGTCTGTTGAAATTTATCCAGGGGGGCATGTGGGGGTGGTACGTTCCCTTCAGGTAATGGATGATGATGTTGACTTCGCAGTAACAGGTGATCGTGTGGGCGTGGCTCTTAGGGGGGTTCAGGATAATATTCTTGACAAGGGCAGTCAGATTGTAAGTGTTGGATCGAAACTTCTGACTCGAATGGAAAAAAGTGAGATTAAAGTCGATGTTTCAGTATTCCAAAGGAATGTCCTGAAAGTTGGGGACATAGTCCACATGTCGTGTGATTTGCAATTCATCGTTGGAAGGGTGGAATCCGTGAGCGGGGGCAGTATGGTAGTTGTGTGGGATAGGCCCGTAGATGTGAGGACATCTTCGAAAAAACCGCCGCTCCTGGTGCAGCTAGATGCAGGGCCGATGAGAATTATTGGATCGGTAACAGATATTCATCCGGCCTGAGGATATTGTCCCTCGTAGGGGTCTGAGATGTCGTTTCCAGCCTAAGAGTATAAATTGTGAAAGTTCTGATGCACCCCCGGGATGTACTCAGCCGAGCCACGGGCTCGAGCAGAGAATAGTGAGTCGGAATGGTTCGACGATCTCTCTCTGGTCGGGCTATCAAGACACTTCAGAGCCGTGCTCGATCAGCGTAGGCTACGATTTGAAGATCCTAGAGGCATGGGGACTGCGATAGATCTCGGATCGATAGACGTTCTGAGGCAGACAGATATTCAGAAATTCTCCAGTACTTGGCTTCTACTAGGGTTTGCATTTATCTTCTCGGCATTCAGAATACTCATCGTACCTTACTCGTATATCGCAATTGCAGCAGGTATCGCATCAGTTGGGATTTATACTGCATTCAGACTTCCAGTCTTGGCTATCGACCATTCAAATGGGATGCGTCACCTCATATCTGGTTCGCAAAGTGATCTTCTGTATCTTTATCAGATGCTTAACAGGGTCATGCACGGGGATACAATCAGTGATGCTCGTCGTGATATCAGGAAATCATGGATATACGAAGAGGAGGAGCGAATTGTAAAATCGATGGCCGATGGAGCGCCTATTCAAACAAACCGTCCACTCATTGGGAATTCGTCTCCAGTGGCGGTTCAGAGATCCACCATGGGCCACTCAAGCACAGAGAGCAGAGTGGAAGTTCCTCCTGTGATCTCCTCGGCACCAGCGTCTTCGTCAGTGATTGAATCAGTGCTTCCGTTTGATGCGAGTTTTGGATTTGATGATCAGGGTGATGATGGAGGAATGCAATGGGGGATGTTTGATGATCCTGCACCTGCCATTGAATCTGTCGAGAGTGCTGTGTCGAGTGAGCCAGCGGCTATGACTGGATGGGGTAGTAGCGATATTTCTCCAGCCACTAATGAGGCTCCTCCATCGAGTTCAATGATGCTGAGTCGAGCAGTTAGATCACATGAATCAGTAACAATGGGCAACGATGTACTGCCTGATCCTACAGACGCTGCTGTTAGAGAAGAGTGCCGCCCGGGCATTGTGAAGCAAGCTAGAGCTAAGAAGGCCATGAAGAGTATTGGACCCGGACGTAGTAAGATCTCGTCGATTGTTTCTTCGGATAAGCCTCGTAATCGTAGTTGGGTTGAACGTATGCTAGTTCCCATTCCAAACAGGAGCAGGGGGCGAAAGAGTCACGAGGATGAAGTAGAAGGCTTCGATCAGGACTCTAGACTACGGTCTGCACAGAAGCTGAGGTTACGTGCTGATCATCAACATCAGTCCGAGATCGATCTCGGAAGGGCTCCAACGCGTGTTCATCCTGAAACAAGTGGCCAGAATGCATTGCGAGAAATAGTGATGAAGAAGAGGCTTGGAATCGGCGATATGCCTGTTGAAGAAGATGATCTGCTCCCAAGGTTTAGCGAATTAAGACCCAGCACATACGGCGGAGAAGAAGTTGGAATACCTGGTGTGCGATATCTCAGATGATACCGGCCATTCTCCGGTAACGATCGAGTCTGGCTCGGTATTTTCCACGTTTCAAGGTTGAAATGGAATCTGACCCAAATGATTCTATGTTGAATGATGCAGTTACTGTAGCATGTATCAACGCTCTACGGATAGATTCGATATCTGAAAGATTTCCTTCATGAGGAACGAGTTGGGCCAAGAACGCACCAGCAAAAACATCGCCACAGCCAGTAGGGTCAACTACCGACTCTGTGGGATAGGCCGGGAGAATGATGAGGCCGTCCCTGTGAATGCATACGCATCCCGCGCTGCCTCTCTTGATAACCAGGCACTGGGGTCCTGAACCAGCTAATTCGCCTCCATCGAGACTCTGGCCCGTCATGATATTTCTTCCCGATTCAAGGAAATTCTGACCACGCCCAATAGCATTGACCTCGTCCTCATTGAAAATGGCGATATCGACTTTCCGAAGAGCCTCGCTTAATCCAGAAAATTCTGAATC
>DATW01000071.1 GCA_002504845.1 Euryarchaeota archaeon UBA250 | reverse complement strand
TCGATTCATATTCGCTCTAACTGGCCTGGGAATATACTCGATGGATCTCAAAATCCACGATGATGTGGCGAGTGTGAATGAATCTTGGAGAGTTCATTACCCGACATGGACTCTATCTTCTGGGCCTGAAATCCGAGATCGTATTGCATCGATATTGATTACTGAATCAGGAGTTTTGGTGATATCGGAGGGAGGGGAATGGACTCTACTATCTGCTGAAGAGGGTATTGAATTAGACAGGGGTTTACTCGATCTTCGGAATCCGGTCAATCGTGCTGTGTACTCAAGTGAATTGGGCACAATGGTCATGACGCGCGGCAAGGAATTCGTCCTAATGGACAATGATCAGAAAATTATCGAATACATAAGAAAAATTCCTGGTCCCGTGCTTGGCGCTCATGCTGATGACGAGGGGTGGAAATGGACAGGATGGCGTCACGATGGCTCATTCAAGAATGATCATTTGTTAATCCGGATGAGGTCCGAAATAGGCGTTGGCATGCTAGGGGCCGACAAATGCATATGCAACGATGGTGCTATCGAACGATGGGCGGGTTATTCCTCTGAATCAGAGGTGGTGTAGCCACACTTTCCACAAGACCATCTGTCTGCATGACGTGCTAGAAAAATACCCTCGCCGCACGAAGGTTGTGGACAAAAGGGCGCTTTCCTAACTAACTTCTCCCCCTCAATGGAGTACTTGCTGTGCCTTGAATTTGGGTTTGGTTTTCCATCCGACATGATATCTACTCCGTTGATTCCTTAGACTCAGATGGCGATTCTTCGAAAAGATCCTTGTGCCTCGCACTTACGTAGCTAGGTTCCATGGATGCAGACTCGGCACTCGAGTAAATTAGTGCGATGCCCTCCGTACGGCCTTTTCCGAAAACGGTTCTAACATCCTTGATGTATGTGAGTTCCTTCTTTGCATTTGGCTCAGATTTTGCAGCCGCTTCCACCATCTCTCTTCTGGTCGGGGTTGCTTTCCCTTCATGATTCCAAACAAATCTCATCTCAACCCGATTAAGCAAAGGGTTGTCTTTCCTATCAATGATTTCCATACAAATACCTCAGCGAATATTGACTTTCAGGGCATAAGCCCCGGAAGTAGTAACATTGAGTCGTCGTGCGACTTCAGACCGGGATGGGTCGAGTATGATGACATATCCTTGCCAATCAGTGGTAACGGGAGCATTTGGACAAGACATACATTGGACTGGATCGTTCTTTTTCTCAGGGTCCGGTAGAATGCGATTGCACTCGCCGCAGGCGAATGGTTGCTTTGGCATGTTCACTCATCCCCCTCGATCCACTGATGTGCCCCCAGTCCGGCCATCTTGCAGTTGAGCCCTATTTTGCTCGAACGGGGGTCGTTCTGATTGATCGCCTTCGACACAATTCTCGACCTTACATTCGTTCCAACTTCTATGAGTTTGCCAGATTTAGCTCCCTCTATTCTCCTTTCAGCCGGATTGACATTAATCGGCTCATCCAGAATCTGCGACTTGTGAAGCAGTGCTTCTATGGGCCCTATCCTGACGAATGCCCCGTATTCAGATATCTCTGAAACTGCTCCATCCACTATCTCGTTTGTCTCCATCGTGAACAGAAGAGCTCGAAACCTCACTCTCTGGTAGATTGCACCATCTCCGTGGATAATCTTTCCACGGCCGAGAGTCTCATGGTCAAAGGTTAGCAATACATAGTTCTCATCTTCATCGAATTGTCCCTCAAATGCTTGGTGAGCGAGCTCATCGATGTGTTCCTCTAGCTTCCGTCCTCGACGGATATACTCTGCAGGGATACGAATGGTATCCTCCTTGGTGATTAGGGTGTACATAGTTCCACGTCCGCTTGTCGGGACGCTCCTCGGCCTAGGCCGCCGGAAGGTTCCCGTCCTTCACAGGCGCAGCCTCTGGAGGAGATCCCGATGTCCGGCCGGAACCGGCGAGGGCTATAAGCGCGATGGATATTATGAGGTTCCCGTTAGTCATGTTAATGATCATCAATCGCAACCTAGACCGATCGACTTGGGCGAACGTTCAAGATGGCTGCGAATCGGATTGATACGTGGATATCAGGGGCGCTGGTTTTCGACCTAGTGCTAAAGCTGTACTAGTTGTCGTACTTCTTCAGGCGTCATTGATGCTTCCATTGACTGAGAGGGGCTTCGAATCTATCCCCCATTTGGAGGAAGGGATAATCAATTCGCCTCATGAAAGTCCTCCATGGTACAACTATCCTGAATTGCCTGTTTGGGAACAATTTGGACAGAATCCGAATCGGTTACCAATTACTGCAAATCATGGCCCGGACGGCGGCTCAGTGGGTGGTGACCCAGGAGCTGCACAGAAACTTGACTCCATCACAAATCCAGTGATGGACTGGGCATATGGCTCGTACTCCTTGGGCAATGATGCCCTGAGTACTCCAATCGCTAGTCTTGAAAATCAGATAACCGTGGAGGCTGGTGCGGAGGATCGCTGTGGCGGCGACTCCCTATTTGCATTCATTGTTCAACAAGACTCGAATGACCACTCTCACTTACGAATCATTGAGGGAGAGGACGCGGAAATCGCATGGTCAGTCGATCTCGGTGCCGCGGAACTGGTCAAGAGCAGCCCCGTGCTTACTGATATCAACCAAGACGGTTTGCTTGAGGTTCTGGTGGCATATGACGCGTCGGGTTCGCTGATTGTGAAAGCGTACAGCCCACTCCTCGAGTGTGGGATCACTGGTTGGTCCCCTGGCGGCACGCATGCAGACGAGTTACTTTGGACGTGGTCTGACTCAAATCTTGCAATAAGTCGTCCGAGTCCATCGCCCTCTGTCTCAATCTCCGGCCACCGTCCAACCACTCAAGTCCTTCTGGCTGACGTCGATACTGATGAAGTGCATGAAGCGATTATCGCCGTCTGGAATGAGGCTGAGGAAAGAATTGAGGTCATTGCATTGAATCTTGAGATGTCTGCACCATCAGACCCACTATGGGCGGCCGTTCTCGATCAAGGCACTCATCCATCTGACCCGGCTTACGTTCAAACTGATTCTAACACTGGATATGTCCTGATCACGACGACGGATTCATCCACGGGAGCGATATGGCTCTGGAAGCTGGACGGGTCTAATGGAAACGAAGCCTGGTCACCTCGAACTATGAGCAATACTGACGGCGACACGAATGTCCCGCATCTTAGACTCCCTGGTCCAGTCCTATCGAATTTAGATTCGGACCCAGCATTGGAAGTCATAGTTACCATACCAACAGATCTTGGTGGGACCGGGAATGCGGATGGGGCAGAATTCCGTGCTCTTGAGGTAACTGACGGTCAGACTGAACTGTGGTCCGTCAATGCAATTGACGGGTATGCAGATGCGCCGCCACTTCCAGTGGATACAGATCATGACGGTATATTCGACCATCTCTGCTGGGTAACTTGGACCATGACCAGCGAAAGCTTCACTCAGGAACGATCAGGATTCGTCGGGTGTCATGATGTCAATCAAACGATTCCCTCCCTCGAGTGGTCTCGAAATCTCGATTTGGTCAATTCAGAGGGTGTGCTCAATGACGAAATTGCGGTCGCGCCGCCGGCAATAATGGACATCAACGGCAACGGCCCCCCTGAGATCATTGTCGCTTTCGGGAGGGGGCTTCACGCATTTGATGGTGCCAGCGGTTCACCGAGTGGTGCAGATTCTAACTGGTCTGAACCGATTGAAGTCCCTCACAGAACTTGGTCAGAAGTGGTTTTTGCAGACATGAACGGAGATGCGACTTATGATGCGGTCTTAGGGACCGTCTCAGTATCTGAGGGGAATATCGACATCCGCCCCCTCAATGACGGCAGGAGCATAATGTTCGATCCGTCAGAACCTGATCCGGGGGAAGATATCTCCATCACCGCATTCTACGAAAACTCGGGCAACGTCCCATCGGATGAAAGCGTAGATGCAGTTCTTTATGCAAATGGCATAGAGATTGCCAGGCATCGTGCGGAGTCCATGGACCCCACAGCTCCGTCGGGAGAAGGCTCCGATGCATCATTCCAGACCACGTGGTCAGGAGGGCTTGGGAATCATGCATTCAGACTAGTTCTTGATCCGGACGGCAATCTTTCCCAAAGTCGAACGGACAATGACATATTCGAGACGATGCTTTCCATAGTTCCAGCGTATAACGCTTCCATACTTATTCCATCGGCACCGACAAGAGTCGATCCGGGTGGCTCGTCAGAAGTATCGCCCACAGTCATTTCAACAGGACGTGAGGAGGGGTCATGGACGCTCACAGTAGACGACGAGGGGCTTCCTGAAGGATGGTCATGGTCCGACCACACCCCCGGAGGCTTGGAAGGTATTCTGATAGAATCAGGAACATACTGGAGTCCAGTCATCCACATATCAGCTCCTGAATCAGCTACTGGAGATGCAGAAGGGCACCTCGCACTGTCATTGGCTCTTGATTCCGATGCGCAAGTAGAAATTTCTGCCATACTCCCTGTCGAAGCGAATCGCACACGAGGGCTGTCGGTGCTTGGGCCTGAGGGATTGCCGGTGTCGCAAGGTTTCGGTTTCTCAGGCGATAGTGCCATGGCTTGGATATTGGTTGAAAATCTGGGTAATGCAGTTGAAGATCAGGTACTACTCTCTTGGGCATCTACGGAATGGGGAGATGATCTCAGACTACAGGACCCCTCGACAGAGGAAGAGATGATTGTTCTGAATCTTGAACCCTACTCGGAGACTGAGATACATGCAGTACTAGACGTGCCCGCTAGTGCAGCCCAGGGGGAGAATGTATCCACAACCCTACAACTATGCGTTGGCCAAGGAGATGAGCAAACTTGTGACAGCATAGATCTAACATTCACCTCTGCAATGGTAGTGGTTGAACCGCCCCATCGAAGAATGATTCCTGGTACAGCCAACTACACTGTGAAAGCCAAATTAACGGGCGGGGTTACTAGTGTTAATTGGTCACTTTCCGATATAGGAATGTCAACACCCGGATGGGAATGGGCCTCTACGGGCAATGGGGATCTTTCTGTAGACGGAGATAGGATGGAAGTTAGTGGGGCCCCTGGGGTGATGCTCGAAGGTGTTCTAGAAGTTCGCCAAGTAGCATCGCTGCAATACATACAACCCGGTTTCCACAGATATGAAGGGGGGTCTGATGAAGAACCTGGAGCGTACATATCGTTCACACTAGAAATCCTGCAAGAGCATAGAGCCTCCCTAGAGATGGCAGACCCGCAAGACGGGGAGGATAGATCTATCGAAGTGGGCACCCCCTACAACTCGATGCTTAGGATGCGTAATTCGGGCAATGGGAATGATGAATACTCACTTTCATGGGAAGCGTCTTTTGTAGGCGGCGGCGTGGCTGACGGCATACAGGTAAATTTGGCTTTAAGCGAGGTTGCTCTTGGGCCGGGTGAACTCCAGGCAGTTCCGATTTCAATAACCATAGAAGAGGGGACTGAGGCTGAAAGACCTATGGAAGTTAAGATTTTGATGGAATCGGGCATAGACCCTGAAGCTGAGGATTTCGTAACCTACCATGTATCCGCACTTCAGGATAGGTCATGGGATCTGCTCTCACTCACCTCTGATGGCAAGGAATCTGCAAATCATCGTCTACTTGCTGACCCTGGAGATATAGTAGATCTTGTTTTGTCAGTAAGAAACAGCGGCAATTATGCAGATAGCCTCAGCCTTGTTCCTACTGTTTCCATAGATGGTTCCGAAATAGAAAACTGGATACAGGTGCACAACTCAATAACTCAAATCGGTATTGGAAACATATCGATGATTAATGCCACTTTATTCATACCAGAATCGTCAACAAATGGCACAATTGTGGTTGTTGATCTAGAAATCATAGCAGAGAATGGCGACCTCATGGGTATGACGTCGGTTGAATTCGAAATTACGAGGAGGTCTGCATGGGGGGCTTCTTTCGGCGGGGCCGACCTTGAGATACCAGTTGGAGGTTCTGAACTGGCAATCGACCTTATTCAACTCGGAAATGCTCCATCCACCCCATATCTGACTACGCAGATTGTCGGCCAGAAGGGTTGGTCAGTCACATCTCCAGATATTTCTGAGGAGATGTCTCCCGGAGAGTTACGCAGAGTGATGCTCAATGTTACTCCTCCATTGGACGCGGTGCATAGCCTAACAGTGGACCTCATACTGAGGATAAGGGATGCTGACGGGTCCGGCCTTACTGAAATCTCGATACCCGCGAGAGTGGAAGCTAGCAGGTCATATTCAGTTGAAAGCGTGGAAACTTGGCAGGTGATGCCGGGCGGGGGCGGTTATCCTCTTGCATGGGTTGAAAACACAGGCAATGCAGCTTCATCAATTAATCTGACAGTGATTGGCCTCCCGGAAGGTTGGATGGTTGAAGGTCCGTCATCAGTTACCGTTGCTGCCGGTGAACTTCGTGGTTTGCCGATCTCATTGACTCCCTCTTCGGATTGGGACGGGGGATCCTTTGTCGTAAGAGTGGGTACGAACAATGAGGATAACGCACAGGACGAGATGATGTTGGAAGTTGTTTCGTCCAACTCATCGTGGTCCAGAACTCCAGTATTCAGCCTGACGATGGGTGGCTCTGCATTGCTTGAGATACATGGAACTGGGCCCACGTCGAATGTAGTCGACGTTGGTAGTGGCAGAGCATTACAATGGGACCCCATGGGATTCTGGGTGCTGTCAGATAGTGCCAGTGGCATGGGTAGCGTTTTGGTTGATGGTTCCGATTCAATCCCCTACAGAGTTAATCTAGTTCAGATAACCACGCGTGCGATAACATGTAGCTTGAGTGGTTTCTACGGTTCACTTGATGCGGGGTGCTTAATCGGTGCGGGCGATGATGACCTGTCCCTCCATGGGATGCTAATTGACGACGAGGGTAAGATTGTGGATGATCTGGACGTCTTCCTGCAGACTGATGAATCCGGATATCTGAATTTAAGTCACGACTCGTGGAGTCCGGAACCGGGCGTGAAGGCAGTCTCAGTCCGAATATATGACGAATATGGGAGGTTACTAGTGGTCAAGCACACCGATATATCAGTCAGATATTCTGAATACTGGAATCTTGCAATTATCGGATTAGAGCTTGATCCTCCTGCCTATGACCCGGATAGCGACACTCAGAGGATTCGCGTACTGATCTCGAGAGATGGGCTCCAATCCTACGACGGCCTAGACTGCAGAGTCATCCTTCAAGCACCTGGTGTGGAGGACAGGGTGCATATTGTCGATGTTGCGGGCACCTATGCGCCCGAGCCACTCATCGAAAGGCCGGGATCGTTGGATGATGGGATCGAGGTTAGCGTGAGGCTATCGTGTTCATTCCCTTGGGACGGAGACTCGGATTCTTCAGATGACGTCTCAAGAGTCATCCTCGCTGGTGCAGCGGGGTCAAGCACCCGATCAGAAGATTTCAGAACTGGTGCGATAACGGCTATCCTCATCATAGTTCTCGGTGGCGTGATTATCGCAAGCAGACGTTCGAGGGCCCAGCAAAGGGATCTTGAGGAGATGGCAAAAAGAATACTGGAGGAAAGAGCCGCGCGAAGGAAATCAGTAAGAGAGGTCAATGCCCCCACACCATCAAGAATCGCGAAAGTGGCTGAAGAGAATGTATTGCCCGAATCGAAAGAGGTCGTGGGACATGAGGCGGATGAAGCGCCTGATGACGTCGAGCAGGATGATGACCTTGATGAATTTGAAAGGCGGCTTAATCGGCTAGGTCGATGAGGGATTTTCAGTGAGCAAGTACATACCGGTATCAGGATTCCACACTCTTGATCCCATTCGTAATGATCCCGAGGGAGTTATCGACGCGATCCTCGCATCCATGGCGGGTGATCACAGGGATCTCAAGGAGATAGCCTCGGAAGTATCCGAGATCGAGAGCCTGGTTGAAGGAGTTCCATCTCACGTGGATAAGGCTACTCTCCTCTTCCTCTCGTGTGTTGATTGGGGGGCAATCCAAGGTTCTGCTGCTGAGTCGATGGACGGCGGCAAGGGCTCCAGAGAAAAGTTGGGGAGATGGCCTACCGAAGATGGTAATGCGATAGCATATCTTATCGAGTATAGCACTTCAAAAAACAACACGCTCCACGAGTTACTTGCAAAGCTCACATTGGGTCTGAATCCCGATTTTCTTGGCGAGGAGGGTTTCGATAGAGACAAAATGGGCCTGGAGTTGTTGGGTTGGGTAACTGCTGATGAAGTGAAAGAGCTTCGAAGGGAGATAACGCGTGGATTGTGGTCCGTCAAAGCTGATGAGCCGTTTGACGGTGGCGTCCAAGATGGTTTTAGGCACCTTTCAGTCATACTCAACGGAGCAGAAAAACGAGGTCTCGGCCTCCTAATGAGGCGTCATTCCTAGAATGCCTGGCCGGTCAAACGCTCATACATTGACGCGTACAAAAATGCAGTTTCGTCGATAACTGTCTGCGGCAGAGGGGGGATGAGTGGTTCATCGGATCCCGAGTCTCGCGCTACCTTCAGTTCAGCATGATGTCCGGTTGATATGTAGTGTTGCCGTACTGCTTCTTTCGAGAGTTGAACGATTCTGCCCTCTGCGAGGGCTTCTGAATCCCACCACCTGTCTTCATCCAGAGTTCCGAATGAGTCGACAAGAACTGGAACTCTTCCTGGGCCTAATGCGAACTCTTTCTTTCCGTCGACATGGATTAGACCTCTCTTTCCGACCTCTTCTTGAATGAGATTATCGATCTCAAGAACGATTCTAAGAATATCATCTAATTCCTCTGGGCGTAAGTTGGATATCTCCAATGCCTCCTCCCTCTCCAGATTTCGATCAAATGCCTCGAACTTTGTAGAGACCTCGAGAAAGGGTTCAGGGAGTTTTACTCCCTCGTGTACTTGAGACGAGTTTTTGAAGCCCAATTGTTCCGG